>JAKAZA010000079.1 GCA_021816155.1 Pseudomonadota bacterium | reverse complement strand
GGCTTCGCCACCGGCCTTCATGCGCAGTTCATGGCGCTGATGACCCTGGCCGACGGCGAGAGCGTCATCCGCGAGACCATCTTCGAGAACCGGTTCATGCACGTTGCGGAACTTGCCCGGCTCGGCGCGGACATCGACGTGGCCGGCGGCGAGGCTAGGGTCCGCGGCGTCGCCTGTTTGAAAGGCGCACCGGTCATGGCCACCGATCTGCGAGCCTCGGTGGGCCTGGTGATCGCCGCCCTCGCCGCGCAGGGCGAGACGGCGGTCAACCGCGTCTACCACCTGGACCGCGGCTTCGAGCGGCTGGAGGAGAAGCTGTCGGCGGTCGGGGCGCGGGTGCGGCGGGTGAAGGCCGAGGGCGAACTCGGGGTGGGCGAATGAGCCGGCCCGAGCCGCTTCGTCTGCTGGCGCAGGACGCCGATGACCTGGAGGTGATCTCAGCGGCGCTGCAGGACGCGGTCGCCAAGGTCGGCGACCTGGAATGGGACGCCAGGGGGCGACGCTTCACCGTGGCGCTGAACCGGTTCCGTTGGGAGGCGGCAGGCGGGCTGCTTGGCGAGCGCGTCCGCGCTGGCCTGCAATTCGGCTCGGTGCTGGCCGTCAAATCCCGCAACCTGCGCCGCGAGGCGCCGGAGGCGGTCATCGAGCTGTTGGCCGTAAGCTTCGAGCCGGGCGAAACGCCGGGCGGCGAGATCCGCCTTGCCTTCGCGGGCGGCGGCGATGTGGTGCTGACAGTCGAGTGCGTCGACGCCGCCCTGGCGGACGTGTCGCCCCCCTGGCGGACGCCGAGCACCCCGGCGCACGGAGGGTAGGGTCGATGGGAGCCCTCAGGCCCGCCCGCCGGCGGCGCCTGCGCCAGAGGCCAGCGAGGCGATGATCCTGCGGATAGCGGCGCCGACCTCCGCCCTGGCGCGGATCGGGTCCGTCGCGGCGGCGATATAGAGCGCGCTTTCGCGCAGGGCGCCGATCAGCACGTACGCCAGCGGCTCGATCGGCTGCGCCTCGACGTGGCCGGCCGCCACGGCCTGCGCGATCAGGCGCTGCGCCAGGGCCAAGCCGTAGCGGTCGCCGATCTCACGCCAGCGCGCCCAGCCGAGCACCGCCGGGGCGTCGACGAGGGCGATGCGGACGATGGCCGGATCCTGACAGGCGTCCAGCCAGCTGCTGGCCGCCTGCTGCATGCGTTCGATCGGATCGCCCGCGGGCCCGTTGGCCACGAGCGCCTCGATGCGCTCGATCAGCTCGGCCTCGACCGCTTCGAACACCGCCGCGAACAGGTGCGTCTTGTCCCCGAACTGATGATAGAGCGCGCCGCGACTGACCCCCGCCTCGCGCACGATCGCGTCGGCCGCCACTGCGGCGAACCCCCCCGAGGCGAAGAGCGCCCTAGCCGCCGAGACCAGCGCCTTCTTCGTCGCCGCGGTCCGCTCGCCTTGCGTTCTTCTCGTCATTTATATACGGTCTGACTGTATGTAACTGCGCCGGCCAGGGCGTTGGCGCAGGGGCGGGGCGGGAAGGAACTCAATGACACAGCTCAACGCGTCCGGCCTTTCGATCCTGCGCGCAGTGTTCGGCATGGGCCTGCTGACCTTCGTGATGGCCGCCTGGATGACGGCGGTGCGGATGCCGGCGATGAAGCGGGCCGGGCTCAGTCTGCAGGATGCCGCGCACACGCGCCATCTCGCGGAGCGGTTGCCGTCTTCGGCCACACGGGTCGCCGACAACTACCGTCATCTCCTCGAGACACCGACAGTCTTCTACGCGGTCGCCCTCGCGATCGTCGTCGCCGGCCTGGCCGACCCTGTCTACGCCGCCTGCGCGTGGCTGTTCCTCGCCGCGCGCGTCGCCCACTCAATCGTGCAGGCGACCTTCAATCGGGTCTCTGTCCGCGCGGCGCTCTATACGGTGTCGTGGGTCCCGCTCGCGGTCATGATCGTCCGCCCGATGCTCGGCGTCTTGGGGGTGGCGACCTAGGCGGCCCGTCATCGCCGGCGCGGTCGACCAGATCGAGCGCCCTTGCGTTTCCGTTCAAGGCGGCCAATAGGCGCGCGGCTATGCGCCGTTTCGACCACGCAGATCCCGACTTCGACGAGACCTTCGATGCGTTCCTGGCCGAGCGCCGCGGATCGCCGGCCGACGTGGATGCGGCCGTTGCAGGCGTGCTGGAGGCGGTCCGCGCCGAGGGCCTCGACGCCGTGCTGCGCTACACCGAGCGCTTCGACCGCGTGCGGCTGTCGGAGGACGCCATCCGCGTCACGCCACGCGAGATCCAGGCCGGCGTCGACGCCTGTCCGGCGCCGGTGCGTGAGGCGATCGCCTTCGCCGCCGGGCGGATACGCGCTTATCACGCGCGCCAGCGGCCCGCCGACGCCAGCTTCGTCGACGAGGCCGGCGTGCGCCTCGGCTGGCGCTGGACGCCGCTCGAGGCGGTCGGGGTGTATGTGCCGGGCGGGCGCGCCGCTTACCCATCCACCGTGCTGATGAACGCCGTTCCGGCTCGTGTCGCCGGCGTCGAGCGGATCGCAATGGTGTCGCCGCCCGGCCGGCTCGACCCTGCGGTGCTGGCCGCCGCCCGCGAGGCCGGCGTGACCGAGATCTGGCGCGTCGGCGGCGCCCAGGCCTGCGCTGCGCTCGCGTATGGCGCAGGGCCGATCCAGCCGGTGGACAAAATCGTCGGGCCCGGCAACGCCTATGTCACCGCAGCCAAGCGCCGGCTCTATGGCGTGGTCGGAATCGACGCGCTGGCTGGCCCGTCGGAGATCGTGGTGGTCGCCGACGCCGCCAATGACCCGGCCTGGATCGCCGCGGATCTGCTGTCCCAGGCCGAGCACGACCCCGACGCGCAATCCATTCTGATCGCCGACGATCCGAGCTTCGCCGAGGCGGTGGTCAGCGAACTCGAGCGCCAGGTGCAGGCGCTCGCCACCGGCCAGGCGGCCGCCGCGTCGTGGCGCGACCACGGCGCGGTGGTTATCGCCCCGCTGGACGCCGCGCCAGGCCTCGTCGACCGGATCGCGCCCGAGCACGTCGAGTTCGCCGTCGAGGCGCCCGAACCGCTCGCGGCCCGCGTTCGCCACGCCGGCGCGATTTTCCTCGGCCGCTACGCGCCCGAGGCGCTGGGCGACTATGTAACCGGCTCGAACCACGTGCTGCCGACCAGCCGCGCGGCGCGGTTCTCGTCCGGCCTCTCGATCTACGACTTTCTCAAGCGCACCTCGGTCATCGCGTGCGACCCCGCCGCGTTCCAGGCGCTGGCCGGCCCGACCGAAGCGCTCGCCAACGCCGAGGGGTTGCCCGCGCACGCCAGAAGCGTCTCGATCCGCCGAAACCCGCCAAGCTGACCTTTGGCGCGGCCGCGGGCCACGTTATCTCTGGTCGATGTTCGCCCGTTCCCATCAACGCCAGACGCGCCGCAGGGGCCGATCGTGAGCGGCGAGCATCGGCTGGCCTCGGTGGCGCTGGACGAAGAATCGCTCTCGGCCGCCTCGCGCGACCAGGAGCAGGAGCGGCAGATCGCGATCTTCGACCTGCTGGAGGAGAATCACTTCGTCCCCGATGGCGCCGAGGGCGGACCCTACGATCTCAGGATATCGCTGATCGACAACCGCTTGGCGCTCGACATCACCGGCCCGGGCTACCAGCGCCGCCACATCCTCTCGCTGTCGCCCTTCCGGAGCGTCGTGCGCGACTACGCGATGATCTGCGACAGCTATTACCAGGCCATCCGCAACGCGACGCCGCAGAAGATCGAGGCCCTGGACATGGGGCGGCGCGCCCTGCACAACGAAGGCTCGGAGCTCCTCAAGGCCCGCCTCGCCGGCAAGGTCGAGACCGATCTCGACACGGCGCGGCGGCTCTTCACGCTGATCTGCGCCCTGCACTGGCGAGGCTAGCGCTTGTCCGCCCCCCCTGAACCCTCGCCCCGGCTGCCTGACGCCGTTTTGTTCGCCTGCAATTTCAACCGCGTGCGCTCGGCCATGGCCGAGGGGCTGATGAAGCTGATGTATGGCGCGAGGGTCTACGTCGACAGCTGCGGCCTCAAGCGCGAGGACGACGGCGACGGACCGGACCCCTTCGCCGCGGCGGTGATGAGCGAAATCGGCGCCGACCTTCGGAATCACCAGCCTAAGACTTTCGACGATCTCGAGGACGACTCGTTCGATCTCGTCATTTCGCTCACGCCGGAGGCCCAGCACCGCGCCGTCGAGCTCGCCCGCCGCCGCGCCGTGGAACTCGAATACTGGCCGACCCACGACCCGACGCTCGCTATGGGGCCGCGCGAGGCGGTGCTCGACGCCTACCGCGACGTCCGCGACACCCTCGCCGCGCGTATCCGCGCCCGCTTTGGCGCGCCGCTGTCGGTCGGGGGATGAAGCTGGGTTCTCGATGCGATATGCACAGGCTGTGCTGCGCCGGCTTGTTCCCTTGGCTCCTAGAGACCGGGACAGTTCCGGCGGCGTCCACGGGCGCGTCGCCCCGATCTGCGAGGCCGAATGGCGAGAGAAGAGCTTTTGGAGTTCCCCGGCACGGTCAGCGAGCTGCTGCCGAACGCCACATTTCGAGTGAAACTCGACAACGAGCACGAGATCATCGCTCACACCGCCGGCAAGATGCGGAAGAACCGCATCCGCGTGCTCGCGGGCGACAAGGTGCTCGTCGAGATGACGCCCTACGACCTGACCAAGGGCCGCATCACCTATCGGTTCAAGTAGTCTCGCGGATGACCGTCACCCGATGACCCCGCGCCCGCGACGGCTCCCGCGGCTCGTACTGGCCAGCGCCAGCCCACGCCGCCTGGAGCTCCTCGCCCAGATCGGCCTTGCGCCCGACCTGGTGGACCCCGTCAATCTCGATGAGACGCCGCTGCCCGGCGAGACAGCGCGCCGGCTGGCGTTGCGGCTGGCGCGCGCCAAGGCCGACGCCGCCGCTCGGCGCCACCCGGACGCGTTCGTGCTCGCGGCCGACACGGTGGTCGCCCTCGGGCGGCGCCTGCTCGCCAAGCCCGACGACGAGGCTGACGCCGCGCGCATGCTCGGCCTGCTTTCCGGTCGCGCCCACCGCGTGCTGAGCGCGGTGGCGGCGGTTGCGCCCGGCGGGCGCAGTGGCGCGCGGCTCTCGGAGACCCGGGTGGCGTTCAAGCGCCTGACTCGCGCGGAGCTGGACGCCTACGTGGCCGGCGGCGAATGGGCAGGCAAGGCCGGGGCCTACGCCGTGCAGGGTCACGCCGGCGCCTTCGTCACCCATCTCAACGGCTCCTACACGGGCGTCGTCGGCCTGCCGCTTTACGAGACCCGGGCGCTGCTGGCCGGGCTGGGATACGCGGCGTGACCGAACGGCGCGCCTATCTCGACGTCGGCATCGGCGAGACGCGAGGCGTCGTCACGCTCGACGGGCGGCCCGAACGGCTGCTGGTCGCCCGGGACGGCGACGTCGCCGCACAGGCTCTCGGGGCAGAGGTCGTGGCGCGCGTGCGCAGGCTCGAGCGGCAGCTGGGGCTCGCGTTCGTCGCCCTGGGAGAGGGGGCCGACGGCGTGCTCAACCTGAAGCCCGAAATGGGGCGTCTGACGGAAGGTCAGGCCGTCGCCGTCGAGATCCGCGCCGAGGGGCGCGCCGGCAAGGGCGCGTCGCTGCGCCTGATTGGCGAGGCGGAGGGGCCGCCGCGCCTGCTGGCGCCCGCGCCGGACATCGCGAGCGAGCTCGCGAGCCTCGCGCCTCGCCATCCCATCGTGACCGGCGCGGCCGCCCGCGCCGCCTGCGACGCGGCCGAGGCCGAGGCGCTCGAGACCGTCTTCGTGCTGCCCGGCGGGGGAACGATCGCCATCGAACGGACCCGCGCGCTCGTCGCCGTCGACGTCGACGTGGGCGACCGGCCTGGCGCCGAGGCCAAGCGCGCCGCCCGCGCCGCCAACCTCGCCGCGCTCGCCACGGCCGCCCGCGTGCTGCGGCTGAAAGGCGAGGGCGGCCTCGTCGTCGTCGACCTCGCTGGCCGCGGCCACGACGGCCCCGCGCTGATCACCGCGGCCCGCGCCGCCTTCGCGCCCGACAACCCGGGCGTGGCGCTCGGCCCGATCAGCCGCTTCGGCACGCTGGAGCTGACCGTCCCGCGCCGGCGCCGGTCGCTGGCGGAGCGCCTGCTGGACGTGTCGGGTGCGCCCACCGCGCTCACGCTCGCGCTGCGCCTCGTCCGCGCGGTCGAACGCGAATCGGCGGCCGCGCCCGGCGCTCGGATCGCAGCGGCCGCCGCAGCCGATGTCATGGAGGCCGCGAGCCCCTATCTCCAGGCGTTGACCGACCGCTTCGGCGCGCGAATCGCCTTTCGCGCCGAGGAGGGCCGGCCCCGCGAGGGGTTCGAGGTCTCCGCAAGATGAGCCAGCGGAAATGTCCGATCTGCGGCCGTCCGGCGGAACCGGCCTACCGGCCGTTCTGCTCGCGCCGCTGCGCCGACGTCGACCTGTCGCGTTGGCTGACCGGCGCATACAGGGCGCCAGCGGTCGAGGACGAACGGGAAGACGATCCGCCGTCCGGTCCGCCGGACGAGGACTGACCCGGCTGGACGCGAACGCACGGCTTCTCTATAGACCCACGCCTCCGGCCGCCGGCCCCGTCCGACGCCACGGGCCTGGGTAGCTCAGTTGGTAGAGCAGCGGATTGAAAATCCGCGTGTCGGTGGTTCGAATCCGCCCCCAGGCACCACGCCTCGACCCGCAGGCCGATCTCCTACTCGATCTCATAGCCAGTCAGCGTCAGCCGCCCTGTCCCGCCGACGACGCCGACGCCGTGGCCGGCGAAGCAGCCGCCTCCGAGGACGAGACCGACCCGGGGGTGAGCGAGGGCGGCGCGGAAGCCTTCGAGAGGTGTTGCGGACTGTCCGCGGGGAGGCCTGGTCGAATCGCCCCGGTCGGCGAAGACGTCGGTCCAGGCGGAAGGATCGAGCAGGACGGTGAGGGTGTGGGCCCCTGGCGTCAGCGCGATCGGCGCGCTGTACCAGCGTGTGTAGGGCAGAGTGGCGCCGCGCCAGTCGGTCAGCGGGCCGGGCGCCGAGAACAGCAGCCGCGCGGTGGGACCGCCTGGACAGGTGTTGGAGGCTTCGAATCGCGTGTTCAGCGCCGCGCCGGGGGACAGCGCGAGCGCGAAACTCGCCGAAAGGGCGCGCGCGCCTGTCAATGGCGGCGCGTCGGTGAACAGGTAATCGTCGCTGGGAGCGGTCGTACTGCGGCCGAAGGCGGTGAAGAAGGGCGGCGCGTCGACCGGCAGCTCGACCACGAGCGCACCGTCAACGTTGGCCGGCGCGAAGTGCTCGTGCTCCGAGCCGTTGGCGTAGGTGAGCCAGCGGCCGGCGTCGAGGTTCAGGGCATGCGGCGGCGCAGGGCTCGCGCCGGCGGCTAGCATGAGGACGGCGGCGAGGCCGAGGCGCTGGAGAACGGCCGGGGGGCCCGTCATCGCTCCTCCACGACTGCGCCGGCCACAACAGCCGGCCGCGCACCGTTTTCTGCGCCAGCCCGGCGGCACGCGCCAGCGATGAGTTGAATATTGAGGCGGGGTCGGCGCGCGACTAGCGGTGTCAGCTCGTTCCGTTCAACGAGAAGCTGCGGGCGCGCGGCGAACGTTGAGTTGACGACAGCGTCCAATCTTCAGCGTGATGTGGGATAAAGTTCTTCCCTGAAACACGGGCGCTTTGTTCCCGGCGCCGCGCAAAGCGGCATGTTGCGGTGCAGTATGATCGTGTCGGCGCCCCACGGCAAACCCCGGCTTTATTTGCTAATAGCGCGATGTTGCGATGCAAACGCGCAACGCCCGCCGCGAATCCGTCGCCAAACGTCGATCGGCAACGCCCTCTTGACGGTGAGTTTTGGGGTTGCCAAAGGACCCGAGCCGCAAGTCTAACAAAGCGGTAAGGACCCTTCGTCGGCGCCGCCGTCGGCGGGTCCGTCAAAAGCACCATCGACACGTAAGCTTCGCAAGGCCGGCGAATGAGATTGGATCGAAGCAGCGTGACGATAAGGACGCGGCGACTTGGGCTTTGGAGCTGCGGCCTTGCCGCGCCAGGCCTTCAGCTAGGGCGGAGGGCCGCCCCGCGCAAGGACCCGACCCGGGCCTAGGCGAGCAAGACCAAGCAGGAACTGGCGAAACGATGCTTCAAACGAAACGAACCACCCCCATTCTGGCCATCATCGGCGCTCTGGCGCTGGCCACCGCGGGCATGGCCGCGGCGCCGGCGATGGCGCAGACGGCGACCAACGCGGCGGCCGCCCCGGCGGCGGATGCGAGCAACGCCGCGGCTGCCGCTCCGGCGCCCGCGCCGGCGAGCTCCGACCAGTCGTCCACGTCGTCCTCGCCCGAGCGCGTCGGCGGCAAGAACGCCGGCCACCTCAATCCCTGGGAGATGTTCCTCTCCGCCAGGCTGGTGGTTCAGATCGTGATGGTGCTGCTGGCGACCTGCTCGCTGTTCTCGTGGACGATCCTGATCATCAAGACCTTCGAGTTCACGGGCATGAACCGCGTCACCAACCGGTTCCTAGAGACGTGGCGCGGCGCCAAGTCGATCTCGGACATGGGCCGCATCGCCGAGAGCGAAGAGTTCGCCGGCAACCCGCTGGCCGACATGGCCGCGGCGGCCTCGGCCGAGGTCGAGCTTTCCAAGCAGGCGGGCCTGAAGGTCGACGGCGAACACCGCGAAAGCACGATCGAACGCGCCGAGCATGCGGTCAGCGCGGTCCAGTCGTCGCTGGCGCGCCGCCTCTCGGGCGGCATGCAGTTCCTGGCGACCGTGGGCTCCACCGGCCCGTTCGTCGGCCTGTTCGGCACGGTCTACGGGATCATGGACTCGTTCATCGGCATCGCGAACACCAACACGACCAACCTGGCCGTCGTGGCGCCCGGCATCGCCGAAGCCCTGCTCGCCACGGGCCTCGGGCTCTTCGCGGCTATCCCGTCGGTGGTCTTCTACAACTACTTCCAGACCCAGATCACGTCCTACGGCTCGCGCACGGAAGGCTTCGTCGCCGAGCTGATGAACGCGGTTTCCCGCCAGCTCGACCGGGGGGCGTAAGGCTAGATGGCCGCCAAACTCGCAGGTCCAGGCGGCGGCAAATACGCCGTCGACCTGAACAACGAGATCAACGTCACGCCTTTCGTGGACGTGATGTTGGTGCTCCTGATCATCTTCATGGTGGCGGCGCCCCTGGCCTCGGTCTCGATCAAGGTCGCGTTGCCGCCGGCGAACGCGCCGCCTCAGGTGAAGCCGCCGCGCGTCGTCTACATCTCGATCAAGCAGGATGGCTCCTTGTTCGTCGGCGACTTCCCAACCGACATCTCCGAACTGCCGGACGCGCTGCGGCTGGCCTACGGGATGAAGCCGGGCGGGCAGACGACGGAGCGGGTGTTCATCCGCGGGGACCAGAACGTGGAATACGGCAAGTTTCTCGAGGTGATGAACACGCTTCAGGACAACGGGTTCTATAGCGTGGCGCTCGTGGGCGAAGACCGGTCGGGAATGAAAAAGAAATGACCGACGTTGACATCGCTCACCCAGCCCACAATCCGTTCGACGTTCCGAGGTCGAACAAGCGGACGGTGCCGCTGTTCATCGGCGCGTTCCTGACGGCGCTGCTGTTCAACTTCCTGATCTTCTATTTCGCCGGAACGTCGAAGTTCAAAGCGAACTACAAGACCTACTCGGACGAGAAGGAGGTGGTGAACATCCTTCACCCGCCGCCTCCGCCGCCGCCGCCGCCGCCGCCTCCGCCGCCGCCCAAGCAGGTGGTGAAGCCGCCGCCGATCCAGCCGCGTCCGCCGGTCGCCGCGCCGCCCAACATCGCGCCGCCGCCACCGCTGAACATCGCGCCGGTCGAGCACCCGCAGCCGCCGCCGCCGGCCCCGCCGACGGTGACGCCGACGAAGCCGCCGCCGAAGCCGACAATCATCTCGAACCCCGACTGGCAGCACCGCCCCTCGGGAGACGACGTGGCCCAGTATTACCCGGAGCGGGCCAGCCGCATGGGCGTCAACGGCCACGTGACGATGGAGTGCTCGGTAACGGCCTCCGGCTCGGTCACCGGATGCGAGGTCCTTTCGGAGAGCCCGCCGAACCAGGAGTTCGGTACGGCGGCCCTGCACATGGCGCACCTGTTCAAGATGCGACCGATGACCCGCGACGGCGTCCCCGTCGCTGGCGGCAAGGTGATCATCCCGATCGGGTTCCAGGTCCCTCAAGACTGACGCACCTGGTCGACTGCAAGCGTTCGCGAAGGCCCCGGAGAGACTCTCCGGGGCCTTTCTCGTTGCCGCTTGATCGCCGGGCCCGGCCCGCCTAAACGAGGCCCCTTCGGCGATAGCGCGCCGCCTTAGCTCAGTTGGTTAGAGCGCCAGATTGTGGCTCTGGAGGTCCTCCGTTCGATCCGGAGAGGCGGTACCATCGCGGACCTGGCGAGACGCTCGATGCGCCGCCCTAGGGGCGCAGGCGTCGTGGCAGGGCTTCGACTTCGCGGGGCGTGAGCAGCGTGACGCCGCTGACGATGCAGGGGCTCTCGAAGCGTCGGCCCACGGCGACGGATAGGTTCAGGTCCTGCGGGCCGCAGATCCAGTTGCTCCCACGGAGGCGGTTCACCAGGTAGGCGCCGGGCTGGCGGAGCGCGTGGCAGGCGGAAGCGAGGTCCAGGCGGTAGACCCGCTTCGGGCCGACCCTGAGGTAGATGCGCCTGGCGTCGGGGCTGGCCCTCCAGTTGTTCCAGTCGCGCGACATGAAGCATTGGGCGCGCGGCGCTTCGCGGGACTCGGCCTGGGCGCCGCTCGCAACAGACATCGTGATCGCCAGCGCGGCGACCGCCACTGAAGCGATGTGTCTGAACGTCATGACCCGGATCCTGGTGCGGAAGCCCGCGCCGTCACTGTGCGCTTCGGTCGCCGGCGAGCATTGCGCGAGATCAAGCGCCGATAAGGGACGGTTGGCGCGAGCGGGGCGCGTCACCTGTGTGCGTTCTCGACCGCCTCGACCACCTGCGGCATGGCGCCGTCCATCGCCGCCCGGAAACAGGTCCTGGGCATCTGCACCGCCGGCGCGTAGTCGCGTTCGGGATAGAGTTTGTCCAATTCCTTGCAGGCCGTCATCGCCGCGTTTTTGACGCGCATGGTCAGGACGTCAACGTCGGCTTGCTTTGTGAGATCTAGATCGGCGTAGCCAACGCGGTGGGTGAGCGTCACTTCCTCGATCGGCGCGCCGTAGGCCGTCCGCCCGACCTCCCTGCGGTTCACCTCATGCGGAGCGACGACGTAGATTTGCCCGACCGCGGGCCGGTCGGCTGCGGGCTGCGCCGACGCCGAGCTGACCGGCGCGGCTCCGCTGACTCCGAGCGCCGCGAGAGCGCCAAGGATAAGCGGGGACAGACGCGTCTTCATTGCCGGGCTCCGTGACAAAATCGGCATGGAGCAGAAGCGCAAACCTCTGGTGTTCACCTTGATTCAGCTCAAGGCGGGCCGAGCGCATACGTCATCTAATCTTGCGTGGACCTGGGTGCGCCTCCGAACGACCCTTGGTCGACGGCCCGCGAATGTTGCGCCGCTCAGTCTTCGCCGCCCACGGAATGGTGTGTCGTGAACAGACCGGTCGGATCGTAACGGCGCTTGACCTCGGCGAGGCGCGCATAGTGGGGACCCCAGAAGGCGCGGCGCCACTCGCTCTGGAAGTAGTCGCACTCGTTGACATAGGCGCCGGTGTCCGGCGCCGCGGCGCGTAGCGCCTTCATCGCGGCCTGAACGCTCTTGGCGAGGACACGGCCGAGGGCCAGGTTGGGTTCGTGGCCGGTGAACAGCGTCTGACCGCCGTCTGCGACGATGGCGAGGCCGAACGCGTCCAGTGCGTCTGGGTTGATCGGCGTATCGCGAGAGGCCGCGAGCGCCTCGGGCGGCGCGCCCGCAAGGCCCTTATTGAAATGGATGCTGAAGCCGTGGTGACGGCTCGCCGCGAACAATGCATCGACCAGGGTTGCCTGGTTCTGAGGCTTCAGCAGCGTCTTGGGCAGCCAGGCCGAAGTGAAGGCGTACCAGAAGACGCCGACCTGGCCGCCGTCGCCGCGCCACCAGTAATCACCGGGCGACGCGCCGGGCCGCTTGTCGGGTATCGCCGCGCCGAAGCGGACCACCACGTTCGGGTCCCAGAGGCTCCGCCCGGGCAGGGCGGCGGCCGAAAGGCTGCCTGCGCCCTCGTAATCGGCCGGGTTCGCGGCGGCGAAGTCGGCGACGGGCTGAAGCGCGGCCTTGGCCTCAGACTGGGTCAGGCCCTGGAAGACCATGTCGACGGAGAGCACGTTGTTCGGCCCGAAGCTCGCCTGCTCGCCGAAGTGCGGGGTGAAGAGCCCCGTGGCGTATTGCGCGATGAAGCGCGCGATGAGGCGCCGGTAGGCGTCGTCGGACTTGGCCCTGATCGTCATTCTGAGCGGGCCGATGGTGCTGGGCAGCTCGTGGGTCGCCAAGGTCATCCGCGTGACGACGCCCCACGTCCCGCCGCCGCCGCCTTTCAGCGCCCAGAAGAGGTCGGGGTCCTGCACGTGGTTGACCACCCGAACGCGGCCGTCGGCGGTCACGATCTCGGCCTCCAGCAGGTGCGCGCCGGCCGTGCCGAAGCCCTTCGAAAGACTGCCGAAGCCACCGCCCTGCACGAGGCCGGCGACGCCCACGGTCGTGCAGCCGCCGCCCTGAACGTAGCGCCCGCCCTCGACGCTCACGGCCTGGTACGCGTGCAGCCACATCGCGCCGCCGCCGCAGCTCACCGCCGGGACGGGCGGCGCGCTCGAGCCCTGTGGCGTGAAGGCGTCGTGGACGGTGACGCCGTCCATGTGGCGGGTCCAGACCAGCAGCGAGTCGGGTGCGTTCGAGCAACCGAGGTAGCTGTGGCCGCGGCCCTTCACGACGAGCCGCACCTTGCGGCGGGCTGCGAAGCGGATGGCGGCGGCGACGTCGGCAGGGCTGCGCGCATCCACTACGTACGCGCTGGGCGACGAGCGCCATGCGCCCAGCCAGCCGGAGCTTTCCGTGAGGGCGGGCTGGTCGGCGATGTAGAAAGGATTGGAGAGCAGCCTGGCGGCGTCGGGTCCTGAGAGATCCGGCGTCGTCACCGGACTGAGACGCCCGTCCACCGCGTCGGAGAGGCCGGCCCAATCCTTCGCGGTGGGCCAGCCCGGCAGGCCCGGCCGCACATAGCCTGCAGCGTTCGCCACGGCGCGGCCGCCTAACGCGCTCGCGCCCATCATTGCGACACCGGTGCGCAGCAGCTGTCGGCGTTCCATTGCAGAGGGCTCCGTGGCAAAGGGGTGCGGCGCGAAGATGATCGACCGCACGGACGAGAATCCAGAGGCTTGGGGTGGCCGGCCGGGCGCCAGGGGCGGAGCGCGCGGCCCAGGGACCAACGGCGCGCAAGGCGGGACGAGCGGCGACCGCGCGCAACTTCCGTTCTGGCGGTCGCATCCGCAGGTGACGGTGTGGATCGTCGTCTGCGCCCTGCTGGCGCTCGCCGGCTTCGTGAACGTCTCGACCGAACTCGATGACGCGCGACAGCAGCATCTCGTCCTGCCGCTGTGGCGCCCGGCCATCGAGGAGGCGACGAGCGTGGTCACGCTGCTCATCGGGAGCGTCGGCGTGCATGCGGCGATCCGGAAGCTGAGCGCGCGGCGCCGCCCTTTCTGGCAGGTCGGCGTCCTGGCTGCGCTCGGCAGTCTCGCCTTCTCGGGCGTCCATATCGCGCTGATGACGCTGCTGCGCGTGCTGGCCTTTCCGGCCTTCGGCCAAGTCTACGCCTGGTCGCAGACCGACGTCGCCTATGAGTACCGCAAGGACCTGCTCAGCTACGTCCTCATGGTCATCGTGATGTGGGCGCTCCGGCCGCAGCCGCGGGCGACGCCCGCGCCGTCGGCGCGGCCGCGCCGCACCTTCTTCGACATCCGCGATGGCGCGACGCTGATCCGGGTCGCGGCGGCCGACATCGCGGCGGCGCACGCGGCGGGCAATTACGTCGAGTTCGTGCTGGTTGACGGCCGACGTCCGTTGATGCGCGCTTCGCTCGCGAACGTCGAGCGCGATCTCGCCGAGCTCGGGTTCGTGCGCACCCACCGCTCGTGGCTGGTGAACACCGCCTCTGTTCGCGCGCTGACGCGGGCGGGCTCCGGCGATTTCCGGGTGGACCTTGATTGCGGGGTCACCGCCCCGGTTTCGCGCCGCTATCCCGCCGCACTGGCGCAGCTGAGGGGCGCCGGTTAGAGCCGCGTCGCCCGCAGCCGCAAGGCGTTGCTGATCACGCTGACCGACGAGGCGGCCATCGCCGCCGCCCCGATCTGCGGTGACAGCAGGACGTGGAACGCCGGGTAGAGCACACCCGCCGCTATCGGCACGCCCGCCGCGTTGTAGACGAAGGCGAAGACGAGGTTCTGGCGGATGTTGCGCATGACCGCCCGCGAAAGCCGCCGCGCCTTCACGATACCGTCGAGATCGCCCTTCAACAGGGTGACGCCGGCGCTCTCAATCGCCACGTCCGCGCCCGCGCCCATGGCGATGCCAACCTCCGCAGCGGCGAGGGCCGGCGCGTCGTTCACGCCGTCGCCCGCCATGGCCACAGCGCGTCCTTCGCCGCGGAGCTTCTGGACGATCCTGGCCTTGTCCTGAGGCAGAACCTCGGCCTCGACGTCTTCGATACCGAGACGCGCGGCCACGGCCAGCGCGGTGGTGCGGTTGTCGCCGGTCATCATGACCAGCCGCACACCTTCGTCCTTGAGCGTGCGCACGGCGTCTGCGGTCGTCGGCTTGATCGGATCGGCGATACCGAGCACGCCAGCCAGCGTCCCGTCGACCGCCGCGAAGATCGCCGTCGCGCCGTCCGCGCGCATGGCCTCGGCGGCGGCGGCCAGCGGCGTCGTATCGACCCCGCGCTCGGTCAGCAGCGCCGAGCCGCCCAGCGCGACGCGCCGACCGTCGACGAAGCCGGTGACGCCCTTGCCGACGGGCGCGTCGAAGTCCTCGGCTTCCGAGAGCGCGAGACCCCTGTCGCCCGCGGCGCGCAGGATCGCATCGGCCAGCGGGTGCTCGCTGCCTCTCTCGAGGCTCGCGGCGAGGCGCAGCAGATCGGTCTCGTCGTGGCCCGCCGTCACCTTGACGGACGTGAGCGCGGGGCGGCCCTCCGTGAGTGTGCCGGTCTTGTCCAGCACCAGCGTGTCGATCTTCGCGAGGCGCTCCAACGCTTCAGCATTCCGGATCAGGACGCCCGCCTGGGCGCCGCGGCCGACGCCGACCATGATCGCCATCGGCGTCGCTAGGCCCAGCGCACAGGGACAGGCGATGATGAGCACCGATACGGCGGCGAGGAGGGCGAAGGCGAAGCGCGGCTCCGGCCCGATCGTCGCCCAAATGATCGCCGCGACCGCAGCGACGGCGATGACGGCCGGCACGAACCATCCGGAGACGATGTCGGCCGTCCGCTGGATCGGCGCGCGGCTGCGCTGGGCCTCGGCGACCATCTGCACGATGCGAGCGAGCAGCGTGTCCGCCCCCACCTTTTCGGCGCGCATCACGAACGATCCGGTCTTGTTGATCGCGCCGGCGACGACCTTGGCGCCCGGCTCTTTCGTGACCGGCATCGACTCGCCGGTGACCAGCGACTCGTCGATCGACACCCGCCCTTCCAGCAGTTCGCCATCGACCGGGACCTTCTCGCCGGGCCGCACCCGCAGCCGATCGCCGACGTGGATCAGGTCGAGCGTCACCTCCTCGTCCGTCCCGTCCTCGCGGACCCGCCTGGCGGTCTTCGGCGTGAGGTCGAGGAGCGACTTGATGGCGCCTGAGGTTTGCTCGCGGGCGCGCAGTTCCAGGACCTGCCCGAGCAGCACGAGCACCGTGATCACCGCCGCGGCCTCGAAGTAGACCGGCACGCGGCCGCCGGCGTTGCGGAAGGCAGGCGGAAAGAGGCCCGGGGCCAACACCGCGAACAAACTGTAGAGCCACGCGACGCCGACGCCGATTGCGATCAGCGTGAACATGTTGAGTCGGCGCGATAGCAGCGAAGCCCACCCGCGCTCGAAGAACGGGCGGCCGGCCCAGACGACGACCGGCGTCGCCAAGGCTAGCTGGATCCACTCACTCGCCTGATGCGAAACCAGCGCGCTCGCGAGACCCAGATGTCCGCCCATTTCCAGGATGAACACAGGAACCGCGAGCGCGAGTCCGATCCAGAAGCGCCGCGTCATGTCGGCGAGCTCGGGATTAGGGCCGACGTCCGCGCTGACGGTCGCGGGCTCGAGCGCCATGCCGCAGATCGGGCACGCGCCCGGGCCCACCTGTCGGACTTCCGGGTGCATCGGACAGGTGTAGATCGCGCCGGCCGCAGCAGGCGGCGGCGCGGGCGCAGGCTGCGGCGCGAGGTACTTTTCCGGGTCGGCGACGAACTTGGCCCGACATCCGGCGCAGCAGAAATGGAAGGCCTTCCCACCGTGCTCGGCGTGATGCGGCGTCTTCTGCGGGTCCACTTTCATGCCGCAGACCGGATCGATCGCCAGCGCAGCCATTCCGTCGTCCGCCGCGTGTGCGCCGTGGTGGTGGTGATGCTCGCTCAAGGGCAGACTCCTGGCCGCACGTCCCAGATACCCCTAATAGGTATTTTGGAAATACACCATATGGGTATACGAGGCCCGCGGAGTGGAGGAGCGCGCGATGAACCGCGACAACAGACCGAAACTGCTCAACCGCCTGCGGCGCATCGAAGGCCAGGTGCGGGGTGTCGCGCGGATGATCGAGGAAGACCGCTACTGCATAGACGTGCTGACCCAGCTGCAGGCCGTGCGCGTCGCCCTCTCGCGGGTCGAGACCGAGATGCTGAAGGACCATCTCGACCATTGCATCGAGTCGGCCATCGTGCGCGGCGATCAGGCCGAGCAGCGCAAGAAGGCGAGCGAACTGATCGAGCTGCTGGAGCGCGGGACGCGCTGAGCGACTGCGCTACGCCTCCGCGGGCGCCGGCGCCGGCTCGAGCGCAGCGGCTTCCGCGTCCTCGACGCGGTCCAGCCAGATGAACTCGAGCTGGCGCTTCGCCTCGGCCGGGATCTCGTCGTAGTCGCGCCGGTTGCGGGCGGGCAGCATCACGCGCTTGAGCCCCGCGCCGGCGGCGGCGACGACCTTCTCCTTGATCCCGCCCACCGGCAGCACGAGGCCGCGCAGGGAGATCTCGCCGGTCATCGCAGTGTCGGAGCGGATCTTGCGGCCGGTCATCAGCGAGGCCAGCGCCATGTACATGGCGACGCCCGCCGAGGGGCCGTCCTTGGGCGTCGCGCCGGCCGGCACGTGGACGTGGATGTCGGTCTTCTCGAACTCGGCCGGATCGAGGCCCAGCGCCACGGCGTGGCCCTTGACGAGGCTCAACGCCGCAGA
>JAKAZA010000078.1 GCA_021816155.1 Pseudomonadota bacterium | reverse complement strand
GGGCGGCCGCCATCGCGGCCGCCCAATACGGTCTCAGTGGACCGTCCGCCGTTCTGCGATCAGCGCGCCGAAGTGAGCGATCGCCGCTGTCTCGAGCGTGAAGGGAACCTGAGTCTTCTCTTCGTGCTGGTCCAGCTCCTCGAGGACCGACCAGGCATCCCAGCACTCGGCGACCACGTACCAGTTGTCCACGTCGTAGAACTGGTGGGCGTGTTCCAGAACCGCCTTCGCCATCGACATGCTCGCCATCTTCGTCTCCATCGCTCGACCGGCGGGCTCATCCCGCGATCATGCGACCGTCCGGGACGGGGAGACGGGTGGGCTCAGGGTCGGCGGCGTTGGAGACCGGCCTGCACGGGAGCGCAGCGAAGGAAGGCCGGAGGGTCCGGCGCTGACGCCTCGCCCTTTGGCGAGGCCGCCTTGAGCCCGACCGGCGCCGGCCCAGGTTCGCCTTCAGAGATCGCGCTAAGCCCGCCCGGCCAGACCTGGAGACCTTGGCCAGCCATCGAAGGCTACGGCCGGCCCCCCACGCCCACCTCGCGGATCGTCGGCAAGAAGATGCGGCGACCTCGCGGCCGCCGCACCGGCGGGATCAGGCCCGCGCCTTGACCGCAAGATGACGCAGACCCCGTTCCGCCGCCTTCTGCGCCAGGTTCAACGCCGGCCCGAACGGCTTGAGGCTCGCCGCACGCTCGCCGTTGATTGAGTTGGGCAACGTCAGGACGCAGACCGGATCAAGCGCCAGCATCTCGTCGTTGGCCCGGAACGGAGCCGCCCGCCCATGCCGGTCGAAGTCGGCCTTGGCCAGGACCAGGGTGACGCCCTTCTGCCGCGCCCACTTGATGGCCAGCTTCTCGGCGCCCTTGGCGCCGGAGGTCGCCAGCGCCATGTCCGGCCACTGTTCGCGCGCCCAGTTCAGCGCGTCGAAGATGCGCCCGGCGTCCTCTGCGGTGTCGGCCTGTGGGGCCGCCCGGAAGGCCACTACGGTTGCGCCCGGATCGGTCGCCTGGTGCTTGCGCGCCTTCGCCGCCCGCAGGGCGTCGCGGGCCTCGATCTGAGCCGCGGTGGTCCGCGTGGCTTTGACCGAGCCCCTCCACGGGTTCCACACCTCGCCGGTCGTGGTCGTGTACGTGGCGGACGCCGCATCGCGGACGATCTCCATCGCCAGGGTGGCGATATCGGCCGCGCGCGCCTTGCACGTGACCTCCTGGATCTCGGTGTCGAGCACCTCGGAGCCGTCGAAGTCCCGGACCAGCCCGGCCAGCTGATCACGGGCCTTGTCGGCGTCGCGCTCGATGCGTTGGGCCACCGAGTGGAAGGCGCCGACCAGGGCCTCGCCGATCACCACGTGGAAGTCCTCAAGGGCGGACTCGCCGATGACGTCGAGCAATTCGGTCATGAGGCTCACGCCGAGCTGGTGAAGCGCCGCCTCCGGCGGATGGGTGCGAGTGTCATCGAGCCCAAGGGCCTGGGCCTCGTAGGCCGTCAGGCGATCGGAGGAGAGGGGAGCGGGAAGTTGCATGGGAAAGTCCCTTCGCGGGTTGGGGGTGCGAGCCCGTCGGCTCGTGACCGCCCCGCGCCGCCAGGCGGCGGGCCCCACAAGGGCTTTGAGCGTCAGCGTCCCTTGTGGGGCGCGACGAATGGTGGCGAGGTCACAGGAGCCAGATGGGCGCGGCCTCGCACGCGTGGGAGCGTCCGCGCGCACGATCCAAGTTCGAGTTCCAGCGCCGTGATAGCGCCGGGCGGACCCTTTGGCGGACCCGGGCCGCCTCGATTGGAGTCAGTTGCGCCCCGTGGCTGACTCTCAGCCGGTCTTCGACGCTACCAGACTGGACCGCCTTGCAGGGCCTGTCGTTCATAATGGCGATATCGAAGTCGTGGGCAGCCGCCTTTCGCCCGCTAACCCCGGAGCCGGGGAACACCGCGTCCGCTTCCCGGCGTCACGTCACCGACGGGACCCGACCCACAGCTGCCGCTGCGAAGGTCTGCACTTTGGTCCCATTCAGTGGTCCGGAGGGCTGAGTCTCGCCGACGGCGCAGCTCTGGGACGACAGTGCCTTGGAAGATCGGACTTCAATTCTCCCGGACCACACCCTCCGCGAACGCCCTGAGGGTGGCGAGGATGACCGCTTTGCTCACGTCGCGCGGGGTGATGAACGACTGTATCATCAAGCCCAGGCCCACCGACTGCAGGCCGACGGCGAGCTCGCGCGCCGAGACGCCAGGCTTGAGGTCGGCATAGCGGGCTAGGCGCTCGGCGACGGCGGCGAAGTTCTGCCCGTAGGTCGCCGCCAAGCCGGCCCTGAGCTCGGGATCGGAAAGCGCATAGACCTGGAATTCAGCGGCGAACTTCGCGCCGCCTTTGGCCCGCCGGATGGTGGCTGCCAACTCCTTCGCCAGCGCCTCCAGCCCCACGGCGAACGAGTCGGCGGCCCAAGGATCAATGGGGCGCATGGCCAGTCCGCGCGCGCCCGCAGCAGCCAACAGCAGCTCCGCCTTCGAAGCGAAGTTCGAATAGATCGCGCCCTTGGTCATGCCGGCCCTGGCCGCGATTGCGTCGAGGCTGGCGGTGGCGAATCCGGTCTCTTCGACGATCTCTAGAGCGGCCGCGATCAGCGCCGCGCGGGTCCGCTCGCGTTTGCCGCCTGCCTTCCGCGCGTGTTTCGAGAGGCTTGACATATCTCCTAGCTATACCGCAAGTATTAAATACGCACGGTATATTCATAGGCGTGCCATCGTGCAACAGACCCTAATCGCAACCACCCTCTCGCCCCCGATCGGCCGCCGCTACGCGGTCGCCGGCCGCCAGCTTGCGCTGCATCGGGTTGGCTCCGGCGGCCCGAGCGTCGTCTTTCTGCCTGGCGCCGGGCTGATCGGGCTCGACTACCTCAATGTCGCGACCGAGATCGCCCGCTCGACCACCGCCGTACTCTACGACCGCGCGGGCACGGGTTGGAGCGACGCCATCGCATTGCCGCGCACGGCCGCGGCTGTGGCCGAGGAGCTCCGAGCCCTGCTTCGGACCGCCGAGGTCCCAGCGCCCTACGTGCTGGTTGGGCACTCCTTAGGCGGGGCCTACGTCCGCCGCTACGCCCAGCTCTTCCCCGACGAAGTCGCCGGCCTGCTCTTCCTCGATCCGGCGCACGAAGGCTACGCCGATTTCCCGCGCCGGGGCCTCCTGGCCCAGGTCAGGATGGCGCTCGCCATGCTTCCGGCGCTGTTGAGTCTCAGGAAAGTCTACCGCCCCAGGTTTGAAGCCATGTTGCGAGCGTGGCCGGAAGGGTTGCGCCAGACGCTCATCGAGTATCACCTCGCCGCGTGGCGGAAGACGCTTGACGAAGCCAGGAACCTGCGGAGCGAGGTCCTCGGCGAGATCGGACGCGGGGGCCCTCTGCCGGACGTCCCGTTGATCCTGCTGACCGCCATGGGGATCGACCCGTTCCAGGCCGCCTTCATGCCGGAGACCGAGCTGCGCGAGCTCAATGCGCTGAAGGAGCCGATCTACCAGGCGTTCGCCCGCTCGGTCCCGCGCGGCGAAAACCGCTCGCTCATGGACGCCGGGCACAGCACCCTCCACACGGATCGACCCGACGCCGTCGTCCAGGCACTCCACGACATTTTCGCGGCGGCGCGGTCAACGTGAAGCTTAGGGATCGCCACCCACCCAGCGAGGGATGGGAGGCAGCTAGGGCTCAACGCCGCCTGCGGCGCTGGCGTCCGCTTCTCGGCACCGCGCCATCGGCGAGGTCGGGTCGATTTTGCCCCTAAGCTCGTGCCGCCATTCCGGCATGACGTTCCGAAATGCCTGCGCCCCGGAGGTAGACACGCCGTCCTATCGATGCCCTTGCTGCTGCTTTGTGACCCTGCGGAAGCGTGGCGGGTACGAGATATGTCCAGTGTGCTGCTGGGAGGATGACGGGCAAGACGACCACGATGCTGACGGGATACAGGGGGACCGAACGCGCTGCTCTCCCTCGCCGCCGGTCGCAACAACTTCGCCAAACATGGAGCGAGCGATCCGAAAGGCGTCGGGCATGTCGAGCCAGTCCGGTCACGTCGTCCCGCTCGCTTGCGCTTGATGTTCGTGATCGGCACCGACCAGTCAAATCAGCCCCGCCAGCGCACGTTGGACGACCGGATCACGCTCGGCGCGCCAAGCCGTGCCAGGGCGCACCCCCAGCCGCTCATGGGCCTCGCAATAGCGTCCGTCGGCCCGGCGGCCGCAGAACCTGAATCCGGGGCTCTTCGGATCGCCGATCGGCCACTTGCAGGCGTGAGCGCCGAGATGAACGAGATCGCCGATCAGGCCAGGGCCATCGGGCGGCGCAACCACCACCAGCGCGATCGCTTGGACACGGGTCGGCCGCGGCGACGGCGGCGAGGCGACACCCCGGACACGGCGAATGCGAGGAGCGGCGACGCGAGGCGCCCGGGTCGGCGCGGAGGGCGCGCCACGCCCACTCAGTCCCAGCCGATGGATCTTGCCGATCACGGCGTTGCGGGTGACCCCGCCCAGCTGCCCCGCGATCTGCGAGGCCGACAGGCCACCCTGCCAGAGCTTGGAGAGGGTGGCGACGCGGTCATCCGACCAGGCGGCGTTGGACATCGGAAAAGCCTCCAGACGCGCTCGGACCGAGCGCACCCGGGCATGCCCTTCCTCCTCACTCCCAGGGGCCCCCGGCCTACATCAGCCCCAGCGACCGCAGGCTCGCCACCTGGTCGCCCGCCACGATGAAGTGGTCGTGCACGGCGATCTGCAGGACCTTGACCGCGTCGGCCACCTGCTTGGTCATGTCGACGTCGGCGCGGGAGGGCGTCGGGTCTCCCGACGGATGGTTATGAGCGTTATGTGCCCAGCGCCGTTATGTGGCCGGTCACCGCTTTCTCCAGGTTTCCCCAGGTCTTCGGTCCAGCCAGGGCACATAACGTCGGCGCCTGATTCAGCGTGTCGCCTCCACCAGCTTTTCGGACGGGAGGTTATTCATGCTGGACGAACACTTCTCCACGCCAAGGACCGTCGATCGGATCCGCGGCCTTTGGCTTGGGCCGGCCATCGAGCTCTATGTCGATGGGCTCGCCCTGCGCCGGCACGCACCGGCGACCGTGAGATCGCACGTGCAGTCTCTCGCGCAGTTCGATGGGTTCGCGACCGCCGCTGGGGCCAAATCATGGAACGATCTGCCAGCCCTGGTCACGCCGTTCGTCGAGCATCACGCCGCACGTCTTGCGCCATACGACGGCGGTCCATCTTCTCGAGGCGGGCGTCGAGGTGAACGTCATCCGAGGCTGGCTGGGCCACGTCAGTCTGACCACCACCAACCGCTACGCGGAGATCACCCTGCGCATGAAAACGGAGGCCCTCACGCTGTGCGAGCCTCCGGTCTCGGCGGCGGCCCCGCCGCGCCGACCGGGGTGGCATGACGATCTCGTGCTGATGGACTGGCTCAGCTCGCTGTAGGGGCTGACCTGACACCGCGCGTTCCGACGCGGGGCGCGCGGCCGTCGGCACGACAATCACCCATCCGGCCTGACCGCCACCGCAACGCTGGTTCCGCCTGCCATCCGTTATGTGGCCGCTGCCCGCCACAAACCCGGCGGCAGCAACGAGAAAGCGGTGACCGGCCACATAACGGCGCTGGGCACATAATGCGCATTATGTGGCGCGCCACATAATGAGCGAGCAGAATCGCGCTCGCCGACAGCTCCAGCGAACGGCGCGCCACTTCGCGCGGGTAGACCGGCGCGTGGTCGACGGTCCCCACGCCCAGCCGCTCGTCGGCGATCAGCTGGTTGCGCCGGTCGAGGAAGAGGACGTGGAAGACCTCCCGCGGCAGGGCGACGAGACGCGCCCGCAGGTAGGTCTTCACCGCCTCGTAGGAGCCGAGCACCGTGCGCTGGCGCAGCGGGTGCTCCAGCACGCGGACGAGCAGGCCGTGGAGCAGGATGAGCTCGCGGGCGGCGTCCTTGCCGACCACCCTGGCGAGCTCCGGCTCCGGGGCGCCGAAAACGCGGCCGAGGCCGCCAAACCGCGCCATCAGCGTATCGGCGGCGCAGATCGCGTTCGCGCCGGGACGCAGGCAACGGACCAGGATCAGGGCGAGGGTGTCGCCTTCATCCAGGGCGGTCGGCCCGAACGCGGCGAACCGCTCGCGAAGCTCGGCGCAAGGATCGGCCGCAGGGCCGATCACCGCGAGAGCAGGGGCTTCGGCCACGCCCGGCGTGAAGAGAACACCCTGCTCAGCCATCGGACTGACCCTCGGCGGGCGCGGCGGCGCCTAGCAGCGTCGCATGCCGCGGGTGATAGCGCCGCACGGTGCTGACCGCGGCCTGGCGCAGCTCCGCGGCGCGCGCCGCATCCGGCTCGAAGGCGTCGAGGCCAAGCGCCAGATAGGGGAGGGCCCAGTCGCAGTCCTCCTCGAACCATCCCCCGCCGCTGTACGGGGTCTCGCGGATCGCCGCCGGCATGCGCGCCAGCGCCGACGGCGAAACACGCAAGCCCCCATGAGAAGCGGTCGTGACGGCGACGGCGTCGGGACCGAGCAGTTCGACGGTCTGGATCGGTCCCCAGGGCGATGACGCGCCGCAGGTTGGCGGAAAGGGGGAGAGCATGGCGGGCTCCGTCGCCGGCCAGGGACCCATTCCCCGGCCGGCTCGCCCGGCCACGCCCTTCCTCCTGCCTCTCAGGCCGCCTTCGGGAGCACCGACTGCGGCGGCCACTTGGCCAGCACCGCCGCCAGCACGTCAGCCTTCTCGACGGGCACGAACACCCGCGGCGCGTAGTTGATGATCTCGGTGAAGCAGCCGAGCGCCGCAAAGGCGGCGCGCTGGCTGACCGCGCCCACCACCTCCAGGCGGTAGCGGTCCATCACCTTGGCCCGGCGCAGCCAGAGGCCGCCCGCCAGGGCGAAGGCCGAGCCCTCCTGCAGCGCGAGCTTCGCCACCTGGCCAGCGTCGCCGTAGGCGCTGGCGACGTCGGAGAGCCCGAGCGCCACCTTCAGGGCCGGGACCTGGCCGGGATCGAGCAGGCGGCCGAGCCAACGCCGGCCGTCCGGCGCCTTCAGCCGACGGACCGAGGTCCCCTTGTCCGGCAGATGGGTCCAGATCGGCAGCAACAGGCCCGAGACCAGCACCAGGTCGCGAGTGATCCAGGGATCGGCCTCGGCCAGCTCTCTCTCCCACGCGGCGCGCCAGCTCGCCGCGTCGGTCCCCTCCCAGGCCGACTCCTCGAACCCCTTCAGCGAGGCGATGGTGCGCTTCTCCGGCCGGATCAGGCGCACGGCCGGGACCAGCCGGTCGTCGTCGTCCGTGGTCGTCAGGCCCTGCACCACGAGGGCGGCGCGGCCGGACTTGCGGTTCACGGCGAAGACCACGCCGTCGAGGTCGAGCCCCGCCTGGGCCGCGTCGGCGGTGATCAGTTCGCGCCGAGTGCGGACCTGGAAGCGCAGCAGTTTGGTCTCCGCGCCGGTGACCGCATCCTTGCGCACCGCCTCCTCGTCCAGGATCACCAGGTCGTCGGCGAGGATGTCCTCCATCCCCCGATCCAGTCGGCCGGACTGCGCCGCGCGCTCCAGGATCGAGGCGAGGATCTGGTCGAACGCCGCAAAGAGGGCGTTCTGGTCGGCGATCCGCAGCGCCAGCAGGCGGTTCAGGAAGGTGTTCATCGGCGGCATGTCGTCGGCGCGCTTCAGGTTCCCCTCGCCGTCGAGCAGCCGGAGCCCCGTCCTGGCCTCGAAGGTCTCCCGGTCCATGGCCTCGACGTTGCCGAAGTGCAGGGCGACGTAGAAGGCCTGCAGGGCGCGGTGCGCCCAGGGGCTCTCCAGGTTGTCCTCGGCGCGGAAGAGGCCATTGCCGGCGGTGCGCCGCTCGCCGCGGGTCAGCGCCCCCAGGCTGTCGAGCCGGCGGGCGATGGTGGAGGTGAACCGCTTCTCGCCGTGGATGTCCGTGGTCACCGGCCGGAACAGGGGCGCTGAGGCCTGGTTGGTCCGGTGCGAGCGTCCAAGCCCCTGGATCGCCGCGTCGGCCCGCCAGCCGGGCTCGACCAGGTAGTGGACACGGCGCTGCTGGTTCTGGGCCGCGAGGTCGGCGTGGTAGCTGCGGCCGGTGCCGCCGGCGTCGGAGAACACCAGCACGCGCTTCCTGCCCGACATGAAGGCGTCCGTCTCGGCCTTGGCCGCCGAGGCCGAACGACGCTCCACGACGCGGCGGCCGTCGCGGGTGACCACGCGGCGAGAACGGCCGGTGATCTCGGCGACCTGCTCGGTCCCCAGCGCCTCGAGCACCGCGTCCAGCACGCCGGGGACGGCGGGCAGGCAGGCGAGGTGGGTGACCAGCTCGTCTCGCAGGCGCAGGGCCTCCTGGCTGACGACCGGCCGGCCGGCCGCATCGGTCACCGGGACCATGGTGACATTGCCGTCCTCATCCTCGACGGCGTCGAGCGCCATCACCGGGAAGGCGCCCATTAGGTAGTCCAGGACCTGGTCCTTCGGGGTCAGGTCGACAGCGAGGTTGTTCCATTGCTCCGGCGGGATCTCCGCCAGGCGCCGCTCCATCACCGCCTCATTGGTCGAGACGACCTGGACCACGGCCGAGCGGCCGGCGGCGAGGTCCTCGCGGATCGCGGCCACGAGGGAGGGGGCCTTCAGGCCCGACAGCAGGTGGCCGAAGAAGCGCAGCTTGGCGCCCTCGAACGCCGACATCACCGCCGAGGCGGCCTGGCCGGACTTCGGCTTGCCGTCCTCGGTGACGCCGACCGCCTCCAGCGCGGCGCGCAGGTTCTGGTGGATCAGCTGGTAGGCGTCGGCCCAGGCGTCCCAGATGGTGACGTCATCCTCGGTGAGGGGATGGCGCAGGGCCTCGTATTCCACGCCCTCGAACGACAAGGAGCGGGCGATGTAGAGGCCCATCGCCTTCAGCTCTCGGGCGATGAGCTCCATCACCGCGACGCCGCCGGTCTCGACCGCGTCCATGAAGGCCTCGCGCGTGGGGAAGGGCGCCTCTGGCCCGCCCCAGAGCCCCAGCCGCGCGGCGTAGGCCAGGTTCTCCGGCGTGGTCGCGCCGGTGGCCGAGACGTAGAGGATGCGGGCGTTGGGCAGGCGGTTCTGCAAGGCGAGGCCGGCCATGCCCTGCAGGGAGGCCTTCTTCGTGCCCCGGGCGCCCTTGCCGCCGCCGGCGGCGTTGGCCATGGCGTGCGCCTCGTCGAACACGATCACCCCATCGAAGGCCTCGCCCAGCCAGGTCACGATCTGGTCGAGGCGCGAGGGCCGGTCACCCCGGGCCGGCTGCCGGAGGGTGGCGTAGGTGGTGTAGAGGATGCCCCGATCCATGCGGATCGCGTCGGCCTGCTTCCATGCCGACTGCGGGGTGATGTCCGAGGCCGACCCGCCGATGGCGGTCCAGTCGCGGCGGGCGTCCTCCAAGAGGGCGTCGTTCTTCGACAGCCACACCGCCCGCGCGCGGCCCTGGGCCAGGTTGTCGGCGATCACGCCGGCGATCTGGCGGCCCTTGCCGCAGCCGGTCCCGTCACCGAGGAAGAAGCCCTTCCTGAACCGCACCGCGCCGTCGAGATCGTCCTTGACCAGTACGAACTGGTGCGGCGCCTCGCCGAGGATCCACGCCCCGGGCAGAACCTGCGTATGGGCCTCGCCGGCGTAGATCACCGTCTCCAGCTGGGCGTCGGACACCAGCGCGCCGGTCGCGATCCCCGTTGGCAGCACGGGCCGGTAGGTCGGCGCCGGCGGCGAGACCGAGGCCATCGGGCCGGATTCCACCAAGGGGGAGGGGTGCGGCGCGCTCTGCGGGAAGCGGACCCGGCCGAGCCGGTAGGCCTGGTAGAGGCCGACGTCGTGGCCCTCGCCCGACCAGGCGCAGGTCTCGTAGGCGAGCGGGGCGGTGTCGGCGAGGAAGGCCAGCCGCCCCGCCGGCGCCGCCAGCGCCCGGGCCTTGGGGACGAGGATCGCGACCGGGCTGACGGTCCGGAACTGCCGCGCCTGCGCGGTCGGCCGCGGGGCGACGGCCGCAGCGGCCTTCGCCGCGTCGGCCAGGGTCTCGGCGGCGATCACCGCCGGCGCGGCGGCGTCGGCCCCGCCGCGGTCGACGACCAGCAACCCGGTCTCGACCGAGGTCCCATGCTTGGCGTAGGCGCGCGCGGGGAAGGTCAGGCGCAGCACGATGCGGCCACGCCCGGCCAGGGCGCGCAGCGCCGCCGCATCGTCGAACAGGCGCGTCGGCACGATCGCCGCCAGGCGGCCACCGTCGGCGAGGCAGGCGAGGGCCGCCGCTAGGTGCGCCTCGAGGTGCTGGAACGGCGGGTTGGCCAAGGCGACGTGAAACGATCCCGAGGTCGCGAGCACGTCGGGCAGATGGACGGCGTCGTGCTGCGCCCGGGCCGCAAGGGGGAAGAGGCCGTCGAGCAAGCCGGCGCGCCCGGCGGCCCGTTCGTTCAAGGTCAGGCTCCCACCGCAGGCCTCGGCCAGAATGGCCAGCAGACCGGTGCCGGCGGAGGGCTCGAGCACCTGGTCGCCGGGTCGGACCTGGGCGGCGAGCACCGCGAGCGCGCCGAGCTCGGGCGGCGTCGAGAACTGGTCCATCGCCGGCTGCTCTTCGGAGCGGCGGTCGTGGGTGAGGCAGAGCGCCGAGAGGTTGGCGAGCAGCGCGCACAGGTCGGCCGGCGCGTCCTCCAGCCGCCCGATCTGGGGCGCGAGGCGGCGCAGCTGCAGCACCAGGGCCGCCTCGATGGCGTCGTAGGCGTCGCGCCAGAGCCAGGCGCCCTCGGCGTCCGAGGCGCCGAAGGTGGTGGTCATCACCCCGGACACCAGCTTGCGGTCCAGGTTTCGCGAGCGGTTCAGGTGCGGGGTCAGGGCCCGCGCAGCGGCCAGGAGATTGGCGGCCTTCTGGTCGGCGGCGTCGCCGGCCTGGGTGAAGAGGGGCAGAAGCGCGTTCATGGGCGGGGTCCGGATCACCCGCCGCGGAGGGCGCCTCCCTCCAGACCCGACGGGCTCGCCGAGCCCCTCCCTGGCTTTCACTTTGGGCGCGGACGTCCGGCTCTGAGGCCCGGACCCACGTCAGGTTACTTGGCGCCGCCTACAACCGCTCCGCCGTTATTGTCTTCGGCTGATGCCGTTTGACTAAGGAGCAAGAGGGGAGCCCGCCGGCGCACTGTCATGGCGGAGAGCCTGCCTACCTACGTCTTCGCAGGAAGCGATACTCATGCCAGGTCAGGGCGATGACGACCAGGTCGAGTCCAGAAAGGAACAGAAGCCATCCGGACTGCGTGAACGTATAGCGGTACATCTGGTAGGCGATGAAGGCTGTGAACACGACCATGGACACCGGGTAGAACCATAGCCGCTCGCGCAACAAGCCTATGACAAGCCAGAGTTTGACGGCGCCGTGCGCAAGCAGATAGGCCCCCGCGAAGATTTGCGCCGAGACCGACAGGCGCTCGACGGAGTGAAGCAGGAAGTTGGCCACGAGGTCGTGCGGATCCTCGGCGAACTCCTGCCGCGTAACCCAGAGCGTCAGCCCAAGCAGGGAGGCCTTGGTTATGAAGAAAGCTGCGATCCCGGCGGCGATTTCAATCGAGGCGAACGCGCTCTTCAGCCAAAGGCTGAGTTGGAAGACGCGGTGGATGTTCCGCTCGCTGAGCAGCCTTCTCGGCAAGGGCATGGCGATGTCCTCCTACCGGTCAGAACGACTGTTCCAGCCCGACGATGATCGTACGGCGAAGACCCCACTGCGGCGCGCCGCCTTCCAGCGCCGTGCCATCGGTCAGCGCGTACCTGGCGTCGAACGCGTTGATGAGATCGGCGCGCAGGTAGATCGGCCTCCCGCGTACGCCGGCAAGCCGATAAACCGCCGAGAAGTTGGCTTCGCCATAGGCGGGCAAGCGTCCACCGTCGGGAGCGCTCACATTGACCGTGCGGGGCAGCCCGCTGCCGAAAATCGCATCCGCGGAAAGGAGCAGGGCCCGCCGGTGATAGGACAGGCCGAAGGACGCCGTCGCCCTCTGGTCGCCGCTCACGGGAACGAAGGCTCGGGCCGAGGCGGCAAGCTCGGCGGGCGTGAACATCGACTGGCCAGTCACGATGGCCCTACCCTCGGCGCGCGCGAACGCCACATTGGCCCAGGCCGAGAAGGGGCCGGCGTCGTAGGTCGCCTCGAGCTCCACCCCACGGGCGCGGCCCTGCGCGAAATTGAACGGCCGCTGCAACAGGGTGTCGCCGACGGCGACCTCGTCGATGAGGTTGGCGGCGCGACGCCAGTAGGCGTCTACGCCCAAGGTCAAATGATCGCGCTTCTCCTGCACGCCGACGTCGACGTAGTCGTCCGTCTCGGGCCGCGCCGCGGCGCCAGGCGGTCCTGGCGGAACGGCGCTCGTGCCGACGAGCGACGCCGGCCAGCCGGCTTCGTTGTCTATGGGCGCGGGGACGAAGTAGCGGGCGTATCCGGCATGGGCGGTCAGACCGTCCGGCCCCTTCCAGACGGCGTTCGCGCGGGGGCTGAAGGCCGCGCCGCCGCCTTGGCCGGTCACGTCATCGAAGCGAACGCCGAAATTGACAGTGAGGCTCGCCGAAGGACGCCACTCGTCCTCGACGTAGGGGCTGGCTTGCACGCGTCGGTCCTGGGCCCTCGCGAAGCTCGCGAGCGGTCCGCTCGGGCCGGCGACTGTGGCGAGATAGTGGGCGTTGCCGGTCTCTCCGGACCACGAAGCGTAAAGACCAGCGCGCAGCGTGTGGGCGGAGGCGAGCTGGTAGACGCCATCGATCTGAAGGCCTGTGGAGGCGCTGTCGTCGGCGACGGACCGCGCCAGGCCCTGGAGTGCGAGGTCGAGGCCGGCGTCGGGCGTGACCGCAAGTCGCGAGTAGGCGACGAACGCCGAGCCGAGCACCGTCAGCTTCTCGCCGCTGTGCTGGTAGGCGGCGATGGCGTAGGTCGCCAGGTGTCGCTCCGCCCCACCTTGGTCCTGCAACGCCGCCTGCGCTGCGGGACCAGGCGCTCTGGCGATCGGAAGCTGGAAGCTGTCGTCGGAGACGCCCGCGATCAGCGAGAGGCGCGAGGCAGGATCAAGGAGGTGCTCGGCCAGAACAAAGCCGTCCCACTGCTGGGTCGCGTCGTGCGCGGGCGTTGCGCTGCCGTCCGGCGAGCTGAGGCCGACGTCGTCGCGAAGATATGAGCCCGACGAATAGAAGTTGGTCTTGCCGACGGAGCCGCCCGCCTCATAGGCCGCTTCCAGGTGACCGCGGGAGCCGCCATAGAGCTCGCCCTCGCCCCCCGGCTCGTAGACACCGTTCTTGGTCGTCACGTTCACGATGCCGCCCACGTGAAGCCCGTACTGGGCGGGCAAGGCGCCGGTCACGAGGTCGATCTTGTCGGCGAACCGCGCCCGCAGCGTGTCGGCGAGGTCAGAGAACCCGCCCGGCACGATGATCCCGTTGATGCGGTACTGAAGGTTCTGCTGACCGCGCACTTCGAGCGCCTGCGAACCGATCTGCACCACCCCCGGAAACTGCTGCAGCACCTGGCCCAGCTTCACCGCCTCGCCGCCCGGCCGGCTCTCGACCGTGTCGTTGGTCACCGCGTAGGTCGATGCGCCGAGGCTGGGCTCGACGGTCGCGCGCGCCACGTCCAGCCGCCGCGCGGTGACCACGACCTCGCTGACAGCCGGCTTCGCCTGGGCGGCGTCCTCGTCGTCGCTGTCCGCGTGTGCGCGGGCGGCGTGAGCGAAAACAGCGAGCGAGCTGATCAAGGCTCCGGAGAAGCGCCCAAGGCGGACTCGGCGGATGCGCGGGGGTAAGGTGGGCATGCGAAGCTCGGGATAACGAGCAGGACCTGCGCCGCCTCGTTTAAGGCAGTCTTAGGAGAGAGCGCTTGGACCGCGCGTCCGAAACGGCTCTGCACGGGCGAAGCCCTGCAAGTGATCCGGCGGCGCCATGCGCCTGCTGATCGTCGAGGATGAGCGGCGGATCGCCGAACTGACGGCCGACGCCTTCCGAGCGGCAGGGTTCGCTGTGGATGGCGTCGCGACCGTCGCCGACGGCGAGGCAGCGATCGCAGCGACCGCGTACGACGCGGTCGTGCTCGACCTGGGTTTGCCGGACCGTGACGGAATGAGCCTCCTCGCGGACCTCGGCCGCAAACCCGAGCGCCCACCTGTTCTCGTGCTGACCGCGCGCGACGCGGTTGAGGACCGGGTCGCGGGCCTGGACGCCGGAGCCGACGACTACCTCGTCAAGCCTTTCGCCATGGTCGAGCTGGTCGCTCGGGTGAGGGCGCTGCTGCGAAGGCCCGGCGGGGCGCTCGGCCTTCGCCTGGAAGCCGGCAATGTCGTCCTCGACACCGTCGGCCGAGACGTGCAGGTCGCCGGCCAGACTGTGCCCCTCGCCAGGCACGAGCTGGCGATCCTGGAGCATCTGATGCGGCGCCTAGGGCGTGTGGCGCCCAAGACCGTGCTGGAGGAAAAGCTCTACGGCATGGGCGAGGAGCCGGCGTCCAACGCTGTGCCTGTCCACGTTCACCATCTGCGCCGCAAGCTGATGGAGGCTCACGCCAACTGTGCGATCCATACCGTGCGGGGCGTTGGCTATTTTTTGGAGAGCGGCTGATGCGTCTGTGGCGACCGGCGTCGCTCGAAGCGCGGCTCGTGGTCCGGCTCGGCGCGCTGTCGATCGCCGGAATGACCGCCGGCGTTATCGTGCTCGTCATCTCGAGCTATCGGGCCGCCATGGAGCGCGGCAACGAGCTCTTGATGGACGGCTTCGTGCGGGAGTTCCTGCGCGACGCAGCCTGGGCTTTTCCGCTCGGGGCAATTGCGGCGCTGGCTCTGAGCGCCTGGACCATCCGCACGAGCCTCAGCCCCGTCCGGCGCGCGTCGCAGAAAGCGGCGGCGATCAAGCCGGGTGTCGAGGGCGTCAGGCTGCCGCTGGACGATCTACCGAGCGAGGTCCTGCCCTTGGTCACCGCGGTCAACGCGGCGCTCGACCGTCTGGAGCGGGGCGTTGAGATGCAACGCCAGTTCACGGCGAACGCCGCTCACGAATTGCGCACGCCGCTCGCCATCCTGAGCGCGGGTCTGGAGGCGCTGCCGCTCACATCCGAAGCGGAGCGCCTTCGCCTCGACGCCGAGCGGATGAGCCGTCTCGTCTCTCAGCTGCTGCGCGTGGCGCGGCTCGACGCCCGCCCCCTGGATCTCAGCCAGACCATCGACCTCGGCGAGGTCGCCAGCGAGGTGGTCGAGCACCTGGCGCCCTGGGCGATCCGTCACGACCGCAACCTCGGCTTCGAACCCGCCGGGGGGCCGGTCGCCGTCCGCGGAGATCGCGACGCCTTGGCCGACGCGATCCGCAACCTGGTGGAGAACGCCCTTGCCCACAGTCCGGAGGGCGGGGAGGTCACCGTCCGAGTCGACGGGCAGGGCGAGGTGTCGGTCCTGGATCATGGCGTCGGCGTGCCCGCCGAGTTGAGAGAGCGGATATTCGAGCGGTTCTGGCGCAGTCCCGAACGCCGCGGCTCGGGCGTGGGGGCCGGCCTCGGACTCTCCATCGTGGCTGAGACCGCCCGGGCGCACGCCGGGCAGGTCACGGTCGACGAAGCGGCCGGCGGCGGCGCTTGTTTCACGCTGACTCTGCCGCTGGTGACGGCGGGTATAGCCCCGCCGGCCACCAACCGGCTCGCCGACGGCGAGCGATATGAGGGCGCCTACTTCGGCGCCATGACGCGCAGCACGGCCCGGCCATCGACGTTTCGCAGGGGAAAGTAGACGAGGTGGGTCGCCGGGTCGACGGCAACCGTGTGGGCGTTGTCGGCAAGGAACGCCTGACCGAGCTTGGCGAGCGAGCGCCCCGTTACCTGGAAGATGGTCACGACGCCGCTCTCGCTGGCGACGTAGAGTCGGCGAAGGCCGGGATCGTAGGCAAGCACATCCGGGTCTTCGCCGACCGACGCGTCGGCGAGCCGCGCGTGGGTCGCCAGCGAAAGCATGATGAGGCGGTCGTTGCTCTCGCACGCGATGAACGCCAGGCGCCTTGGCGCGTCGATCAGCAGGCCGTGGTTCCCGCGGCACTTCGCCAGCTGGTCACGCCAGACGACCTTATCCGTCTTGGGGTCGATGCCAACCAGCTCGTCCCGGCCCTCGGCGTTGCTGTAGATGAGGCCGCTCGCCGCATCATACTGGGTGTTGCCGACCTCGCCGTTCATCGGGATGAACCGCAGCAGCTCGTGGCGCCCGGCGTCGATCACCGCGACCGCGTCGCCCTCCTCGTCCGATACATAGAGCTTGCGTTCCCTCGGGTCCCACGCGACGCCGTCCGGGTATCGGCCGGCAGGAGTTCGGGCGACGACAGAGGGGCTCTGCTCATCGATGGCGACGAGCTGGCGGGTCCCCGTGGCCGACGCGTAGACGCGGCCGAGGTCCGGGACGGCGAGCACGCCGTGCACGGCCGCGACGCCGCTTGCGGCGCCCTTCAATCGGCCAGCCTTGACGTCGAAGGCGAGGACGCGGCTGCCGGCGAGATCGGCGAGGAACAACAGGCCCCTCGTCGGGTCGAGACTGGTGTAGTCGACCCGGCGCGTCGGCGGGCCAAGCGTAACGTCCTCGACGAGCCTGAGCGGCAGGGCGGGCGCGGCAGCGGCGGCCGCGAGGGCCAGGATCGCCAAAGCCAGCGACGCCGCCGCCAGCCTGCGCAGGTTACGCACGTGCGTCAGCCGCTCTCGCCGCTCGGGCCGCCCGCGCCCCGGCGACGAGCGCATCGGCAACCGGCGCGGCGGCGCTGTCCGGATAGGGCGAGACGGCGCTGATGTTGATCTCGCAGAGCACGTAGGTGTCGCGGCCGTCCGGCGCCTTCGGACCCAGGAGGAAGTCGGCGTCCCAGAGCGCCGGCAGGTCCTCGTGGGCGATGCCGAGCCGCGCCTGCATCTGCGCGATCCACGCGTCCTCGATCAGCCGGCGCAGCGCCTGGAATGGCTGGGCCTCGGGCGGGTGCATGATCCTGGGTCCCGGCCGCGCCGCCTCCGACTCCGGTCCTTCCGGCGGCGGCTGGATGAGCGCCTTGATCAACTGGTGGCCGTAGCCAGCGACCTTGCCGCCCGCCATGTAGGCGCGGATCATCCCCTCCGGCAGCCGCGGCTGGAACGCCTGGTCGATGATGCGGCCGTCGCCGGCGAAGTAGTCGTGGCAGCGATCCATGAAATCGCCCAATGAGAGCCGCTCCAGCGAACTGCCCCACTGGGCATGGAGCACCTCGACGGGCGCCGACTCATCCGACCGCTCGCCGAGCCGCGTCACTTTCCAGATACCCTGGCCGCCGTTGCCGCGGTATTGCTTCAGCACCCGCGGACCGGCGACGGCGAGCTTGGCTGGGAATCGGGCGCGGAAGTCGTCCCAGGTCCGGTAGAGTTCGGTATCGACTCCCCAGCCCAGATCTCGCGTGTCGTAGAGCACCTCCTTGGTGCCCATCTTCAGGATAACGTCCGGGTGAGCGCTGACGTAGACGCCGCGCGCGGCGACCTCGCGCAGCATCGGATCGAGCAGCGAGCGATCCTTGCCGTCCTGCAGCGGGTTGACCCAGACTTGCACGCCGTCGACGCCGAGAAGGCGCTCGCGCACGGCCTCGTTAACGCTCTCGTCGTAGGCCACGCCCTCGGCGACGGCCCCCCGAT
>JAKAZA010000077.1 GCA_021816155.1 Pseudomonadota bacterium | reverse complement strand
GTCGTCCTTCAGGCGCCGCTCGGTCAGGATATGGCGCTCGCGGTCGGTCAGCTCGGTCATCGCAGCGTCGAGCAGCGCCATGCGGATCGCCTTCTCCTCGCTCTCGGCGAGCTGCGTCTCCTGGCTCACCGCGTCCTCGTCGGCGAGCCAGTCCTGCCACTCGTTCTCGCTGTCGGCCCTGAGCGGGGCGTTCAGCGAAGCGTCCGGGCCCGCGAGGCGCCGGTTCATCGAGATCACTTCCTCGTCGAGAACGCCGAGCTTGGTGGCGATCTGGCGGACCTGGTCGGGATGGAGGTCGCCTTCCTCCAGGGCCGAAATCTCGCTCTTGGCCTTGCGAAGATTGAAGAACAGCTTCTTCTGGGCCGCGGTGGTGCCCATCTTCACCATCGACCAGGAGCGCAGGATGTATTCCTGGATCGAGGCCCGGATCCACCACATGGCGTAGGTGGCCAGCCGGAAGCCCTTGTCGGGCTCGAACTTCTTCACCGCCTGCATCAGCCCGACGTTGCCTTCGGAGATCACCTCCTCGATAGGCAGGCCATAGCCGCGGTAGCCCATGGCGATCTTCGCCACGAGGCGCAGGTGGCTGTTCACCAGCTTGCGGGCGGAAGCGAGATCCTCATGCTCACGCCAGCGCTTGGCGAGCATGAACTCTTCCTCCTTCCCGAGCATCGGGAACTTGCGGATCTCGGAGAGATAGCGCGACAGGCCGCCTTCCGGCGACATGACGGCGAGGGCGGCGGATGCAGCCATGGTTACGAAATTCCCCTTGGGAGGGACCCGCGAACGGTCCTTCCCCGACAGCTCGATATATAGGTGCTTGTTGCACTGCATTTAAGTCAGGGAGAGTCAGGAGAACTCCTGACGTCCTTGTCAGAGAACCTCAACCGGAGAGCGCGTTGAGCTCTTCCTCCATACGCGCGAAATCGGCCGGTGGTTTCGTCTCGAAGCGCAGTCGCTCGCCAGTGACCGGATGGACGAATCCAAGCACGGTGGCGTGAAGCGCCTGACGCGCGAGCCCGGCGCGGGCGATCGCCGCCTTCACGGCGGGTGCGGGCGCGCCGGCGCCGTAAGCGGGGTCGCCGAGGCAGGGCGCGCCGAGGTGGGCGAGGTGCACGCGGATCTGGTGCGTGCGCCCGGTCTCCAGCCGGCAAGCCAGCTTCGCCGCGAGCGGCTTCGTCGCAGGGCCGAACGTTCGCAATGTCTCGTAGTGCGTCACCGCCTCGCGTCCGCCGCGCTGCACGATGGCCATCTTCTTGCGGTCGTGCGTCGAGCGGGCGAGGCGCGAGGCCACGGTTCCGCGCGGCTGGCGCGGCGCGCCGCGTGTGATGGCGAGATAGGTCCGATCGATGTCATGGCGCTCGAAGAGCGTCGCCAGGCCACGATGCGCAGCGTCGGTCTTCGCCGCGACCATCACGCCCGAGGTGTCCTTGTCCAGCCGATGCACGATACCCGGGCGGGCGACGCCGCCGATCCCGGAGAGGCTCGCGCCGCAATGCGCCAGGAGCGCGTTCACCAGCGTTCCGCGCTCGCTGCCGGGCGCCGGGTGCGAGGCCATGCCGGCCGCCTTGACGACCACGATCAGGTGCGCGTCCTCGAAGAGCACGGCCAGAGGGATCGGCTCTGGCTCGGGGACGGCGGGCGCTGGCGGCGGCAGCGCGATCTGGTAGCAGCCCGCAGCGGCCCTGGCCGAAGCGTCGCCGACCGGCTCGCCGTCCCTGCGCACCGCGCCCGCGGCGAGCAGCGCCTGGATCCGGGCCCGCGACAGCTGTGGCGCCGCATCGGCTAGGGCGCGATCCAGGCGTCCGGTCACCTCCGCGGGCAACAGGATATCGAGAACCTCGGCGGCGGCGGCCGGCGACACGGCGTCGTCGTCCTCGGCGTCCTCTGCCTCGATCAAGCGCCATCCTCGGGCCGCGCGACGAGCCGGCCGCCTTCGACCACGCGATAGAAGCACGCCCGAGCGCCAGTGTGGCACACGCCGCCGTCGCCCTGCGGCAGCACCTTCACCAGCACGGCGTCCTGGTCGCAGTCTACGCGCACCTCGACCACCTGCTGGATCTGGCCGCTGGTGTCGCCCTTGTGCCAGAGCTCGCCACGCGAACGGCTGAAGAACCAGACCTCGCCGCCGTCGAGCGTCCGCCTCAGCGCCTCGGCGTTCATCCAGCCGAGCATCAGCACCTCGCCAGTCTGGGCGTGCTGCAGGATCGCCGCGACCAGCCCGTTCGCGTCGAAGCTGGGGGCGAGCGCGTCGCCGTGCTCGAGGGCATGAGCATTGGCGGCTTTCGGGAACAAGGCGTCGGTCATCGCGTCAGGGTTTCCGCCCTGATGAAGGGCTAGCGCCGGTTACAGAAGTCGAGGAAGCGCTTCTGCAGGTCCTTGTCGGAGCGGAACACGCCGGCGAACTGGCTGGTGATGGTCGAGACATGGCGATGATGCACGCCTCTGTTCGTCATGCACTGGTGCTCGGCGTCGATCAGGACGGCGACGCCCGCCGGCTTCAGCTCGTCGGCGATCGCATCGACGATCTGTTGAGTCAGCGCCTCCTGGGTCTGAAGACGTCTCGCGAAGATCTCCACGACGCGGGCGAGCTTGGAAATGCCGACCACTTTGTTCGTCGGCATGTAGGCCACGTACGCCTTGCCGATGAACGGCGCCATGTGGTGCTCGCAATGGCTCTCGACCTCAATGTCGCGCAGCATCACGATGTCGTCGTAGCCCTGCACGTCCTCGAACGTCCGGCCGAGCTCCGCGGCCGGGTCGCCGCGGTAGCCGCTGAACCATTCATCGTACGCCTCCACGACGCGCCTTGGCGTGTCGCGCAAGCCCTCGCGAAGTGGATCGTCGCCGGCCCAGGCGATGAGCGTGCGCACAGCCTCCATCGCCTGTTCCCGTGTCGGCCGCTGAAGCGGCGTAAGATCGTCGAATGCGTCACCGACTGAAGCTCGGTCGCGAGACAGGGCGTCCATGCTGTTGATGTGATCTTTCCAGGGCTGAGTTGCGCCGGGACGAAGGTCCCGGAAATGACGCGTGCCACCCTTCACGGGAATCCCCCTTGCGGCGGCGACGCCGATGGTTTCAGGACCCCCACGCCTGTATATGGGCCGATCCCCCCTTCGGGCAACAGTCACTCAACGTCATCATGGCGCTTCGGCTCTACGACACCCTGACCCGCGAAAAGCGAGACTTCGCACCGATCAACCCTGACCGGGTGACGATGTATGTCTGCGGGCCGACGGTCTACAACTACGCCCACATCGGCAACGCGCGTCCGGTGGTCGCGTTCGACGTGTTGTTCCGCCTGTTGCGGCGCATCTACGGCGAGGACCACGTCGTCTATGCGGCCAACGTCACCGACGTGGACGACAAGATCAACGCCAAGGCCGCCGCCGAGGGCGTGCCGATCGACGTGATCACGCGCCGTTACCTCGACGCCTACCACGCCGACATGTCGGCGCTGGGCGCGCTGCGGCCGACGTTCGAGCCGCGCGCGACGCAGACCATGGATGCGATCATCGCCATGATCGAACGCCTGATCCGCAACAACGCCGCCTATCAGGCCGAGGGGCACGTGCTCTTCAACACGGCGGCCTATTCGGACTACGGCAAGCTCTCGCGCCGGCCGATGGACGAGATGATCGCAGGAGCGCGGGTCGACGTCGCGCCCTACAAGCAGAGTCCGGCCGATTTCGTGCTCTGGAAACCGTCGAAGCCCGGCGAGCCTGTGTGGGACAGCCCGTTCGGCCCGGGACGTCCCGGATGGCACATCGAGTGCTCGGCGATGATCGAGCAGAACCTGGGCCTCCCGATCGACATCCACGGCGGCGGCAACGACCTCATCTTCCCGCACCACGAGAACGAGATGGCGCAGGGGATGTGCGCCGACCACGTCCCGACCTACGCGAACTACTGGCTGCACAACGGCTTCCTGAACTTCGGCGACGAGAAGATGTCGAAGAGCCTCGGCAACGTGGTGCTGGTGCATGACCTGGTCACCCGTACGCCGGGCGAAGCGATCCGCTGGGCGCTGCTCTCGGCCCACTATCGCCAGCCGCTCTCATGGAGCGAGGATCTGCTCGATCAGGCCCGCCGATCGCTCGACCGGTTCTACGGGGCTCTGGAACGCGCGGCCGACGTGGAAGTCGCTGAACCTGCGCCCTCCGCCGAGTTCCTCGATGCGCTCGAGGACGATTTGAATACGCCCCGCGCCTTCGCCGAACTGCATGCCCTCGCCGATCGCCTGGAGAAGTCCGTCGGCGGGGATCGTGCCGTCGCCAAGGCCGGGCTGCTCGGCTCGGCCAGGCTGATAGGCTTCCTCGGCGCCGAACCCAAGGCGTGGTTCCAGGGCGCCGCCGATCCGGCGCTCGCCGCGCGCATCGAGACGTTGATCGCCGATCGGGCGGCGTCCCGGGCGGCCAGGGACTGGGCCAAGGCCGACGCCATCCGCGCCGAGCTCACCGCCCTCAACGTCGAGGTTATGGACGGCGCGACCGGAGCAACTTGGCGGATGCGGGAGAAGACTTGACCATTCCCGTGGCGCCTTCCCAAATCAGGCCCAGTCGCCATGTTCGCAGGGGAGCCGCGAGCGCATGCCCCTTCCTGTGAAGATCGAACACCGGATCGGGCTGCAGGTGCCGGCCGAAGCGATCTGGCCGGCGATCATGGACCTCGAGACCTGGCCCAGCTGGAACCCGCTCTACACGAAAGCCGGAGGCAAGATCGCTTTCGACTCGCGGCTGACGCTGGAGGTGTCGCTGCCGGGCGACAAGCCGCGGCTCATCCGGCCCATCGTGACCGACTGGACGCCCAACGAGCAGATCATATGGCGGCTCGCGATGTGCGGGGGCCTGTTGCGCTCGACGCGCTACATCGAGATCGAGCGGCTGACCGACGACGGCGAAAGCATCATCTTCTCGAACGGCGAGATCTTCGAGGGGCCGTTGACCTGGCTGATGGACCGCAAGCTGCAGTCGCGGATCAAGGCGGGGTTCAGGCTGTTCGGCGATGCCGTGGCCGCCAAGGCCGCGGCGTGGCGCAAGGCCGGCTCCGCTCCCATCTCTGACGCACCATGATCGACGAACTCTATTCGGCGCGTATCCTGAAAGCTGCGGCCAACATGCCGCGGGCGGGGCGTCTCGCATATCCGGACGGCAGCGCCGAGAAGGTCTCCAAGCTGTGCGGGAGTCGCGTAGTGGTTGACGTGGTGCTGCAGGATGGCCGCATCGTGGACTATGCGCAGGACGTGAAGGCCTGCGCGCTCGGCCAAGCCGCGGCGGCGATCATGGGGGAACACGCCGTCGGCGCCAGCGTCGAGGAAATCGAACGCGCCCGCGACGCCTTGCGTGCTATGTTGAAAACGGGCGGACCGCCGCCCGAAGGACGTTTCGCCGACCTGGCTATGCTGGCGCCCGTCAAGGACTACCCGCCGCGCCACGCCTCGACGCTGCTCGCATTCGAGGCGACGGTGGAGGCGTGCCGCAAGGCCCAGGCGCCGCCGCCGCCGCCGCGCGCGGAACGCGGGCGAACTAGCCGCGCCGGCGCGGCTTGATCGGCCCTTCGGCGCGGCGCCATAACCGCCGCTCCCGACAACCACCGCCCTTCAGCCGCCCGGCGATGAACTTTTACGAAACGAGCGTCCGACTGGCGCATCGCGTCTACAAGCTGACGCTCTCGCCCTGGACCTCGGGCGCCTGTCGCTTCCTGCCGACGTGCTCGGAGTATGCGGCTCAAGCCCTCGTCCTGCATGGGCCCGTCCGCGGCGGATTCCTCGCGGCGCGTCGCCTGTGCCGTTGCCACCCCTTCGGCGGCTCGGGTTTCGACCCCGTCCCGCCGCGCCGGGCGAACCCCGGCTTCAAGTGTGAGACATGATCGACCTGATCTTCCCCGACGGCTCGAAGCGAAGTTACGAGGCCGGGGCCACGGGCCGCACCGTCGCCGCCTCGATCTCTCCGTCGCTGGAGAAGCGCGCACTTCTGGCCAAGCTCGACGGCCAGCTCTTCGATCTCGATCGGCCGCTGCCGAGAGGCGGCGCCATTCAGATCGTAACGCGCGACGCGCCCGAGGCGCTTGAGGTCATCCGTCACGACACGGCGCACGTGCTGGCCGAGGCGGTTCAGGAGCTCTTTCCCGGCACCCAGGTGACCATAGGTCCGAACGTCGAGGACGGCTTCTACTACGACTTTGCGCGCGACGAGCCGTTCTCGCTCGACGACCTGCCCGTGATCGAGAAGCGCATGCGCGAGATCGTGGCCCGGGACGAGAAGATCACCCGCGAGGAGTGGGATCGCGACGCCGCGATCAAGCATTTCCGCGACATCGGCGAGGCCTACAAGGCCGAGATCATCGAGGGCATTCCGGCTGGCGAGCCGATTACGGTCTACCGCCAGGGAGAATGGAAGGATCTCTGCCGCGGCCCGCACCTGCCGTCGACGCGGCACGTGGGCCAGGGGTTCAAGCTGACGAAGCTCGCCGGGGCCTATTGGAGGGGCGACCACCGCAACGCACAGCTCCAGCGGATCTACGGGACCGCGTGGGCGAGCGAGGCGGATCTCGAAGCCCATCTGAAGCGAATCGAGGAGGCCGAGAGGCGAGACCATCGCAAACTTGGCGCGGCCATGGACCTCTTCCACATCCAGGAAGAGGGCAAGGGGATGGTGTTCTGGCACCCCAAGGGCTGGACCCTCTACCGCACGCTCGTCGACTACATGCGTCGGCGTGAGGCCGAGGCCGGCTATCTGGAGGTGAAGACGCCCCAAATCCTTGACCGCTCGCTCTGGGAGCGCTCCGGGCACTGGGAGAAGTTCCACTCCGATATGTTCGTCTGCGAGACCGACGAAGGCGAGACGCTCGCGGTCAAGCCCATGAATTGCCCCGGCCACATCCAGCTGTTCAACCATGGCCAGCGCAGCTACCGCGAGCTTCCCCTGCGCTTCGCCGAGTTCGAGGGGCTGCACCGCTACGAGGGCTCGGGCGGTCTCCACGGACTGCTCAGGGTGCGCGGCCTGGCCCAGGACGACGGCCACATTTTCTGCCGTGAGGACCAGATCGAGAGCGAGACCCGCGACTTCCTGAAGCTGCTCAACCGTGTCTACGCCGACCTCGGCGTCGAGCTGCACTCGGTGAAGCTCGCTCTGCGCCCTGAGCTGCGCGCCGGCACGGACGAGATGTGGGACATGACCGAGGCGATGCTGGAGCGGGCGGCTCGGGCCGTCGGTCTGGAGTTCGACATCCTGCCGGGCGAAGGCGGGTTCTACGCGCCGAAGCTGGAGTTCCATCTGAAGGATGCGATCGGCCGCACCTGGCAGTGTGGCACGCTCCAACTCGACATGGTCATGCCCGAGCGTCTCGACGCGACCTACATCGGCGAGGACGGCCAGAAGCACCGGCCGGTGATGCTGCACCGGGCGATCTTCGGCTCGATCGAACGGTTCCTCGGCGTACTGATCGAGCATCACGCCGGCGCGTTTCCGCTCTGGCTCGCGCCGGTGCAGGCGGTGGTCGCAACGATCACGTCGGATGCCGACGATTACGCCTTCGCCGCGGCCGCCGCGATGCGGAAGGCCGGGTTGCGCGTCGAGACTGACCTGCGGAACGAGAAGGTGGGCTACAAGGTGCGCGAACACTCGCTCGCCAAGGTTCCGGTGATCGCCGTCGTCGGCAAGCGCGAGGCCGAGGAGGGCAAGGTCGCCTTGCGCCGCCTCGGCTCCGCCGCTCAGCAGATCGTGTCGCTGGACGAGGCCGTGCGAACGCTCGTCGAGGAGGCGACGCCGCCGGATCTGCGGCCGGCCCCTACTCCGTCTCCGGCGGCCTGACGACGACGACCATGCCGTTCGCGATCCGCACCTCGGGAACCGCCTCGCGCGTGAACGGCAGCCACCAGCTGGGGCCGTCCGGCGGCGCGATTTCGAGGAGGTCGCCGGCGCCGAAGTTCTGCACGCTCTTGATGCGGCCGAGTTCGGCGCCGTCCTGCGCCACGGCGGCGAGCCCGATCAGGTCGGCGAGGTAGAACTCGTCCTCCTCCGGCGCGGGCAACGCGTCGCGCGGCACGTAGAGATCGAGGCCCCGCAGGGCTTCGGCGTCCTCGCGCGATGTCACTTCCTTCGCGCGCACCACGAGGCCGCCCTTGTGCGGCCGGCCGGAGGTAAGGGTCAGGCCCGCCTCGCCGCTGACCCGCCGCAGAGTCCCGTAGCGCAGCAGCGTCGTGGGCTCATCCGTGTACGAATTGATCCTGATCTCGCCTTTGACGCCGAAGGCGCCCGCGACGCGGCCAACCAGGACCAGCCGGTCCGCCAATCAGGCCTCGCTGGCCTGATCCTGAGCGCCTTCGGCGCCTTCTGCGGCGACTTCCTGCGCGGTCTCCTCGGCCTCGACCGCCGAGGCGGCGCGCTCGGCCCTGGCGGCGGCCCGTTCCTTCGCCTTTGCGTGCGGTTCCCCCTTGTTCGGGTTGGAGCTCGGGGTCCATTTCGCGAGGCCCTGCGTCGCAAGGAACCGCGCTACGCGGTCCGTCGGCTGCGCGCCCTTGCCGAGCCATTCGCCGATACGGTCGGCCTTCAGCGTGATGCGCTTCGGGTCGTCGCGCTTGAGCAGAGGGTCGTAGGTCCCGACTTTCTCAATGAACCGCCCGTCGCGGGGCGAATGGCTGTCGGCGACCACGATGGAATAGTAGGGTCGCTTCTTTGCGCCGCCGCGGGCGAGACGAATCTTCAGCATACCGTCGTTTCTTTCTTCGGAGGTTCGTTCAGGACTTCTTGAACGGGTTGAACGGCGATCCGCCCAGACCGGGCAGGATCGAGGGCTTCTGGTCGGGCGCGCCGAGGCCGGGCAAGCCGCCGGATGCGGGGCGGCCGCCAGTGAGCATCGAGGGCAGCCCCGGCGCAGAGGCCTCCTCGGACGCGGGCAGCCTGCCACCGCCCAGCGCCTTCAGCCGCGTCATGTCTCCCCCCATCATGCCGGCCATGCGGGCGAGGTTGCGGCCGCCGTCCTTGGCCATGAACTTGAACGCGTCCTGCATCTGCCGGTGCTGCTTCAGCAGCCGGTTGACCTCGGCGACGTCGACGCCGGCGCCGGCCGCTATCCGGCGCTTGCGCGAGGCCTGCAGGATGTCAGGCTTCCGGCGCTCCGCCTTGGTCATCGAGCCGATGATCGCGCGCTGCCGGCGGATCGTTCGATCGCTGACATTCGCCTCGGCCATCTGCTTCTTGATCTTCTGCACGCCGGGCAGAAGGCCCATCAGGCCCTCCATGCCGCCCATCCTCTCCATCTGGGCAAGCTGCTCCGAAAGGTCGTCAAGGTCGAATTTGCCCTTGGCCAGCTTTCTCGCCATCTGCTCGGCCTTGGCCGCATCGAGGTCAGCCGCCGCCTTCTCGACCAGCGCCACCACATCGCCCTGGCCCAGGATGCGGCCGGCCACGCGTCGGGCGTCGAAGACGTCGAGCGCGTCGATCCGCTCGCCGGTTCCGAGGAACTTGATCGGCAGGTCGGTGACGGCGCGCATCGACAGCGCGGCGCCGCCGCGCCCGTCGCCGTCCGCCCTCGTCAGCACCAGTCCGGTCAGCGGCAGGCGCTCGTGGAACGCCTTGGCCGTTCGCACCGCATCCTGGCCGGTCAGACTGTCGGCCACCAGCAGCGTTTCAGTCGGCTGCGCGATGCGGGCGATCTCCGCCGCTTCGGTCATCATCGCTTCGTCGAGCGTGGTGCGGCCAGCCGTGTCCAGGAACAGCACGTCGTAGCCGCCCAGCTTCGCCGCCGAGAGCGCCCGCCGGGCGATGTCGGGCGCGGCCTGGCCTGGCACGATCGGCAGGCTGTCGACCTCGGCCTGTCTGGCCAGGATCGCCAGCTGCTCCATGGCGGCCGGGCGGCGCGTGTCGAGCGAGGCGACAAGCACCTTCTTGCGCTCGGCCTTGGCGAGCCGTAGGGCGAGCTTGCCGGTCATGGTGGTCTTGCCCGAGCCCTGCAGGCCCGACATCAGGATCACCGTCGGCGGGTTGAGCGCGAGGCGCAGGCCCTCGGGCTCTTCGCCGCCCAGCATGTGGATCAGACCGTCGTAGACGATCTTGACCACCTGGTCGGCGGGCTTGACCGAGCGGATCACAGCCTCGCCGGAAGCCGCCTCGCGCGCCTTGGCCACGAATTCGCGCACCACCGGCAGCGCGACGTCGGCCTCCAGCAGCGCCACGCGCACCTCGCGCAACGCCTCGTCGACGTCCTTCTCGGAAAGGACGCCGCGACCCGAAAGCCGGTCGAATACGCCGGAGAGCCGCTCCGTCAGCCCGTCAAACATCGTCACCTCGTGCGCACAACGCCAAATGTCTCCGTGCGCGATCACGCGGACGGAGGTCCTCGCCGCCCTCGTCCCTGCATATAGGGGGTCGTGACGGTGGAGGCGCGGCTGGCGCTGCGCCGGAAGGGGGCGCTTATGCGCTCAAAGGGCTGACGGGGTCAAGGAACCGACGGCGGCGCAGCGGAGACGGGGAACGAAAGCGGAGCCTACCCTCTGAGCTCCAACACGTTCCCTTCCGGGTCGTTGAGGTAGACCGAAACGCCCATGCCGCCCGCGCCATAGCGGATGCCGCTCTCGCCGACCGCCACGCCGTGCGCCTGCAGGTGGGCCTCGATGGCCGCGAGGTCGAAGTCCTCGAGGTTGAGGCAAAAGTGGTCGAGGTTGCGGCCGCTGTCGCCGGGCGCAGCGCCGCCTTGCCGGCCCAGCATTCCGTTGACGTCGAGGAGGTCGACGAGCTGGGCGCCGGCGCGCAGCTGCACGAGGCCGATGCGGTCCTGCCGCCGTTCTACGGTCAGGCCCAGCACGTCGCAGTAGAACCGCTCCATCGCGGCCATGTCGCGGACGCGCAGGACGAGGTGGTCGAGGCCGCGGACCCTGATCGTCACTTCCGAAAACTCACGCCGGCGAGGGCTCGAAGCCCCGGTCCCGCATCAGCGCGCCGATTTCGGCGTCGCGCCCGAGGAAGCGACGAAACGCCGCGCCCGGTTCGACCGAGTTGCCCACCGAGAGGATGTCCTCGAGCAGCTTGGTCGCCATCGCCGTGTCGTAGAAGCCCCCCGGAGCCTCGGCGAACGCCTCCGCGGCGTCGGCGGTCAGCGTATCGGCCCAGATGTAGTTGTAGTAGCCGGCCGCGTAGCTCTCGCTCGAGAACATGTGCAGGAAGTGCGGCAGCCGGTGGCGCAGCACCACTTCGCGCGGCATGCCGATCTCGGCGAGACCTCGGAGCTCGAGATCGGCCGCGTCGATTGGCGTGTCGCCCAGGAGGTGCGCCTTCATGTCGAGGAGCGCGCAGCCGAGGTATTCGACCGTCTTCATGCCCTGGTGGAAGGTATCGGCGGCGAGGAGCTTGTCGACCAGCGCCGACGGCATCGGCTCGCCGGTCTGGTGGTGGACGGCGAACCGCGCCAGCAGCTCGCGCGTCGGCAGCCAGTGCTCGAAGAGCTGGCTGGGCAATTCCACGAAGTCGCGCAAGACTGCGGTGCCTGCCAGCGACGGGTAGGTGACGCCCGAGCTCATGCCGTGCAAGCCGTGGCCGAACTCGTGGAACAGCGTCACCGCGTCGGTCCACGAGATCAGCGCCGGCTCGCCGGGCGCCGGCGGAATGAAGTTCTCATTGTTGGAGACGATCGGCGTCACGGCCACGCCGCCCAGGCGCTGTTGCGTGCGGTACTCGCTCATCCAGGCGCCGGAGCGTTTGCCGGGCCGAGCGAACGGATCGAAGTACCAAAGCCCGACGCGCTCGCCCGCCCGGGTCACCTCGTAGACCCGCACTTCGGGGTGGTAGACGGGAACGTCGTGGATGCGGGCGAACTCGAGGCCGAAGAGCTGCTGCGCGGCCCAGAACATGCCCTCCATCATCCGCTCGAGCTGCAGGTAGGGCTTCACCTCGCTCTCGTCGAGGTCGTATTTGGCCTTACGGACCTTCTCGCCGTAGTAGCGGTAGTCCCACGGTTCGATCGGCTCGTTCGCGCCTTCGCCGCGGGCGATTTCCTCGAGTTCGGCCACCTCCTCGGCGACCTTCGCGCGCGCCGGGCCCCAGACGGCGGTGAGGAGCTTCATCACCGCGTCGGGCGTCTTGGCCATCTGCCCGTCGGCGATCCAGTGTGCGAAGGTCGGCTGGCCGAGCAGCTTCGCCTTCTCGGCGCGAAGGTGAAGGATCTCCTTGATCAACGGGCTGTTGTCGTGCGCGCCGCCGTCGCCGCGACCGATGAAGAGCTTGTGCGCTTTCTCGCGAAGGTCGCGCCGGGCCGAAGCGGTGAGGAACGGCTCCATCGCAGAGCGGGTGTTGGGAAACGCCCACTTGCCGGCGAGGCCGCGCGCCTTGGCCTCCTCGGCTGCGGCGGCGATCTGTTCGGACGACAGCCCGGCGAGGTCGGCCTCGCTCTCGAGCGCCAGGGCTTCGCCTTCCTCGTCGGCTAGCACGTTCTGGCCAAAGCGCGTGTAGAGGCCAGCGAGCTGCTGGTTCACCGCGGCGAGCCGCGCCTTGTCCTTCTCATTCAGCGCGGCGCCCTGCCGCACGAAACGGTCGTAGACCACTTCGACGAGCCGCAGCTGCTCCGGATTCAGCCCTCCGCTTTCACGCGCCTCGTAGACCGCCTTGATGCGGGCGAAGAGCGCGCTGTTCTGCGTGATCTCGTCGCGCAGCGCCGCCATCCGCGGCGAGGCCCAGGATTCGACTTCGCGCATCTCCTTGGTGTTCATCGTCGAGGTGAAGACGTTGAGGATCCGCCCGGCTCTCGTCAGCGACGGCCCGGACGCCTCGAGCGCCTCCAGCGTGTTGGCGAAGGTCGGCGCCGCCGGACTTTCCGCGATCGCGGCAACGTCGGCGCGCTTCTCCGCCATCGCCGCTTCCAGAGCGGGAACGAAATGATGGGTGCGGATCCTGTCGAACGGCGGCGTTCCGCCGCGCTTGTCGCCCCAGGGCGCCAGCACCGGATTGTCGGCGAGCTCGGCGGCGTCGGGCATGCAGGCGCTCCTTCGAAGGGCGAGCGCTCCCTCTAGCGCCGTTGGATAAGCCCCGCTAGCTGCGCCACTTCATGGTGAGCCGGTCGCCGCGCATCTCGATCGAATCGAGGCGGCGCAGGAAGTCCATGCCGAGCAGCGAGGCGGACATCGGCGCTTTGTCGACGACCACCTTCACGTCGCTCAGGCGCATGGGTCCGACGTCGACGCTCGACGCGATCGCGGGCGCCATCTGAGCGACGCCGTTGGCGGTTTCGGAGGGACCGGCGAAATCGAGCTGCTTGAGGTCGATCCCCGCCCGCCTGGCGTCCGCCGGGCTGAGCACGATCCCGCTGGCGCCGGTGTCGATGGCGAAGCGCACCGGCGCGCCGTTGACCTCGCCCTGCACGTAGAAGCCGCCGTCGTCGCTGGCGCTGACGGTCATTTCCCGGGGCGTATCCGAGACCGCGAACGAGGGCAGCACGGCGCTTTCGACGCGCCGCGCGACGTCAGCCAGTTCGTTCCGATAGGCGTAGCCGACCAGCGCCGCGGCTGAGACGCCGAGCCAGATCGCGATGTTCCGCACCGTATCGGCGAGCTTCGCGCGGCGCGCAAAGACGGCGCCGGTCGACACCAGGGCGAAGAGACCCAGCAGCTTCAGCGCGTCGGCCTGATCGATGGCGGCGGCCTGGTCGGGAAGGATCGCCACGAAGGCGAAATAGGCGCCGACCGCGCCGCAGATCAGCGCCAGCCAGATAACGAGGCCAACGGGCAGGTGGCGCGGCCCGCGCTCGGCCGGCGGCGCAGGCCGCGGCTTGGAACGGGGTGCCGGCGGAAGGCTCCAGGGGCCTTGGGATTCGGGCAGAGGGTCGGCTTTCGGCAAGAGGGCTCGCCCCGAGACATAGCCGGTGGCGGGCGCATCGGCCATCAGGTTCGGTCGATGGAAGCTGGCGTTTTGATCGTCCGGGCCTATTTCTCGCGGGATGCTTCCGACGCTTCGCCAGCTCCAGTACCTGAAGCTTCTGGCCGAACATCGCTCGTTCAGCCGCGCCGCGGAGGCTGCGCACGTCACCCAGCCCACCCTGTCGGCCGGCGTGCAGGAGCTGGAGCGGATCCTGGGCGCGCCGGTCGTCGACCGGGGCCGCGCCGGCGTGATCCTGACGGCGGCTGGCGAGGAGGCGGTCGCCCGCGCCGAAGCGATCCTGGCGCAGACAGAGGATCTGGTTCAGGCCGCTCGCAGCGCCGGACAGCCGCTGGCCGGCCGCTTCCGCCTGGGTGTGATCCCGACCATTGCGCCGTTCCTCCTGCCCAAGGCCCTGCCGGCGCTGCGCCGCCGTTATCCCAAGCTACGCCTCTTCCTGCGCGAGGACCTGACCGGGCGGCTGATTGCGCTCTTGAAAACCGGCGCGCTCGACGCGGCGCTGATCGCCCTGCCCTACGACGTCACCGGGCTGCAGTGGGCCGAGGTGGAGGAGGACGAGCTCCTGGCGGCGTTCCCGGCGAACCATCCCCTGGGCGCCGAGCCTGCCGTCGCGCCGGAGCGGCTCGAGGCCGAGGGCCTGATCCTGCTCGAGGACGGCCATTGCCTGCGCGAGCACGCGCTCGCCGCTTGCGGCCTTCCGGACGCCAAGTCGCGCGACGAGGCGGCCTTCGCGGCGACCAGCCTGCCGACGCTGGTGCAGATGGTGGGCTCTGGTCTCGGCGTTTCCTTCCTGCCGGCGATGGCGGTCCACGCGGGCCTCGCGGACGCCGCCGCCGTGGCCGTACGCCCGCTCGCCGCCGACCATCCCGCGCGTCAGATCGTCGTCGCCTGGCGCGCCGGCTCCAGCCGCGCCGCCGAGGGCCGATTGCTGGCCGAGCTGTTCGCGGACGCCGGGCGGGGCGGCGGCTAGACCGGCCCCGCGTCAATCCATCAGCATCCGCGCAAGGTAAGTGAACTCCAGCGCAACTCGCTCGGCCCGCTCCTGCAGGTTGGCGGACCCCGCGTGGCCCCCGTTCGTGTTCTCGAAGAAGAGGAAGGGCAGGCCCATCGCCTGCATCTTCGCCGCCATCTTGCGGGCGTGGACCGGCGTCACCCGGTCGTCGCTGGTGGCCGTCACGAAGAAAGGCTCGGGATAGGCGACGTCGGGCTTCAGGTTCTGGTACGGCGATGTACGCTCCCAAAAGGCGCGGACGGCGGGATCGTCGAGGTCGCCGTACTCGCCGGCCCAGGAAGCGCCGGCGCCGATGTGGCCGATGCGCAGCATATCGAGGAGCGGCACTTCGATGTCCACGGCTCGCCAGAGCTGCGGGTGCTGGACCATCTCGACGCCCATCAGAAGGCCGCCGTTGGATCCACCCTGGATTCCGAGCCGGCGCGGAGTGGTGACGCCGCGCGCGATCAGGTCCTTGGCGACCGCCGCGAAGTCGTCGTACGACAGCTGACGTCGGGTCTTCAGCGCCGCTTCGTGCCAGGCGGGCCCGAATTCGCCGCCGCCACGGATGTTGGCGAGCACGTAGACTCCGCCGTGCTCGAGCCAAAGCTTGCCGATCGCGCCGGAATAGGCCGGCAGCATCGAGACCTGGAAGCCGCCGTACGCGTAGAGCAGGGTCGGATTTGACCCGTCGAGCTTCATGTCCTTCGGATGGACCACGAAGTAGGGGATTCTGGTCCCGTCCGAGCTCGTCGCCTCGAATTGCGCGACCACGTCGCGCGCGGCGTCGAAGCGCGAGGGCAGGTTCTTCAGGTCCGCCTCGGCGCCCGTTGCGGCGTCCGCGCGCCACAGGTGGGTTGGCGCGAGAAAGCCCTCGACCCCGTAGTAGATCGTGTCGTCCACCTCGCTGGCCGTCGCGACGCCGACCGACGAGTTGGCGGCCACCGGCAGTGGCGTTCCTCGCCACGCGGCGCCGTCGAACGCGAAGCTCGTCAGGCCGCCACGCACGTTGTCGTAGATCGCGGCGACGACGCGGTGGGCGGAGATGGCGACCTGTTCGATCGACTGCCTCGGGCCGGGCGCGAAGATGAGGTGCGCGGCCGGCGCCTCGAAGGGCCTCGCGGCGAGGCCCACCAGGTCTTCGGGCCGGTAAGCGACGAGGTCGCCGGCCCGGTAGCCGCGCCAGTCCTCAAACACGGTGAACACCAGCTGGCCGTCCATCAGGCCCTTGACGTCCGCCTTCTGCGGCAGGTCGAGCTTCACCACCTGTTCGCCGGGCGCGAGCTCGTAGTATTCCGAGTGGAAGAAATCGATCGCGCGGACGATCAGCACGAGCCTGTGTCCGGCGGCGTCACGCAGCACGCTAGGCGCAGCGAGCACATCGTCGGGCCTGCCGCGGAAAACTTCGACAGCCTGTGCGAGATCCTGGTCCCGCTTCAGCACCTTGACGACGAACGGGTAGCTGGAGGTGGTCATCGTGCCGGGACCCCAGTCGCGGGCCACGATCAGGGTGTCGTCGTCGATCCAGTCGACGCTCTGTTTGCTGGTGGGCAGCGAGAAGCCGCCGGGGACGAACGACTTCGTGGCGAGGTCGAACTCGCGCACCGTGTCGGCGTCCTCCCCGCCGTTCGAAAGGCTGATCAGGCAGCGGGTGAAGTCCGGCGGCGGGCAGTTCGCGCCTTTCCAGACCCAGTTGGCGTGCTCGTCGGCTGAAAGCCGGTCGAGGTCGAGGACAGTCTCCCAGACCGGCGTCGCGGCCGCATAACTCTCAGCCGTCGTGCGCCGCCAGAGCCCGCGTACGTTCGCCGGGTCCTGCCAGAAGTTGTAGAGCGCCTCGCCGATCACGGACGGCGTCGGAATGCGGTCCGTGGCGTTGACGATCCTCAACGCCTCCTGGTGGAAGGCTTCGTAGCGCGGGTCGCTCTTCAGGATCGCCAGCGAGCGGGCGTTCTCCGCCTCGACCCAGGCCATGGCGCGCGATCCGTGGATCTCCTCGAGCCACAGATAGGGGTCGGTGTCTTTCGTCGGTGCGGTCACGGGCGGGGTCTCGGCAAGGGCGGGAACGGCGAGCGCGGCCAGCGCCGCGATCAGCAGGAGGCGCATCGCCGGCGCCTAACGCCGCCGTAGGGTGCGAGTCCAGGCCCGAACGGCTATATGGCCTCTTTGATGACCCGTCCGTTCCTCAAGATGAATGGGCTCGGCAACGATTTCGTCGTGGTCGAGGCCCGATCGCAGCCCTTCGCGCCCAGCGAAGCGGAGGCGCGCGCTATCGCGGACAGGGCGGACGGCGTCGGCTGCGACCAGTTGATCGCGATTGAGCCGTCGACGACCGCTGACGCCTTCATGCGAATCTGGAACGCCGACGGCGGCGCGGTCGAGCAGTGCGGCAACGCCGCCCGCTGCGTCGGCTGGCTCCTGATGGAGGCGACCGGTCGGGACACCGCGCGTCTGGCGACGCCGGCGGGGCTGGTGCTGGTCGAACGGGCAGGGCCCAAGCGCGTGACGGTCGACATGGGCAAGCCCGGCCTCGACTGGCGCGACATTCCGCTCGAGGAGGCGATGGACACCCGCGGCGTCGAACTGCAGGTGGGCCCGATCGACAATCCGATCCTGCACACGCCGGGCGCGGTCTCGATGGGCAACCCCCACTGCGTGTTCTTCGTGACCGACGCCGAAACCGCGCCGGTGCGTGAAGTAGGCTCGATGATCGAGCACCACCGTCTCTTCCCGCAGCGCACCAACGTCGAGTTCTGCCAGGTGAAGGCGCGCGATCGGTTGAGGGTCCGGGTCTGGGAACGCGGCGTCGGCGTCACCAAGGCCTGCGGCACCGGCGCCTGCGCGGCGCTGGTCGCCGCCGCGCGCCGCAATCTCGCAGGGCGCAAGGCGACCGTCGAAATGGACGGCGGCGACCTTG
>JAKAZA010000076.1 GCA_021816155.1 Pseudomonadota bacterium | reverse complement strand
CGGGCATGCGGGTCATGTCAGGTCGGCTCCCGGACGGATGAGGCGCTCCGCGCCGTCGCGGACTTCATGGCGGCCCATGCCGCACGGTAGCGCGGCACCAGCCAGTGGTTGAACTGCCCCTGCGCACCTTCCTGCCAGGAGTAGCGGCCGCGGACAGCGAACCTCGAGCGCAGGCCGACCTGGACCAGCGAGTCGACGTGCATGTCCTGGGCGATGATCTTGCCGGCGCTGGTCATGATCATCTCCAGCCGGTGTGGAAAGGCGGGATCCTCGCTCGCGCCTGGCGCGACCAGCACGCCGGTGTCCTGCTCCATGGTCTCCGGGCCTGTGGCGCGCAGGATCAGGTAGATGACGAGGTCGCTGGTGAGCACCAGCGAGAGCGTCGGGGGCACGTTGGCGAAGGTCATCCGCCCGCGATCCTCCGCGGTCAGCTTCGGGAACACCGGCAGCACGGCGCGCTGCGTGGGGTTGAAGCTCGCGTCGGGATGCAGAGTGCCGTTGAAGCGCAGGAACCCGGCGTCGGCCGGGTCGGCTTCCGGGAAGGTGGCCAGCTCGCTCGGGACGAAGTCGTGCAGCGGCCCCTGGTGCAGCTTCGAGGCGTGGTAGCCGTCGTTGTTGTTCTCGAACATCACCTTCCAGTTCCAGGCGAACTGGCCGGTCATCGTGGTGGCGCTTTCCGCGCTGGCGAGGTCGTAGCCCCCGATCGCCTCGGCGACCCGGGCGAGCCGCGGCGCCAGCTGTTTCGCATGCGGATCGAAGTTGATGAACAGGAACCCGAGCCAGGTCTCGAGCCTGAATTCCGGCAGGCGCACGCTCTTCTTGTCGAACCCGCAGGTGCGCTCCATCGCCGGCGCGTTCACCAGCCGTCCGTCCAGGCCGTAGACCCAGTGGTGGTAGGGGCAGACGAAGCCACGCGTGTTGCCCTTGCCTTCCGCCACCAGCATCGCGCGGTGCTGGCAGACCGACGACATCGCGCGCACCGCGCCGTCGCGGGCTCTGGCCACCACGATCGGCTCGCCGATGATGCGGGTGGTGAAGTAGTCCCCCGGCTCCTTCACCCAGTCCTCGCGGCCGACGCAGAGCCACTCGTGATTGAACAGCGCCTCCTTCTCGAACTCGTAGAAGGTCGCGTCGGTGTAGCAGGCAGGCGGCAGCGTCTCTGCGACGTCGAGACCGCCCAGAGAACTCTCGAGGCCCTCGAAGAAGGCGTCGGTCAGGATATCGGGTGGCACGGAGCGTCCTTCTGTCGGTCGCGCCGGCTAGTAGGCGCACAAGGGGCGCCGGTCTTGCCCGTTCGCGCATCAAAGGTTGCAGCCATCGTCTGCAATCTACGCGGCCGGGCCATGCGTCGCCATGTAGGCGCGCCATCCGCCCAGCGCGGTGATGTCCTCGGCGCCGGCGAGCGCCCGGGGCTCGGCCACGAACCCCTTCACGTCGGCGCCGTCCTCCAGGGTCACCGTGCCGATGGCGAGCGGAGGCGGGACATCGGCGACGAAGCCGCCGAACTGCGCCACGTCCAATTCGTAGACCTCGACCTCGATCGCCGCGCCACCTTCGCCCACGTGGACGAGCGCCGGCTTGGGCGGCGTCTGGGCCGCCATCGCGTAGAGCCTGTAGGCCGCGGCGGTGCAGCATCGTCTCGCCAGTCGCGCGTCGCGGGAGGTCAGCTGCCAGTGCAGCGGCATGCCAGCCAGGTGCGCGCCGACCACCGCGAGCCTTACGGTCGGCGACACGCCCGCGGTGTCGAGCGGCGGGGGTTGCGGCATGGGCAGTATCTCCTCGTATCGGCGCGCCAAGTCGAGCAGCCGCATGTCGGTCCAGGCCGGACCGATGAAGCTGACGCCGAACGCCGTGGCGTTGTCGCGAAACCCGGCGGGGACCGCGACTGCGCTCATGTCCATGAGGTTCACGAAATTGGTGTAGCGGCCAAGGCTAGCGTTCAACGCGAACGGTTCGGCCAGGGCCTCGCGCACCCGGTAGGTGGTCGCGGTGGTCGGCAGCAGCAGCGCATCGACGCATTCCCACAGACCCTCGGCCTCGCGCCGCAAGGCGCGCAGCGCGTACTCGCCCCGGAATGCGTCCACTGCGGAGAGCGCCAGTCCGCCCTGCAGGATTGCGCGCACCGTTGGATCGATGGCCCTCGGCTGGGAGCGCAGCAGGCGCTCGACGGCAGCGGTGCGTTCGGCCACCCAGGGGCCGTCGTAGAGCAGGGCCGCGGCCTCGAGCAGCGGTCCGATGTCGACCTCGGCCAGACGCACGCCCAGGGCGCGCGTGCGCTCGACGGCGGCTTCGAACAGTCTCGGCGCCTCGCTGTCGGAGAGCCAGTCGATCTGGTCGGCGCGCGGCAGGCCGATCACGGCGATCCCGCGGCCCGGCAGCGTGGGATCACGGCGCGAATAGGGATCGTCGCGATCGAAACCGGCCGCCGCCGCGTCGACCAGCGCAGCGTCGGTGGCGGACGACGCGAAGACGGTGACGCAGTCGAGGCTGCGGCACGCCGGAACAACGCCGCGCGTGCTCCAACGGCCGGGCGTCGGCTTCAGGCCGACGAGATGGTTGAACGCAGCCGGAACACGTCCGGAGCCGGCCGTGTCCGTGCCGAGCGCGAAGGATACGAGTCCCGCCGCCACCGCCACCGCCGACCCCGAGCTGGAACCGCCGGCCAGGTACGCGCGGTTGTAGACCGAGCCACAGGCGCCATAGGGGGTTCGGGTCCCGACGAGACCGGTGGCGAACTGGTCGAGATTGGTCTTGCCGATGACGACCGCGCCCGCCGCGACCAGCTGATCCACGACAGGCGCGCTCGCCGCGGGCTCGTAGGCGAATGCGGGGCAGGCGGCCGTGGTCGGCAGCCCCGCGACGTCGATGTTGTCCTTCACCGCGAACGGCGCGCCGGCGAGCGGGGGGCGCTCGCCGGCCGCGACCCGCGCGTCGACGGCGCGCGCCTGGGCCAGCACGTCGTCCTCGGCGGCGCGGGTGATCCAGACGCCCGGCTGGATGGCCTCGTAGGCCGCCACCCTGGCCAGCGCCTCGCGGACGACGTCGACAGCGCGCAGGCGCCCGCCTCCGACCTCGGCGGCGATCTCGGTAAGGGAAAGGCGGTCGAATGCGGGCATGGATTTGGACAAGCCCGCGGGACCGGACGTAGGTCGCCGGTCCCGCGCGCCGCGTCAGTACTTCAAGGCGACCGTGCCGATGATCTGCATCGGTGCGATGTACTGGTCGCTGGTGGTGAACGTGCCGTAGGGGTCTGTATAGCGGGAATTGATCCCCGCGACGTTGCCGATATTTGTGGCGGCCAGCGAGAATCTAAGGTGGTCGTTATTGGCGGGCACGAAGTCGAGATTTAGGTTGACGACAGTGTAGGCGGGCACTTGGTCGAGAATGGGGTCGTTGAAGATCCGCGCCCACTCGCTGCCGCGATAGACCACCTCCACCCTCGGGGTGAACGGCCCGAGTGAGGTGTCGATGCGGTATGAGACCGCGACCGAGCCCGAGACGTTCGGCATGTCCGGCGGCTGTTTGCCGTTGATGTTGGTCGCGGCCGCTTCGACGGCCTTCCAGCAGGCAGGGTTTCCATAGGCGCCGAAGAAGGCGCACGGCCCTGTCGGCGTGAAGGTGGCGAAGTTCACCTGGTTGGAGCCGGAGAAGTTCACGCCCTCCAGCTTGTTGGCGATGGTGGAGTCGATGGTGCTGTAATTGCCCACGACCGTGCCTCGCTCCAGTGACAGGTTGCTGGTGATGTTCAGCTTGCCGTCGGGCGAGGTGTAGTCGGCCTCGAACTCCGCGCCGTAGTCGTCGACCCGCGGCACGTTGGAGATGCCGCCGTCGAACGGGATCGGGTCGGTTTCGATGTACTGGAAGTTATTATGAATATAGTAGAAGACGTCTGCGTTGAAGCGGAGCGTATTGTCGAAGAACATGTTCTTCGAACCGACCTCGAAGGCCGTGTTGGTCTCGGGCTTGAAGGTCAGGGGTACGACGGCCTGGCCGTAGGACCCGTTGGCGCCGCCCGGCTTGTAGCCGCGGGCATTGCTCACGTAGAGCATGTTGCTGGGCGTCAGGTCGTAGTCGGCTTCGAGACGCCACGTCACCTCTCCGGTCGTCGCGGAATTGTCCGCGAAGCTTTTGCCGAAAGCCGAGAAGTTGAAGCTCGGGTCGGCGTCGTAGTCGTAGTTGTAGCGGATGCCGCCGGTGACCCGGAGCTGGCTGGTGACGTGGTAGGTCGCCTGGCCATAGCCTGCCGCCGTCCAGTGCACGGCGTGCGAATCGTTGCCATAGGCGAGGTTGGATGGCGGGCTCTGCTGAATGTTGGGTTTGACGACCAGTTGGCCGGGCGTTGGCGCCGCGCACGGGCCGGAGAACGGATTGGTGGTGCACTCGAACTCGGCGACGAACTGGTGGCTGGTCTGATTCATATAGAAGGCGCCGGCGTCCCACTCGAGCCGCGCGCCGCCGGGTGACTGGATGTCGAACTGCTCGGTGAAGTTGTTGACCGTGGTGTTCCAGGCCGCGACGTCGTCGTATTCGCCGGTCAGGCTGAACGCGCTGCGCGACGAGTCCTCCTGCTGCACCTGCGCCAGATACTGGTAGCCCGTCACCGACTTGATCACGTAGTTCGGCTCGTCCAGTTCCAGGTTGACGTGGAACAGGTCGTTCTGGAGCCGGAAGTGTCCGGGGTAGTCCTGGTACACCGCCCAGGCGCCTGGCGTCGGGTCGTTGATGCTCTTCTGGGCGTCGCCGTTCTGGTCGGCGTAGTAGCCCTGCGCGGTGACGGTCGCGGTGAACTGGTCGTTGGGCTTCCACAGCACCGCGATCTTGCCGCTGACGTCGTGCTGGTCGTCGAGTCGGAAGCCGGGGATAGCCAGGTCGTTGGTGAAGCCGGCGTGGTCGAACTTCTGCACCGACATCCGGATGGCGACGTCGTCGCCCACCGGGATGTTCACCTCGCCGCGTTCGCGGAAGAGGCTGTAGGTGCCGGCGCTGAAGTCGAACGCCGCGTCGGTGGTGTTCAGCTTCGGCTGGTTCGTGTTGAGAATGATCGCCCCGCCGATAGAGCTTTCGCCGTAGAGGGCGCCTTGCGGCCCGCGCAGCACCTGGACGTTGTTGATGTCGAACAGGGTCTGGTCGAGCGAGATGCTGTTAGCGATGTAGACCCCGTCGATGAACTCCGAGACCCCGGGCACGGTGGTCAGCGAGTTCTCCGGCGTCTCGGAGCCGACGCCGCGGATGGTGACGAGGTTCTCGAAGCCGGCGGCCTTGGTGATCTCCAGGCTCGGGATGGTTCCGTTGAGGTCTCGTACGTTGTTCACGAACGATGCGTCGAGCTGACGCGCGCTGACCGAGCTGATCGCGATCGGCGCTCGCTGGATGTTTTCCTCGCGCCGCTCGGCGGTGACCACGACCTCTGCGACCGCGCCCGAGCCGCTGGCGGTTGCGGCGCCGGCGTGCGCGGCCGCCGTGGCGTCGTCGGCGTGGGCGGCGAGCGGCGCGAGCGCCGCCGACGTAACCAGGCAAGTGGTGGCGATAAGGATGCGTCGCAGACGCAGCTTTCGGTCGAACATGGCCCCCTCTTTCTCTTGGCGCTTATTGTCCCGATGGATGGGTACGCTTTCACGGCGGGGCTTGCTGCGGAAGCCCGCCCGGTGCGCCTAACCGTCTCCCCGGGTCATTCTGCAGCAAGTCGCTGAGAACTTAATCTCGCGCTTCACGCAATGCGTCAAATTTTATGCAGCTTTCTGACGGAGTGTTTCAAAAAGTGTGGTGAATTCGCAGCATGCCTGTGCGTTCCTGGATTGAGAAACGCGCCAGCAACACTGTCGAGTGAACGACTCGAAAGTCAGTTTTGACCGAAATTGATCGTCTTCACACCGCTGTCGCGTGAGAAGTACTCCGATACAGCTCGGACGAGCTTGCGATCCGCAACCTGGCGCAAAGCGCCACTCACCGGTCCCGGGGCGGCGCGCCTCGCGACGGACGCCCCGCAGGCCTCATCCGGCGGCCACCGCCTTGCCCCACACGTCGCGCGCCTTCTCGTAGACGCCCTGGTCATACGAAAACTCGACCGTGTTGCCGTCCGGATCCTTGATGAAGCACACGTAGCCGATCTGCTTGGGCATCTGCAGCGGCCCGAGCGCCAGGCATCCTTCCGCCTTCGCGCGGCCCGCAACCTCGTCGACGCCCTCTTTGGTCGGCAACTCGATGCCGATGTGGGCGAATGGGCCCATCGGCAGATGCGGCGCGGGCGCGAACGGATCGTGGCCCTCGAAGAATTGGCCGAGCACCAATACGAACGGCGAGTCGGTCTGGGTCGAGTCGCCCAGCCAGGCGTTCTTCCCGTCGTTGTCTTCGCCGCGCTGAAGCAGTTTCAGATGCGTGAAGCGTTCGTACCAGCCGATCGACTTGTCGATATCCTTGACGCACAGCGCGATGTGCGTCCACGTGGACCGCTTGGGACCGACAGAGTGCTGTGTCGCCATCGTGTTCCCTCTCCCTTCGACCTGCCCCTCGGACAAGCGGCAAGTCCTCCGCACCAATGGAGACGCTAACATCGGGGACGCCTAGGGACTTGCCCAAATGCGCACGATCGCTTTCGAGTGCGCGCCCGTCCGCAGCCTGCTCAGACGCCCCCGTCGAGCCTCGGAAACTGGCCGCGATGGTAGAGGAGGGGGCTGACGTCGGGCGCGTGCTCGACTCGGCGCCCGCGGCCGACGGCAATCAGGTGGTCTCCGGCGGCGTGCAGCTGTTCGAGCGCGCAGTCGATGAACACGGGCGCGGCCGCCAGCTGCGGCGCGCCGCCCGGCGCGGCCCGGTAGGGAAACTCGCAGAAACGGCCGCCCAGCGGCTCTCGCGCGAACCTCTGGGCGATCGGCAGACCATCCTGCGGCAGGATGTTGACCCCGAAAATGCGCGCGCGTTCGAACGGCTCGCGGATCGGGTTCTTGAAGTCGAGGCAGATGAGCAGCAATGGGGGCTCGAGCGAGACCGAGCAGAAGGCGTTGATGGTCGAGCCGACCGGCTCGTCGCCGTCCCAGGTGGTCACGATCGTGACGCCGGTGGGGAAATAGCCCATCGCCCAGCGCCAGTCCTGCGGGGTTGGCGGCGAGGCGCTCATCGGATCACCGGCCAGGAGGTGCGGTTCGCAAGCCCGGTGCGGGCGATCAGCGCGAGGCCCGCCTGTCGCGCATCGGCGAGCAACCGCTCTTCGTCGAGGACGGTCGAGCGGCCGCCGTCCAGGAGCTGCGCGCCGTCGACCCAGACGCTGTGCACGCCGTGCGGCGGCGCGCTGAGCGCAAGCTGCGCCGGCGCGTCGAACACCGGGCCCCATTCGGGCAGGTCTGTGTCGTGCAAGACGATGTCGGCCTTCTTGCCGGCTTCGAGCGACCCGATCATGTGCTCAAGGCCCATCCCGCGAGCGGCGTTCAGGGTCGCCAGCTCGAGCATCTGGCCCGGCGGGAACAGCTCCTGATCCTGGCGTGCGTCGCGGAAGACGCTGCCCATCAGCCGCGCCGACGAGAGGATGTCCGCGGCAACCCCGTCGGTGCCCAGCATCACGTTGACGCCGGCCTCGATCATCTCCGGGAACAGGCCCGTCCGAGAGAGGCCGAAACCGCCCTGGAAGGCGGCGTGGGCGCAGTGGATCGCGTGTGCGCCGGTCCGTTTCAGCGCCGCGAGCTCGGCCTCGTCGATGCAGGCGAGGTGCGTGAGCGCCACGTTCGGGCCGAGCGCGCCGATCGCCTCCAGATGCTCGACGGGCCGGCGGCCGGTGTTGGCGAGGTACCACTCGGGGTCGCCGGAACGCGGGCTCATGTGGGCTGAGACGCGCACGCCGTGCTGGTCGGCCAGCGCCTTGGCTGCGCGCCAGACGTCGTCGGAGTTGGTCGAATGGCCGACGAGCACGGGCCACGCCGCGAGCAGGCCGCCGTCGTCCGGATAGCGCTCGATCTCGGAGCGGAGCACCGCGATCGCTGCGGACGACGCCTTGGCCTGTTCGTCCGGCGAGCCACGCGAGCGACCCTCGACCCACTCGCCGACGCGGCCGCGGATTCCGGTGGCCGCCAGACCCTCCATGGTCGCGTCGAGGTGCGAGACGGTCCCGGCCTCGAGGAACGTCGTCGTGCCGTAGCGGATCATGGCGAGCGCGGCGCACTGGGCCGCGAGGCGCTCGTCGTCCGGCGTCTGGCTGCGGAAGATCGGGATCACCCACTTCAGCAGCCGGTCCGACCAGCTGTCATCCGGACCGCCGCGAGCGAATCCGCGGGTCAGCGGATCGGCGGTTATGTGTATGTGCGCGTCCACGAAACCCGGTGTCGCCACGAAGCGCCGGCCATCGAGCGTGCGGTTGGCCCTCACCGAGCGCTCCAGGTCGGCGCGGCGGCCGACGGCGGCGATGCGGTCGCCGCGGATCGCGATCGCCCCGTCGGCGATCACCTCGCGCGCAGCGTTCATCGTGATGACGGTGGCGCCTGCGATGAGCAGGTCCGCCTCGAGCGGTGCGGTGGCTTGCGTCATTCGGCGGCTGCTCGCGCAGGGGTGGGGGCCGGCGCCTGCTTGAGCACCGGCGGGCGCAGCAGCAGGGTCGCGACGAACATCGCCGTCGTGATCGCGCCGCAGACCAGGAACAGGCCCTCGAAGCTGCCGAAAGTGTCCTTCGCCCAGCCGCCGAACGCCGGGCCGGCGGCGGCCACGGTCGACATCAGGCACATGATCGAGAACAGCTCGAGGTTGGCGCGTTTGCCGAAATACTTCAGCAGCATCACCGTCGGCGGGGTGAAAGAGAGTCCGTAGCCGATTCCGACGCCGACCGAGAACACGGTCATTAGCCGCCAGTCGCTGGCCTCGGCGAGGGCGAACTGACCGATCGCCACGGCCCCCATGCACACCAGCATCAGCTTCTTGGTGGAAACGCGCTCGCCGAACCAGCCGCCGAGCAGCGACACGGCGACCCCGATCAGCGCTTCGAGGCTGAGCATCATCGCCGCGTCGGCCTTGGACACGCCCCGCTCGATCAGGTGCTCGACGCCGAACGCATGGCAGGTGGTGTTGATCAGCAGGTACGTCGTGTAGACGCCGAAGATCACGTAGAACTGCGGCGTCATCAGCGCGCGCCGCACCGTCCAGTCGTGCAGCCCCTCGATCATCTCGCCCGGTCCCACCTGCTCAGGGGCGCGCGTCTCATGCTGCGCCTCGTCGTGGCGACGCGGCGTGGCGATGACCGCGAAGACGCCCGTGACCAGCGACATCGCCACGAAAGTCCACCAGTAGGGCCGCCAGCCGCCAGTCAGCTTCTCTACGGCGACGTAAATCAGCGGTCCGGCGAATCCGCCCAGCGTGCCGATGGCGAAGTAGGCGCCCAGCGCGGTCGACCTGCGCTCGAACACTTCGGTCAGCACATGGCTGCCCGGCACGGTCGAGACCAGCGCGAAGCCGAGTCCAATCAACGTGGTGGCGACGAGGTAGGTCGAGACCGCGTGCGCCATGGCCATCGCGCCGAATCCGGCGAGCATCGCGGCCAGACCACAGGCCATCGTGCCGCGCACGCCGATCCGGCGGATCAGCACGGCCGGCGCCAGGCTGGCCACTCCGCAGGCGATGCCCAGCAGCGTGTAACCCCAACCGGCCTGGGCCCAATCCCATTTCTCGTCCGTCACCATCGACGGCAGGGCGACGCCCAGCGACGAGAAGGCGCCCGCCGAGATCACGAAGTAGATCAAGCTCAGCGAGCTGAAGGCGAGCCAGCGGTTGGGGGGCGGGGCGGTCGCCAAGGAGGTTGTCCTTATTCCCGCGTGTAGTTCGGCGGGATTTGCGGGTCTGCGCCGCCCTTGACCCAGAGCACGATCTCGTTGCCCCAAGGGTCGCGGAAGGCATGGTTGAAGCCGTTGAATTCCTTCCAGTAGTGGTCCTTCCAGAGGATCTTGGCGCCGCGGTCGGTCGCGCGCTTCAGGATGTCCTCGTGGGATTGGCCGTCGCCGACCAGGATCCAGATCCGGGCCTTGCGCCCCTCGGTCGCCAGCGTCCGGGGCTCGACGCCCTTCGGATCGGGGTGCGGCCGCGTGTTGGCCGCGTTGAAGATGCCGAGGTGCAGGTTCCCGATCTCGCTCTCCGAGCCGTCCGGATTGATGAAGTTGCCGCCTGGCACCATGCGGTGGAAGACGCCCAGCGGCCGCTCGTCGTCGCGCCAGCCGAACACCTCGGCGTAGAACTTGCCGGCCTTGGCCGGGTCGTCGGAGGCGAGATCGACGAAGATCAGGGTGTTGGGCGTGGTCATCTTTCCGGGTCCCTCCGGTGTGTCTGGTTGTTCAGGCCGCGTACTCGGCCCGTTTGGGGGTGAAGACGTCGAGGTTGAGCACCGGCTCGTCGCCCACGACCACGCCCCAGTGACGCGCGTTCGGTGGGACGACCAGCAGGCCGCCGGGGCCGAGCCGCGTGACGCTGTCGCCGATATGGAAGTCGATCTGGCCCTGCAGGATGTAGACGATCTGCTCGTGCGGATGGTCGTGCGGGCGCGGCTCGTGACCGGGCTGCAGGCGGTTCAGCGAAACGGTCGCGCCGTCACCGGAGAAGGCCTTGCGCTCCACGCCCTCGCGCACCGCCTCCCATGGCGTGGCGTTCCAGTCGATCGCGTGAATGTCCATGGCTTCCCGTTCCTCCTTCAGAGCGCGCCGTAGCCGCCACCGCCCGGCGTCTCCAACACCACGACATCGCCGGGCTGCATCATCATCTTCTTGCCCTCCGACATCGGCTTCCCGTTGACAAGGAAGCGCCCCGGCGCGCCGGCGGCGCCGCCGTCCAGGCCGTCGGGCCCCCGATCGAGCCGGCTCGGCACCGCATTGAGCAGCCACGGCTCGCTCGTGCGCATGTGGAAACCGATCACCTGGCCGTCGCCGCCGGGCGTGCGGCCCTTGCCGCCCGAGCCGAGCCGCAGCTCGCGCCGGTCGAACACGATCGGCATCGCGGCTTCCAGGATCTCGACCGGCACCGCGGCCACCCCGGTCGGATAGCAGGTTGCGCTCGGGCCCGGCTTGGTGAGTCTGGCGCCCATCCCGCCCGAATAGTTGAACATCGACGAGGTGAACGCCTCGCCGGTCTCGCGCTTGCCCTGGATCTGCACGGTCCAGACGGCGCCCGATCCTTCCGCCAGCACGCGGTCCGGGATCACCTGGTGGAGCGCCTTGAGGATCGGCATCGGCACGAACATGCCCACCACATGGCGTGCGTTCACCGACACGGGATACTGGGCGTTTACGATCGAGCCCTTGGGCGCCTTCACTTTGATCGGCGCGAGCGAGCCGTGGTTGTTCGGTTGCTCCGGATTGAGGCAGCTGCGCACGGCGAAGGTCGAATAGGCGTGGGTGTAGTTCATCACCACATTGATGCCCATCGGCGAGGCGCCCGAGCTGCCGTCGAAGTCGATTGTGATCTCGCCGGCGTCGGCGTCGATGGTGACGGCGGCCTTCAGGGTGATGATGTCGCCGCCCGGCACGTCGAACCGGCTCTCGCCGCGCCACGTTCCGGACGGCAGCGTCCGGATCGCCTTGCGCGTGGCCGCTTCCGATCGGCCGATGATCTCGTCGGCGAGCGCCTCGATGTCGGCGAGGCCCTGCCGCTTGCAGAGGGCGATCAGCCGCTCGCCGCCGGCCCGGCCGCTCGATACCTGCGCCGCGAGGTCGCCGAACACGTGGTCGGGCGTGCGCACATTGCTGCGGATGATGTCATGCAACGTCTGGTTCGGCTCGCCCGCTTCGTAGAGCTTCAGCGGCGGGATCCAGAGACCTTCCTCGTGCACGTCTCGGGCCCCGGCCCCGATGCCGTAGCCTCCGATGTCGGTGTGGTGGATGGTCGAGCCGATGTAGCCGATCAAGCGCTCGTCCCAGAAAATGGGGCACAGCACCGTGATGTCGAAGAAGTGGCCGGCCGACATCCACGGGTCGTTGGTGATGACGATGTCGCCGGGGACGAGGCGGTTGTGGAAGATCTCAGCCAGGCGCAGGCCCGCCGCGGCCAGCGAGTTGATGTGGCCGGGCGTGCCGGTGTTGGCCTGGGCGACCATGCGGCCGCGGGCGTCGAACAGGCCGCTGGCGAGGTCGCCGGCCTCGCGAACGATCGGTGAGAAGGCGATGCGCTGCAGCGCCTTGGCCTGTTCGGACACGATGCCGATCAGGTTTGACCACAGGATCTCGAGTTCGATGCCGTCCATGGATCAGGCGCTCCGCTTGGCGGTGATGCAGCCGGCGTCGTCGACCGTCGCGCTCCAGCCGGGGGGAAGGACGATCGTCGTCTCGCGCTCCTCGACCAGCGCAGGGCCCTCCAGACGCTGCCCACGGCCGAGGCTGGGACGGGCGAAGACCTTGGCCGGGCCCGCGGTCGGCCAGAGCGGCACGGCGACCTCGCGGATCGGCCGCCCCTCGCCGGCGCCGGACGGTCCGGCTGCGTGGACGCGGTCTTCGGGACCTTCGGCGGTCAGGCGCCAGCTCACGACCTCGATCGGTACGTGCGAGGGGTTGACGCCGTACTGGGCGAAGTAGGCGTCCTCGAAGACGCGCCGGATCGCCTCGGCGTCGCGGGCGCTCACCGGATCATCCTCGAACGTCACGCCGACCTCGTTCTGCTGGCCGGCGTAGCGCAGGTCGGCCCCGACCTTCAGCCGAACGCCGCCCGCCGGAGAGCCGGCTTCGCTCAGCGCGGCAGTCGCCTCGTCGGTCATCTCGGCGACCAGCCGGCGCACCTCGTCCCAGTCGAGCCCGTCCAGACGGCCGAGCGCGCTCCTGACGAGGTCGAGGCGCACCGGGGTGACCAGGGCGCCAAAGGCCGAGAGCACGCTGGCGCGCGGCGGGAAGATCACGGCCGCGCTCTGCAGCAGCTCGCCGACGGCGCACGCGTGCACGGGTCCCGCGCCGCCGAACGCCAGGAGCGGCAGCCCCCGGTGGTCGACGCCGCGGTCGGTGGCGTGGGCGCGCGCCGCTCCGGCCATCGCCTCGGCGACGATCCGGTAGATGCCCGACGTCGCCGCGTCCCGGGAGACGCCCAGTTCGGCCGCCAGCACATCCATCGCCCGTTCGGCCGCTCGCTCGTCGAGCGGCATGTCGCCGCCCAGGAAGTTGTCGGCGTCGAGCAGGCCCAGCAGCAGGTCTGCGTCGGTGACGGTCGGCCGCATGCCGCCGCGTCCGTAGCAGGCCGGCCCGGGTTCGGAGCCCGCGCTCTCGGGGCCCACCTTCAGCAGGCCGAGATCGTCGACATAGGCGATGCTGCCGCCGCCGGCGCCGATCTCGATCATGTCGATCGAAGGTATCGTCAGCGGCATGCCGCTGCCTTCGCAGAAGCGGTACTTCCGGTCGACCTCCAGCATGCCCGTCACCAGCGGCTTGCGGCCCTCTATCAGGCAGGCCTTGGCTGTGGTGCCGCCCATGTCGAAGCTCATCAGCCGATCGAGGCCGAGCCGCTCGGCGAAGTAGGCTGCGGCGAGCGCGCCGGCCGCCGGGCCGCTTTCGATCATCCGCACCGGATTGCGACCGGCGACCTCGGCGCCGATCACCCCTCCGCTGGAGAGCATGATCAGCGGGCGGTTCGCCACCTGCGCCTTGGAAAGGCCGCTGGCGAGGCCGCGCAGATAGGGCTCGGTGATCGGGGTCGTGTAGGCGTTGATGGCGGTCGTCGAGGCGCGGGGATATTCGCGGATCTGCGGCGCAACGCCCGACGAGAGTGACAGGTACAGATCCGGCGCCTTCGCGCGCAGCACCTCGGCGACCCGCTGCTCGTTGGCCCCGTTGCGATAGGCGTTGATCAGGCAGATCGCCACCGAGGCCACGTTCGCGGCGCGCAGGGCCGGGATCAGCGCCTCGACCTGCGCCGGCTCGACATCCTTCAGGACCTCGCCGTCGGCCAGCACCCGCTCGTCGATCTCGAACGTCAGCTCGCGCGGGATCAGTGGTGGCGCGAACTCGATCTGCGGGTCGTACATCTCGTACCGATGTTCGTTGCGGATCGGGAGCACGTCGCGGAAGCCGCGCGTGGTGATCAGCGCCGTCGGGGGTCCCTTGCGCTCGATGAGGGCGTTGGTGACCACAGTGGTCGCGTGCACGACCACCCCGTCGATCGCCGGTGCGCCGAGGCCGGCCTTGGCGAGCGTCAGGTCGACGCTGCGGAAGAAACCCTCCAGAAGGTCATGGTGCGTGGTCAGGGTCTTGTCGACCACGAGCGAGCCGTCCGAGCCGCGCAGGACCGCGTCGGTGAACGTGCCGCCGATGTCGACCGCAAGCGAGTAGGAAACCATGGTCAGACCACTCCCCAACCCAGCCGGCGCGAAGCCGCTGCGGCGGCCGACCGCACATGGGCGACCTGCTCCTCGGACGGCGTGTCGGGGATGAACTGCGAGGCGCCGACCAGCGCGATCGCGCCGCGCCAGTCCCCGCGGTGGTCGAAGACCGGCGCCGCCAGCGCGTTGACGCCGATCTGGACAGCGTCCGCCGCAGTCGCCCAGCCTTGCCGGCGCACCGTCTCGACATGGCGCCTGACCGCGTCCGGATCGGTGATGGTGTGCGCCGTCCAGGCGGTCAGCGGGCGCGCCAGCACCTCGTCGAGCAGGCCGGGCGGCCCGAACGCGAGCGCGATCAGGCCGTGCGCCGAGGCGTGGAAGTCGAGCTGCGAGCCCGGCCGGATTCCGAACTCGATCAGCGTCTTGCCCTGCAGCATCTCGACCACTGTCACCTGGCCTTCCGTGAGCACGGAAGCGGTGACCGCCAGTCCTGTGGCCTCGCGCAGCGGTCCCATCACGGGACGGACGGCGGCGGCCGCGTCGAACCGGTCGCGCACCGCTTCGCCCAACGCCAGCACCTTCACGCCGATCTCGTAGCCGTCGGTCGCCGCGTCCTGCCGCGCGTAGCCGCGCTGGACGAGCGCGCGCAGATGCCGGTGCGCCCTGGGTTTGGAGATGCCCAGTTCGCGGGCCACCTCGGTGACACCTCGCGGCGCGCGCTGCGCCGCGAGGTGTTCGAGCAGCCGAAGGATCAGGTCGACAGACTCAAGGTCCGATGACGAAGCGGGGACGTCTGCGAGATCGTACACGTTGTTTCGCTGAACGGAATGGCAATTCGATGAGCGAAATCATTGATCGGCGAGGCGGCGGCGTCAACGCTCGCGCCCGAAAAAAGTGCGTCGCGCCGCGACGTGCTGTTGGGGTCTCTGGCCGGCAACCGCCGCCTAGGCTCGGGCGGTCTGTCCCTTCCGGTAGTCGCGCGGCGAGACGCCGTAGCGATCCTTGAAGGCGCGGCTGAAGTGGGCCGAGCCGTTGAAGCCCCAGCGGAAGCAGATCTCGGATATCGAGAGGCTGCCGAACATCGGGCTGGTCAAGTCGAGGCGGCAGCGCTCAAGCCGGCGCAGCCGCAGGTAGGTCGAGAAATTCTGGCCGGCCGCAGCGAACAGCTTCTGCAGCGAGCGGGCCGAAATGCCGTCTGCCTCGGCCACCTTCTCCAGCGTGAGCTCTGGGTCGGCGAGCATGGTCTCGATCGTCTGGCAGACCCGGTGAAGGTGGGCCGCCCGCGCCGCGCCGGCGCCGCCTCGCGAGGCCGGCGCGCCCTCGGCGGCGAGGTTCGCAACCAGGAACTCGGTGAGGGCGAGTTCGATCGGCCGCAGTTGCTCGGAGGTCATTTCGCCGAGCGCGTCGGCCGTGGCGCGCAGCAGACCGGAGAACACGTGGCCGAGGCCGCGCGCCGATGGCAGGCGCCCGACCTTGAGCGAGAGTGGCGCGATCAGGCGGTGATCGAGCGCCACACGCGGTGCGTTGATGAACAACAGGCGGAACGGCGTCGTCAGACTCAGCGCCGCGTTCATGCCGCTCGGGCCGTACAGGATGTCGCCGACATCGACGTCGACGGTGGCTTCGCCGTCGAAGAAGGTCGCCTCGCCCCTCAGCAGCACGGCGAGCCACACTGCGGCCGGCTGGTTGGGATTGCGGCCCGAAATCGCCTGAGGACTCGCGGACATCACCGCGAAATCCATCCCGAGCGGCGATACGATGCAGGAAACCTCGCCCTTGAACGGCTCCTGTTCGGGCGGCTCGCCCGGCGGCAGCCGCAGGCGCGTCAGCACCTCGCGCCAGGCCCGGCGCCGGTCGGGCTTCGGATAGTCGACAGTCGAGAAGCGCCACGCCGTCATGGCCTCGGCGGGCGGCGGCTTCTCCCTCAACGGTGTCTGATCGGCGGCGGACATCCTCGCGCGCGATCCTTCCCTAGCGCGAGGCCGGCGCCAAGGTCGCGCTGGCGCTAGAACGGCCTGTCGCCCGCCACCGTCACCCGCCACCCAGAGCGCGTCTGCGGGAAGTAGTCCCACGTCGCCAGGTGCTGGGTGCAACGGTTGTCCCAGAACGCGATCGCGTGCGCGCTCCAGCGAAATCGGACCTGAAAGTTGGGATTCTTCACATGCGCGTAGAGGAACGCCAGGACCGCGTCGCTCTCGTCCTTCGGCAGCTCGACGATGCGCGTGACGTAGGAACTGTTGACGAAGATCAGCTTGCGGCCGGTCACGGGATGCGTTCGCACAACGGGGTGCGCCGAGCACGGATATTTTCGCTCCACGTCCGGGAACAGGGGCCTGTAGACGTGGTCGGCGTCATGAATTGCGGTCAGACCCTCGAGATATGTCTTCATGCGCGGAGAAAGCGCGTCGTAGGCGGCGTACATGCTGGCGAAGAGCGTATCGCCGCCGCTCTCGGGTACGGTGTGGAGGTAGAGGATGGAGCCCAATGGCGGCTCCGCGTCGCAGGTCAGGTCGGAATGCCAGTCCTCGCCGGCGACGTAGCTTGACTGCGCGTCGGCGTGGATCGCAACGATTTCCGGGTGACCTTCGATGCCGGGCACCGCCGAATGCAGTGCGAGCGGGCCGAAGCAGCGGCCGAACCGCTTGTGGCTTTCGTGGTCGATCGGCTGGTCACGGAAGAACAGCACGAGATGGTCCGCGAGCGCCTGCTTCAGCGCAGCGACCCGCCCTGCGTCCAGCGGCTCGCGCAGGTCGAGACCCTGCACTTCCGCGCCGATCCGCGGCGTCAGCGGCCTGATCTCGATCTCGCTCATGGTGCGCTCCGCCCGGCCGGCGAGACGATGCGCCGGCGCCCGGTCCCGGCTAGCATATCTGGCCCGCCATCATTCAACCCCCCCGCCAGGCATGACCCACTCATATCGCGGCTTTTCGGAGCCCCTGGCGCAAATGATCGACCCGACGCGCACGGCTTTGCTCGTAATCGACGCACAGGTCGATTTCGCCAGTCCGGACGGCGCCCTCGCGCGCGCCGGCGCCGACCTGTCGGGCGCCCAGGCGACGCTCGGGCGAGTCGCGGCGCTGGCCGACGCCGCACGGCGCGCGGGCGCAACCCTGGCGTTCGTCCGTCTGCAGACGCGGCCGGACACCGATTCGCGGGCCCTGAGGCTGCTCAACGCGCGGCGTGGCGGCGCGCCAGCCGACATCGCGCTGTGCCGTGAGGGCGGACCGGGCGAGGCCCACGTGGCGGTGGCGCCGGCCGCCGGAGAGATCGAGGTCGTCAAGCGGCTCTACGACGCCTTCTACGGATCCGACCTCGAGCCGCGACTTCGGGGTCGGGGCGTCGACACACTGGTCGTTGTCGGCTTCTCGACCCATTGCTGCGTCGACGCCACTTGCCGCGCGGCCTTTCACCGCGATTTCAACGTGTTCGTCGTTTCAGACGCGACCGACGCCTACGACGCTGACCTGCAGCGCGTCACCCTGCGCGCGCTGGCCGAGACCTGCGCGCTGGTGGTGGCCGCGGACGAGGTGCTAGAGCGGATTCCGGTCAGTCGGCATCGTATCCGCAGCTGGTGAAGTAGTTGTCGCACTCTGCCGGTGTGAAGAGGTCGACGACGCGGCCGATGGT
>JAKAZA010000075.1 GCA_021816155.1 Pseudomonadota bacterium | reverse complement strand
GAAGAACGCCACCACCGTTCCACTCGGCCTGATCAGCTCCCATATCCCCGCACGAACGTAGAGAGCCTGCAGCCATGATCGACCTCGTCATCGACGCCCGCCGCCGCGACATCGGGGGCTTCGAGGTGGGGCGGGTGCTGCCTCATCATGCGCACCGTATGGTGGGCCCGTTCGTGTTCTTCGACCACATGGGCCCGATCGACTTCGAGGCCGGCTTCCCGAAGAGCGTCGACGTGCGCCCGCACCCGCATATCGGTCTCTCGACCGTGACCTACCTCTTCGAGGGGGAAATCACCCATCGCGACAGCGTCGGCTCCGAGATCGCCATCGCGCCAGGCGAGATGAACTGGATGACCGCCGGCCGGGGCATCACCCACTCCGAGCGCTTCGAGCGCCTGCGACGAACCGGCGGCGCGATGCACGGCGCTCAGGCCTGGGTCGCACTGCCCCGCGAGGACGAGGAGACCGATCCTTCGTTCACGCACCACGGTCCCGACGACCTTCCGACCTACGAAGGGTCCGGCCTCTGGGCGCGGCTCATCGCCGGCAAGGCTTTCGGGGCCGAGGCCCGGGTGAAGACGCACTCGCCCATGTTCTACGCCCACTGGCGCCTCGACGCCGGCGCAAAGGCGCAGCTGCCGGCCGAATACTCCGAGCGCGCCGCCTATGTCGTGGCGGGCGAGGTCGAGGTCGACGGCCGTACCGCCTCCACCGGCCAGATGCTTGTCTTCTCCGGCAAGGATCCGGTCACCTTCACCGCCGCGACCCCCGCCGTCGTGATGCTGCTGGGCGGCGAGCCGATCGGCGAGCGCTTCATCGAATGGAACTTCGTCTCCTCGTCGAGGGAGCGGATCGAGCAGGCCAAGGCCGACTGGCGCGCGGGCCGAATGAAGCTGCCCGATCTCGATTCCGGCGAGTTCATCCCTCTGCCGGGCGACACCCCGCCGCCCGCATCCGCCCCAACCTAGCCGCCGGTCGGGGCGCGCAACGCCCGCGCCGCCTGGAGTGCGTACTGGACGCCGGTGACCAGCGTCACCGTCGCCGCGATCCACAACAGCGCATGCGCGGCGATGGCGAAGGCGCCCGGATCGTCCGGCAGGCCGAATGCGGCCCACGCGGCGGTCAGCAGCTCGGCGCCAAGCGCTAGCAGTTGCAGCGTCGTCTTCCACTTCGCCAGCAGCGTCACCGGCAGCTTCACGCCGCGACCGGCGCAGACCTCGCGCAGCGCACTGACAGCGAACTCGCGGAACAGGATGAAGCCGAGCGGGATCACGATGGATGGGTCGGGCGCCAGCGCCATCAGCCCGAGCGCAGCGGCGGCGACGAGGATCTTGTCCGCGATCGGATCCAGGATTGCGCCCAAGAGCGACGTCGCCGCGAGGCGCCGCGCGAGCCAGCCGTCGAAGAAATCGGTGATCGCGGCCACCACGAAGGCGACGAACGCCCAGCGCTCCAGGGCGAGCGAGGTCGGCCCCGAAATGGGTCCGGCGAACCAGGGCGTCGCTCCGCCCGCCGCCGCTAGCGCCAGGAACAGCACCAGCGAGAGCAAGAGGCGCGAGGCCGTCAGCAGGTTGGGAAGCGCCTTCATCGGGCCGCTCCCGCCATGCCGTGCAGGCGGTATATCAGGAGCCCGAGCCACTCGTGTGTCGCCGCGTCGACCAGAGCAAGGCGTCCGGAAAGGTTGATCTCGGTCAGGAAGTCCCCGAGACCGCCGCGCGGCGTGGTGACGTAGTCCGTGGGCCAGGGGAGCATCGACCAGCCCAGACGGCGCGCGACGGCCATCGCGCGCGGCGTCTGCAGCGCCGAAGTGGCGAGCACCCAGGTCTGGCCGGGCCCGGGCCGCACGAGCCGTCGCGTGTAGGCGAGGTTCTCGAAGGTGTTGCGCGACGCCGCCTCCACCGTCAGCCGCGCCGGATCGAGGCCCATCTCGGCGAACAGGAGGCGGGCCGCGACCGCGTCCGCGAATCTGCCGGCCCCGCCCGAGAATACAATGCGCGCGGACGGATAGCGCCTGGCCAGCGCCAGCGTCGAGACCAGCCGGGCCAAGCCGTCATGCGAACTCGGCGCGCCTCCTCTGGCGAGCAGCAGCTTCGTGTCCAGCCCGCCGCCTAGCGTGACGATCCCGTCGATCCGGCCCGGCGGCGGGTCCGGCGGCGGGTAGGCGTTCTCCAGGGGCCGCGCCAGCCAGATGCCGATCGGCGACAGGCTCAGCAGCACGAACAGCGCCGCCGTCGTCACCGCCAGCCAACGCGCCGCCCGCTCGCGACGGACGCTCAACGCGATCGCCGTCGCGATCGTCATCCAGAGCATCACGTGGCTCGGCGCGAGCAGGAACCAGCCGAACTTGGAGAGCGGGTAGAAGAGGTCGAACTTCAACAGTATCCTCTCGGCGGCGAAGCGCGGCGGTCCCAGCGGCCCGCAGTATCGTCCGGCGGCTGACGAATTCGCCGCGGACGGCGCCCGGGGCGCGTAGCGCGGAAGGCTAACGGCCGACGAACACCGGCTTGCGCTTCTCGAGGAACGCCTTGCGCGCCTCCTTGGCGTCGTCGCTGGAGAACGCCATCCGGATGTTGGTCAGCTCGTAGCGTAGCTGCTGCTCCATGTCGGTGGTCTCGAGCGAGCGGGCCATGCCGCGCTTCAAGAGGCGCAGCGTGATCGGCGACCAGGCGCAGAGCTCCTGGCAGTAGCCGGCAAGCCTCGCCTCGAGCTTGTCGTCGTCGACCACCTCGCCGGCCATGCCCCACGCCACGGCGTCGTCGCCGTTGGCGGTGCGGTTCTCCATCATGAAGCGCAGCGCGCGCTCGTAGCCCATCAGCTGCGGCAGCGTGACGGTGAGGCCGGCATCCGGCGAGCCGCCGATGCGCGTGTAGCCGGCCATGAGCCTGGCGCCGCGAGCCACGATGCGCACGTCGCAGGCCATGGCCAGGCCGAGGCCCGCGCCGACGGCCACGCCGTTGATCCCGCCCACCACCGGCTTGTCGCAGCGCTTGCGGATGGCGAGCAGGAAGTGGCTGACCCAGCCGAGGTCGTCGAGCTGCGCGGCCATTGGCGTGCCCGGGTGGTAACGGTCGCTGCCGGAGAGGTCGAGGCCAGCGCAGAACGCATCGCCTGTTCCGGTAAGAGCGACCACCCAGACGTTGTCCTCCTTCGCGGCCGCATCGACCGCCTCGACCACGCCCCAGGCCAGCTCCTGGCTCAGCGCGTTCTTCTTCTCCGGCCGGTTGAGGCGGATCGTCCGCACGTGCCCGGCGTCCGTGACGGTGACGAGATTGGTCATGGGGTCTCTCCGCGATGGTGTCGCACCGACCCTAGCCCGGCGGTTCGGTGGAGGCGAGACCAAGGCAAAGCCGGCGGACGGCGGCTCCCTTCGCGCGTCGGCCCACGCAAGCCGCCGCGCGCGGGGAAAAAATTGCCGTCTTGCGGGCGGATGACGGTTCAGATACGCAGACAACAAGTCTCAACCCGCAAGAGCTTCGCTGCATGACCTGGACCGGCCGGCCCTGCCCGATGCAATTCGCTTCGCCGCCGCTTGCCGGCGCGACGCCGAATTGGGCCGCCGTAGCCCTGCCGTCCCAAGCCATCAGCCCCGCCCCCTTCGAGACCCCCCATGAACCCCGCCGTCAGACTGAAGGAGCTTCGCAAGACCTACCGCTTCGCTAAGGCGCGGCGCGGTCTGCTCGGGTCCCTGGCGGGGCTCCTCCATCCCCAGTTCACCCACCTGGAAGCGGTCGGCGGGGTCTCGTTCGAGATCGCCGCGGGCGAGCGCGTGGCGATCATCGGCCCGAACGGCGCGGGCAAGTCCACGACGCTGAAGATGCTGTGCGGCGTGCTGGAGCCCTCGGGCGGCGAGGCGAGCGTGCTCGGCTTCACCCCGTGGAAGGAGCGGCGCCGGCTCGCCTACGAGATCGGCGTCGTGTTCGGCCAGCGCTCGCAGCTGTGGACCGAGCTGCCGGTGCGCGACTCGTTCGCCCTGCTCCGCCGCGTGTACGACCAGCCCGAGGACGCTTTCGCCCGGCGCCAGGGCGACCTTGTCGAACGGTTCGGCGTCGGCGCCCTGCTCGACCAGCCTGTGAACCGGCTCTCGCTCGGCCAGCGCATGCGCTGCGAGATCGTGGCGGCGCTGCTGCACGCGCCGAAGCTGCTCTTCCTCGACGAGCCTACGATCGGCCTCGACGTCACCGCCAAGGCGGCCATTCGCGACTTCATCCGCGAGCAGTCGCAGGCCGAGGGCCAGACGGTGCTGCTCACCTCGCACGACACGCGCGACATCGAGCTCGTCTGCGAGCGGGTGATCGTGATCAACGCCGGGCGGATCGTGCTCGACGAGCCGACCGAGCAGCTGCGCCGCTACATCGCTCGCAAACTGGTGACGCTGCAGTCGGCGGCGCCGCAGCTGGCGCTCGACCTGCCGGGCGTGACGCGTCGCCCGAGCGAGCCGCACACCACGATCCTGGAGATCGACACGCGGGCGACGCGCGTCGACGCGGTCATCGCCAGGGCGCTGGCGCTCGGCGGCATCGAGGACGTGACGGTGGAAGACCCGCCGATGGAGGAGGTGGTCCATGAGATCTACGCCGCCCTTCATCCGTAGGCTGAGCGATGGCGCCGGCGCGGCCGGCGCGGCCTACCGCGCGGGCCTCGCCGCGGCCCTCGCGCAGACGCCGGTGCTGCTCGGCCGCGCGGTCTTCTACGGCGTTTGCCTGATGGTGCTGATCACCTTCTGGGACAAGGTCGCCGCGCACCGGCTGCCCGGCACGCTGGCGGCGCGCCTGCCCGCCGGCGGCCTCGGGACCTATGTCGGCGTCACGGAGTGGGTGACGCTCTCGGTCCCAGCGGTGCATTTCAAGCTGGAGGACGACATCCGCGCCGGGGCCTTGGAGCCGCACCTCCTGCGGCCGAAGTCCTACCTCGCCCAGACGCTGGCCGGGCAGGCCGGCTTCATGACCGCGCGCCTCGTCATGCTGGGCGCCGCAGGCCTCCTGTTGCTGGCGCTGTTCGCGCGCACCTGGCCGAGCGTCCCGACGATGGGCGCCGTCTTCACATTGGGCGTCACGGGCGCCGCGATCGGCCTCCTTCTGCTGACGCTGGTCGGCCTCACGGCCTTCTGGCTGCGTCGGGTGCTGCCGCCCATGCTGATCGTGCAGAAGCTGGCGTTCCTCCTCGGCGGGCTCTTCGCGCCGATCGCGTTCTATCCGGGCTGGCTGTACCGCCTCGCCTGGTTCTCGCCGTTCGGCGCGCACCTCGCCTTCGCCGGCGCGGCGATCATCGGCCCGCCGTCGTGGACCGGCTTCGCCACGATGCTGGCGCTGCAGAGCTTCTGGCTCGCCGCGCTGACGGCGCTCGCCGTCCTCGTCTGGCGCGCGGGCCTGCGCAAGACGTTGAGGGAGGGGGTGTGACCATGGCGCCTGCCCTCGACGACCTGCGCGCCCTGGTGACCGCTTACGCCGCGCAAGCGCTCGCCGCGATCCGGCAGTCGTTCGCTGACCGCACCAACTTCGCGCTGCAGGTCGGCGCGATGGCGGTGAACAACGGCTTCTGGCTGGTGCTGTGGTTCCTGTTCTTCGCCGGCTTCAAAGAGGTCGGCGGCTGGCGCCTGCCGGACGTCGCGCGGCTCCTCGGCATCGTCTATGTGCTCTTCGGCGCCAGCGGCGTCTTTTTCGGCGGCTACCGCGACCTCGCCGGCTCAATCCTGACCGGCGCGATCGACGCGCTGCTCACCCAGCCCAAGCCGATCCTGCTGCGGCTGCTGGCCCGCGACTCGATCCCGAGCGCCTGGGGCGACATCGCCACCGGCCTCGTGATCCTCGCGTTCAGCGCCGGGCTCGACCCGGCCGCCGCCGGCCTGTCGCTGGCCGCGATCCTGATCGGCACGGCGGCCTGGCTCGCCACCACGACCATCTTCGCCAGCCTCGCCTTCTGGGCCGCCGGCGCGCGCAGCCTCTCGCGCGACCTCGCTGACTTCACGCTGCTGGTCTCCACCTACCCCGCCTCGATCTACTCGGGCTGGACCAAGTTCGTCGCCTTCACCGTGCTGCCCGCCGGCTTTGTCGCCATGGCCCCGGTGGAGCTGGTGCGCGCGCCCAGCTGGCAGGCCGCCGCGATCGCGGTCGGCGGCGCCGGAGCCTACGCCGCCGTGGCGCTGGGCGTGTGGACGCTGGGCCTGGCGCGATACCGACGAGGGGCGGCGGTGGCAGGCTGAGCGCCCCGCACGAACAACGGCGACGCCATGGCGCCTCCCGTGGCCGGCCGACGCCGTCGGACGGCCATGGGAACCGGAGCGAGCCGCTTGCGGAGGCGCCTACGCCTCCACCGACTCCTTGCCCGCGTCCTGCTTGGCGCTGAGGTCTTCGCCCGTTTCCTGGTCGACGACCTTCATGGAGAGGCGCACCTTGCCGCGGTCGTCGAAGCCGAGGAGCTTCACCTTGACCATCTGGCCCTCGGTCAGCACGTCGGAGACCTTGGCGACGCGCTGGCTGGCGATCTGGCTCACGTGGACCAGGCCGTCCTTGGCGCCGAAGAAGTTCACGAACGCGCCGAAATCGACGACCTTCACCACCTTGCCGTCGTAGATCTGGCCGATCTCGGGCTCGGAGGCGATCGACTTGATCCAGTCGACCGCCGCCTTGATCTTCGACGACTCCGAGGCGGAGACCTTGACCACCCCGTCGTCGTTGATGTCGACCTTGGCGCCCGTCTTCTCGACGATCTCGCGGATCACCTTGCCGCCCGAGCCGATCACTTCGCGGATCTTGTCGGTGGGGATGGTCAGCGTCTCGATCTTGGGCGCGTACTCGCCGATCTCCTCGCGGGACGAGGTGATGGCCTTGGCCATCTCGCCCAGGATGTGCATGCGGCCGTCCTTCGCCTGAGCGAGGGCCTTGCGCATGATCTCCTCGGTGATCCCGGCGATCTTGATGTCCATCTGCAGCGAGGTGATCCCGTCGGCGGTGCCGGCGACCTTGAAGTCCATGTCGCCGAGATGGTCCTCGTCGCCCAGGATGTCGGAGAGCACGGCGAAGCCGTCCTTCTCCAGGATGAGGCCCATGGCGATGCCGCTGACCGGCTTCTTGAGCGGCACGCCCGCGTCCATCAGCGCCAGCGACGAGCCGCAGACCGTGGCCATCGACGACGAACCGTTCGACTCCAGGATCTCGGAGACGATGCGCAGCGTGTAGGGGAACTCCTCCGGCGAAGGCAGCAGCGGCCGGATGGCGCGCCAGGCGAGCTTGCCGTGGCCGACGTCGCGACGGCTCGGGGCGCCCATGCGGCCCGTCTCCCCGACCGAGAACGGCGGGAAGTTGTAGTGCAGCATGAACTTCTCGTAGTACTTGCCGTCGAGCGCGTCGATCAGCTGCTCGTCGTCGCCGGTGCCCAGCGTTGCGACCACCAGCGCCTGGGTCTCGCCGCGGGTGAACAGCGCCGAGCCGTGGGCCCGGGTCAGCACGCCGACCTCCGAGGTGATCGGCCGCACCTTGTCGACCGGACGCCCGTCGATACGCACGCCCGTCTCGATGATGTTGCGGCGCACGACGTCGGCCTCGAGCTCCTTGAAGACGTCGCCGAACTTGTTGGGATCGATGCCGTCGGGGTTGGACTCCGACTTGCCGACCGCGGCGAGCGCTTTCGCGCGCGCGGCCTCGACGGCGTTGTGCCGCTCGGCCTTGCCGACGATCTTGAAGGCGGCGGCGAGGTCGTCGCCGATCAACGCCTTCGCCCTGGCCTTCACCGCGTCGGCGTCCTCGACGGCGAACTCGAACGGTTCCTTGGCCGAGTGCTCCGCGAGCTCGATGATCGCGTCGATCACCGGCTGGATGTGCTGGTGCGCGAACATCACCGCGCCAAGCACCTTCTCCTCGCCGAGCTCCTTGATCTCGCTTTCCACCATCATCACCGCCTCGGCGGTGGAGGCGACCACGAGGTCCATGGCCGACGTCTTCATTTGGTCGGTGGTGGGATTGAGCACGTACTCACCATCGATCACGCCGACGCGCGCGGCGCCGATCGGGCCCATGAACGGCGCGCCCGAGACGACGAGCGCGGCCGAGGCGGCCACCATGGCCACGATGTCGGGGTCGTTCTCGAGGTCGTGGGCGAGCACGGTCGCCACCACCTGCACCTCGTTCTTGAAGCCCTTGACGAACAGCGGGCGGATCGGACGGTCGATCAGGCGGCTGGTCAGCGTCTCCTTCTGCGAGGGCGCGCCCTCGCGGCGGGGGAACGAGCCGGGGATCTTGCCGGCGGCGTAGAACTTCTCCTGGTAGTTGACCGTGAGCGGGAAGAAGTCCTGCCCCGGCTTGGCGCTCTTGGCGTACACCGCGGTCGCCAGCACCATGGTCTCGCCGTAGGTGGCGAGCACCGCGCCGTCAGCCTGCCGGGCCATGCGGCCGGTCTCGAGCGTCAGACGGCGACCGCCCCACTCGATGGACTTACGTTTGATATCGAACATGTTGTGATCTTTCTCTTCGTCCCGAAGGCCCATTCCTTCGGGGGCGGACAGGGGCGGAACGGCTGATCGTGCTTGCGGGTCCGGGAGTCCTCTCCAACGTGGCAGGCGCCTTGAGGACCGCATCTGAGCCCTCGGCGTAATGACGGGCCAACTCGGCCTCGTGCGACGCGCCCGACCGGCCTGCCGGGGCCGGACGCGTCGGTCGTCTCGCTACTTGACGGTGTCGCACAAAACAGCGCGCGCGGGAATGGCGCTCCCTAGCGGCGCAGCCCCAGCGTGTTGATGAGCGCCGCGTAACGCGCCTCGTCTGACTTCTTCAGGTGATCGAGCAGCGAACGGCGCTGCGAGACCAGCTTGAGCAGCCCCCGGCGGGAATGGTTGTCCTTCTTGTGGGTCTTGAAGTGCTCGGTGAGGTTCGCGATCCGCTCGGAGAGGATCGCCACCTGGACCTCGGCCGAGCCGGTGTCGTGGGCGCCGCGAGCGTGCGTGCGGATGAGCTCAGCCTTCTTCTCGGCCGTGATCGACATCGGGTTTTCTCCGCTCGGGTGTCAGTGGAAGACGCGCGTGGGATTGAGCCGTCCCGCGCGCATCTCGCAGAGCGCCACGATCTTCCCTCCCTCGAACGCGGCGGCCGCTCGCGAGCCTGGTTTCAGGCTCGCCTTCAGCGCCTCCGCCTGCCGGGGAAGAAGGACGATCGCGCGTCCCTGCGCGAGCCGGAAGGCGTCTTCCTGGGTCACGGCCAGCGCCGGGATGTCGTCCAGCGCGGTCTCGACCGGAAGCAGCGCCTCCAAGCGGTCGCCGCTATCGCACGATTGTTCCAGCTTTTCCAGAGTGATGGCGTTTTCGTCGCGGAACGCCCCGACGCGGGTGCGTCTGAGCGCGCTGACGTGGGCGCAGGCGCCGAGCTTTTCGGCGAGGTCGCGGACCAGGGCGCGCACGTACGTCCCCTTGCCGCAGTCGATCTCGATCTCGACGTGGTCGGCATCGGGCTGGGCGGTGATGCGCGCGGCGTGGATGACGACGGGGCGCGGCTCAAGCTCGACGGCCACGCCCTCGCGGGCGAGATCGTAGGCGCGCTCGCCATCCACCTTCACCGCCGAGAACGCGGGCGGAACCTGCAGGATCTCGCCCACGAACCCGGCGAGCGCGGCCTCGACCTCGGCCCGCCCCGGACGGACGTCCGAGGTCGCGGTGACCTGGCCCTCGCGGTCGAAGCTCGCCGTCGTGCGTCCCCATTCGACGGTGAACCGGTAGGTCTTGTCCGCGTCCATCAGGAACGGGACCGTCTTCGTGGCTTCGCCGAGCGCGATCGGCAGCACGCCGGTCGCCAGCGGATCGAGCGTGCCCGCGTGCCCGGCCTTCTGCGCGTTGAACGCGCGCCGCACACGGCTCACCGCCTGCGTGGAGGTGACGCCCGCCGGCTTGTCGAGGCACACCCACCCGGAGACGGCGTCGCCCTTGCGCCTACGTCCCATGGGCGTCCCCAGGAACGCCGCGGGCCCACGCCGCCGCCTTGCGGACGGTCGCCCTCGTCGGCGCAAGGCGGCGCGCTCGCACCATCGCTCAGTCCTTCGCCTCGAGGTCGCGGCGGACGCGCGGGTCGGCGAGAAGGCGGTTCATCCTCTCAGCCGCGTCGAAGCTCTCGTCATGGACGAACTTCAGCTCGGGCGTGAAGCGCAGCTCGATGGCGTGGCCGAGCCGGCCGCGCAGGAACTTCGCCACCCGGTTCAGTCCCGCCGTCACCTCCGCCGCGTGGGCGCCACCGAGCGGTTCGACGAAGCAGACCGCATGCTTGAGGTCCGCGCTCATCTTCACCTCGGTGACGGTCACCGAGACGCCCGCGAGCGCCGGGTCCTCGAGATCCTCCTCGCGCAGGATCTCCACCAGCGCGTGGCGGACGAGTTCGCCGGCGCGCAACTGGCGCTGCGACGGCCCTGCGGGGGCGTTACGGCGCGGTGGGGCGGGGCGAGCCATGGCCGAAGCGGTTTCCTGGTCCCCGGCGGCCGGTTCGAACGGCCTCCGCGCGGGGAGGCGGGCTTCTAGGCTCGTCGCCGCTTCAAGTCCAGCGCCGCAGTCTGCTATGGGAGGGCGCATGACCCAGCGCTTCACCAAAGATCATGTCGAGACCTGGCGCCGCGATGGCGTGGTGCTCATCCCGAACTTCTTCACGCCCGAGGAGACAGCCGCAGTGCAGGCCGATTTCCGCGCCGTGTTCGACCGCGACGGCGCGGACCAGCCGATGGTGAAGAAGAAGGAGGGCGAGGCCGGCAAGTTCAACCCTGCGCAGTTCCTCGGGATCCAGACTGTGCCGATCGACTGCTCGCCGGCGCTGAACCTCGCGGGACTTCATCCGGCGCTGCTCGACTTCGCCAAACAGGCGCTGCGCACCGACGAGGTCTACCTCTACCAATGTCAGGCCTGGGCCAAGTTCACCGGCGACGCCGACTACGAGCAGCCGTTCCATTGCGACTACGTCAACCACACCCTGACCGGGCCGTCCGACGACGAGACGCTGAACTCGGTGACCTACATCCTGTTGTGGAGCGACGTCACCGAGGCGCACGGCCCGACCCACTACATCACGCGCCCGGACGGCCTCAAGGTGGCCAGGCCCGAGGACACGCTCTCGGGCGATCCGGCCCTGCAGCAGAAGCTGAAGCCCTACGAGCGCTCGGCCGCGGGGCCGGCCGGCAGCCTCTTCGTCTACGGCATCGACATCTGGCACCGCGGCACCAACCTCACCGCGCCGGGCGGCCACCGCTACGTGATGACCGTCACCTACAAGAACGCCAGGAACAACAGCATCGCGTTCCACGCCTGGCAGCGCCACAACGCCCAGCCCTGGGCCCGCATCTTCGACCATGCGACCCCCGAACAGCTCGCCTGCTTCGGCGTTCAGCGGCCCGGCGACCCCTACTGGACCGAGACCACCATCGCCCGCGCCCAGACCCGCTACCCGAACTGGGACATGACGCCCTACCGCGAGGCGCTGGCGGCGCGGACGGCCTCGAAAGCGGACGCCTAGGTCTCGCCGGCGGGCGCTCTACTTCCAGATCGGCTTGCCTGCGCCCGGCAGCCCGAGCCGCGGCCATTTCTGCGTCACCGCCTCGATCACGGCGTCGTCCATCCGGATTTCACGGCCCCACTCGCGGTGGGTCTCCGGCGGCCACTTGTTGGTGGCGTCGAGGCCGATCTTGGAGCCGAGCCCGGACTCGGGGCTGGCGAAATCGAGGTAGTCGATCGGCGTGCGCTCGACGAGCGTGATGTCGCGGGCCGGGTCCATGCGGGTGGAGATCGCCCACATGACGTCCTTCCAGTCGCGGGCGTCCACGTCGTCGTCCACGACGATCACCCACTTGGTGTACATGAACTGGCGCAGGTAGCTCCAGACGCCGAGCATCACGCGCTTGGCGTGGCCGGGGTAGGCCTTCTTCATCGAGACCACGGCGATGCGGTAGCTGCAGCCCTCGGGCGGCAGCCAGAAGTCGACGATCTCGGGGAACTGGGCGCGGAGCAGCGGGACGAACACCTCGTTCAACGCCTCACCCAGCACCGAAGGCTCGTCGGGCGGACGGCCAGTGTGCGTCGTCAGGTAGATCGGGTTGCGCCGCAGGGTGATCGCCGTGACCCGGAACACCGGGAACGGCTCGACCGCGTTGTAATAGCCGGTGTGGTCGCCGTACGGCCCCTCGTCGGCGGTCTCGTCGAGCAGCACCTCGCCCTCGATCACCATCTCCGCCTGGGCGGGGACGAGCAGGGGTTGCGTCTCGGCCCGGACCAGCTCCACCGGCGAGCCGCGCAGCAGCCCCGCGAACTGGTACTCCGAGAGCGTGTCGGGCACCGGCGTGACGGCGGCGAGGATCACGCCCGGGTCGGCGCCGATCACGGCGCACGCGGGCAGCGGCTCGCGCTTGCCGGCGCCTTTCCAGCGCCGGTGGTGCTGGGCGCCGCCGCGGTGGGCGAGCCAGCGCATGATCGCGCGATCCTTGCCGATCACCTGCATGCGGTAGATGCCGAGGTTGACGTCGTCCTCGCGGGCGTCGGACGGGCCTTTCGTGACTACCAGCGGCCAGGTGATCAGCGGCGCCGGCTCGCCGGGCCAGCATCCCTGCACGGGCAGCCGGCCGAGGTCGATCTCGTCGCCCCGCCAGACCACCTGCTGCACTGGCGCCCGCGCCACCGTCTTGGGCCGCATGTCCATGACGGTGCGCGCGAGCGGCAGCAGATCGAGCGCCTCCTTCACGCCGCGCGGCGGCTCTGGCGAGCGCAGGAAGGCGAGCAGCTCGCCCACCTCGCGCAGGTCGGCCGCGGTGGCGCGGTCCTTTCCCTGAAGCGTCACCCCCATCGCCACGCGCTTGACGGTGCCGAACAGGTTGGCGAGGCAGGGGATGGGCGAGACGCGCCCGTCGGCCATCACCGGCTTCTCGAACAGCACCGCCGGCCCGCCCGTGGCCAGCAGCCGGGTGCAGATCTCGGTGATCTCGAGCTCGGTCCGCACCGGCTCGGCTACTCGCACCAGCTCGCCCTCGGCCTCGAGGCGGGCGATGAAGTCTCTGAGCGAGCGGTAGGCCATGCGTGCGCGAAGCTAGGGCGCGCCGCGCGGCAAGTCACGGGGCGGCGCTCGCCAGCTCGACGCGGCGGATCGAGGGCGAGGCGTAGACGGCCGCGGTCAGGGCGATGAGCCAGAGCCCCGCGAGCACGTACATCAGTCCGATGCCGGCGCCCGGCGCGGCGCCGACCACCCAAGCCACCGCACGCCAGCCGGGCAGTCGGACAGCGGGCTCGAAGAGGCGGTCGGAGAGCGCGCCGCCGCTGAGGGTCGCGAACGGGACCAGAAGCGCGGTCAGCTGCCCCATGGCGGCGAAGACGCGGCCCTGACGGTCGGGCGCCACCTGGCCCTGGAAGATCGAGGTGATCGCCGCGTTCCCGAACGGGATCGCGAAGGTCAGCAGGAAGAGGGCCGCGACGAGCGCGAACGGACTGCGGGCGATGCCCACGAGCACGATGCCGGCGCCGGCGATCAGCATGCTGACCATCACCGTGTGGATGCGCGGCCGCGCGCCGCCCCAGGCCGCCATGGCGACCGCCCCGAAGATCGCGCCGCTGAAGCCGACCCCGTAGACGAGGCCGAACGTGGTCGTCGCGTGCACCCGGTCGAGCAGGTAGGGGGTGAAGACGGCCCAGAAGAATCCGCCAGCCGTCACGCTGACCAGCGAGATGTAGATGCAGAGCGCGAGCAGCGCCGGCGTCTCGGCCAGGTAGCGGAACCCGTCGAGCGACTGGCGCCAGACCCTGATCCACGCCGGGCGCCGCTCGGCGCCGGCCGCCGGCATCGGGATGCGCAGGACCGAGAGCACCGCCACGGCGGCCACGAAGGTGAGCATGTCCGCCGCGATCGCTCCGGGGACCCCGATGGCGGCGTAGAGCACGCCGGCGAGCGGCGCGGCGACCACGACGGCGCCCGGATAGGTCAGCTCCTGGATCGCGTTGGCGCGGTCGCGGTGGCGATCCGGCACGAGCATGGCGACGGACGCCTGCAGCGCCGGCGCGGCCACGGCGCCGAGGATGCTGTCGGCGGTCGTCACGGCGTAGAGCTGCCAGAGCCGGAACGCGCCCGAGACGAACGCCAGCAGCAGCAGCCCGCTGGCGACGGTGTATCCGACGTTCGCCGCCAGCATCAGCACGCGCCGGTCGAACCGGTCGACGATGGCGCCGCCGAGGCCGCCGAGGAGGACCAGCGGCGCCGCCCAGAAGACGCCGACGAGGGCGAGCGGCGTCGCCTGGCCGGTGAGCCGGAACACCGCGATGCCGACCGCGAGGCTGCTCGCCTGGCTGCCGACCAGGGAGAGCGCCTGCGTCGCGATCAGGACGTAATAGGTGACGGCTCCGCCGGATCGGCCCATGTCGCGCACCGTACTACATGCGTAGTTTTTGACAGGAAACTACGCGCGTAGTTATGATGTCAAGCATGCGGATCAGCGGCGCGGAGAGCCGGATCATGGACGCGCTGTGGCGGCGCGGCCCGTCGCCGGTCGACGAGATCATCGCCGACGCCGCGCCCGGCCAGGGCTGGAGCGACGCCACGGTCAAGGCGCTGATCGGGCGCCTGCTCAAGAAGGGCGCGCTGGAGTCGGTCCGCGAGGGCGGCCGCGTGCGTTACCGTCCACTGGTCGCGCGCGACGACTACCTGGCCGCCGAGTCGCAGGGCTTCCTCGACCGGATGTTCGGCGGCGAGCTGGCGCCGTTCGTCAGCCATTTCTCGGAGCGCGGCAGGCTGACGCCGGCCGATGTCGCGCGCCTGAAGGCCCTGATCGAGAAGCTTGATGACGACGGCTGACCTCATCGTGACGCTGGCGAGGGCGAACCTCGCGGCGAGCGGCGCGATCCTCCTCGTGCTGGCGCTGCGGGCGCTGTCCCGGCGCCTCTGCGGCGCCCACATCGCGTACGGCCTGTGGCTGCTGCCGCCGGCCGCCGTCGCGGGCGGCCTGATGCCGGGCTGGACCGACGCGCTCGTCGCCGCGGACGACGCGGGCCGCACCTGGCTGGACGGCGCCGGCCGTGCCGACGGCATGGCGGTGCTGTGGGCGGCGGGTCTGGCGGCCAGCATCGCGATGGCGCTGTGGCGTCAGGCGCGGTTCGACGCCGCCGCCCGTGCGGGCCGCGCGGGCCCCGCGGTGGTCGGCGTGATCGCACCGCGCCTCGTCGCGCCCGCCGACTTCGCGACGCGCTTCTCGGACGGCGAGCGGCGTCTGATCCGCGCCCACGAGCTGGCGCACATCGACCGGCGCGACGGGCTGAGCGCCGCGCTGGCCACGGCGGCGACCTGGCTCTGCTGGTTCAACCCGCTCGCCTACGCCGCCCTCGGCGCATTCCGCCGCGATCAGGAGCTGGCCTGCGACGCTACGGTGATGTCGCGCCTGCCGCGCGCCCGGCGCGCCTATGCCGAGACGCTCCTCCGCAGCGAACCGGCCGTGCGCGACGCCGACTTCGCCTGCAACTGGCGCACAGCACGCCATCCGCTGGCCGAGCGCATCGAGGCGCTCGCCCGACGCCGGCCCGGCCAGGTGAGCCGCGACATGGGCGTGGCCTCGCTCGTCCTCCTGTGCGCCGCCGCTTTCGTGGGGACTCGGGCCGCGCAGCCGCCGCTCCCGGCGCACGCGTTCGCGCGCTCGTCGGTGATGCAGGTGGAGCTGTCGCCGGCGGGCGCGCAGGAGACCGCCTGGGTCTACCGCTGGGAGCCGCGGGCGCTTCGCTCACGTTGAGCCGCCTCGCGGCGCCGGCTGGCGCCAGGGCCGCCTTTCTCCTACCTGTGCGCTCATGGCCCTTGCCAAGATCTGCGGACTTTCCACGCCTGAGACCGTCGCGGCGTCGCTGGAACACGGCGCGGCGTACCTGGGGTTCGCATTCTTCGAGAAGAGCCCGCGCTACGTGACGCCCGAGGCCGCCGCACGGCTCGCCGGTCCGGCGCGAGGCAAGGCGAGGGTCGTGGCGCTGGTTGTCGATCCGACGGACGCGCTGCTGCGCGAGGTGAGCGAGGCGCTCAGGCCCGACTTCGTCCAGCTGCACGGGCGCGAGACGCCGGCGCGGGTGCGCGAGGCGGCCATGCGCACCGGCGCGGGCACGATCAAGGTGCTGCCGGTGGGCGAGGCGGCGGCGCTGGCGCGCATCGCCGAGTTCGAGGCCGTGGCCGACCACATCATGCTCGACGCCAAGGCCCCGCCGGGCGCGGACCGTCCGGGCGGCCACGGCGTCCCGTTCGACTGGTCCCTGACAGCAGGGCGCCGGTTCCTGCGGCCCTGGTTCCTCGCCGGCGGCCTCGACCCGTGGAACGTCGTCGAAGCGGCGCGGCTCTCGGGCGCGCCGATCGTCGACGTTTCCTCTGGCGTGGAGCGCGGCGCCGGACTAAAGGACCCGACCCTCATCGAGGCCTTTCTCGCCGCCGCCCGGCGCGCCTGACGCTTCCAAGACCCGTGGACCAGCTTCTCAAGCCCAACGACTATTCGGCCTATCCCGACGCCACCGGCAGATTCGGCGACTACGGCGGACGCTACGTGGCCGAAACCCTGATGCCGCTCGTGCTTGCGCTCGAGGCCGCCTGGCGGGAGGCCAAGGCCGACCCTGCGTACCAGGGCGAACTGGCGGCGGAGCTGCGGGACTACGTGGGCCGGCCGAGCCCGCTCTATTTCGCCAGGCGCCTGTCGGAGCACCACGGCGCGCGGATCTGGTTGAAGCGCGAGGAGCTGAACCACACCGGCTCCCACAAGATCAACAACTGCATGGGCCAGATCCTGCTCGCGCAGCGGATGGGGAAGCGGCGGATCATCGCCGAGACGGGCGCCGGCCAGCACGGCGTCGCCACCGCCACGGTCTGCGCCCGGTACGGCCTGCCATGCGTGGTCTACATGGGCGCGGTCGACGTCGAGCGGCAGGCGCCCAACGTGCAGCGCATGCGGCTGCTGGGCGCGGAGGTGCGGCCGGTGACCTCGGGCTCGGCCACGCTGAAGGACGCGATGAACGAAGCCCTGCGCGACTGGGTGACGAACGTCGAGGACACGTACTATCTGATCGGCTCGGCCGCCGGCCCGCACCCCTACCCGCAGATGGTGCGCGACCTCCAGCGGGTGATCGGCGAGGAGGCGCGCGCGCAGGTGCTCGGGGCGGAGGGCCGGCTGCCGGACGCGGCCATCGCCTGCGTCGGCGGCGGCTCCAACGCGATCGGCCTCTTCCACCCGTTCCTCGCCGACGAGAGCGTGCGGCTCTACGGTGTGGAGGCGTCGGGCCACGGCCTCGCCACGGGACTCCATGCCGCCGCGATCAACGGCGGCCGCCCCGGCGTGCTGCACGGCAACCGCACCTATCTGCTGCAGGATGACGCCGGCCAGATCCTCGAGGCCCACTCGATCTCGGCCGGCCTCGACTACCCCGGCATCGGCCCCGAGCATGCATTCCTGCACGACGTCGGCCGGGTGAAGTACCTTTCGGCCACAGACGACGAGACGGTCGCGGCATTCCAGCTGCTGGCCAGGCTTGAAGGCATCCTCCCGGCGCTTGAATCGGCCCATGCTCTGGCGCGGCTCGGCGACGTGGCGCACGAGATCGGCAAGGACGGGATAATCGTGCTGGGTCTCTCCGGACGCGGCGACAAGGATCTGGCGCAGGTGACGGCGCGGCTGGGAGAGGCGCCGTGAGCCGCGCTTCCGCTCGTCATGGCCAGGGGCGCGCGCTCCGCCCATGACCGTCGCCCGCCTCGACGCGAAGTTCGCCCAGCTGCGCCGCGAGGGCCGCGCAGGCTTTGTCGCCTACATCATGGCGGGCGACCCCGACGCGGACACGTCCGCGGCGATGCTGGCCGGGCTGCCCGCCGCGGGCGCCGACATCATCGAGCTGGGCTTTCCGTTCTCCGACCCGATGGCCGACGGACCGGCGATCCAGCGGGCGGCGCTGAGGGCGCTCGCCGGCGGGATGACGCTGAGTGGAACCCTCGCCCTCGCCCGGCGCTTCCGGGAACAGGACCAGACCACGCCGGTCGTGCTGATGGGTTACCTCAATCCGATTCTGACCTACGGCCTCGGAGCCTTCGCGGCCGACGCGACCGCGAGCGGGG
>JAKAZA010000074.1 GCA_021816155.1 Pseudomonadota bacterium | reverse complement strand
GGCGATCGTCGCGCTCTCCATGTCGACGGCGATGGCGCGCGACTGGTTGAAGCGCTTGGCGCTCGACGAATAGCGCAGCTCCCAGTTGCGGTCGTCGGTGGTGACGACAGTGCCGGTGCGCAACCGCGCCTTGAGCGCGTCGCCGCTCTCGCCGGTGACCGTCTCGGCCGCTCGTTGCAACGCCAGTTGCACCTCGGCCAGCGCCGGGATCGGCGCCTCGCGCGGCAGCACGTCGTCGAGCACATGGTCGTCGCGCAGGTAGGCGTGGGCCAGCACGTAATCGCCGATGGTCTGGGTGGCTCTGAGCCCGCCGCAGTGGCCGATCATCAGCCACGCCTCCGGCCGCAACACCGCAAGGTGGTCGGTTATCGTCTTCGCGTTCGACGGTCCGACGCCGATGTTGATCAGCGAGACGCCACGCCGGTCGGGCGTCGTCAGATGCCAGGCCGGCATCTGGTAGCGGCGCCAGGCGGCGTCGGCCACGAGCCGCTCCGGGTCGGGCGTCTCTCGGGTGATGACGAGGCCGCCCGCGCAGGAGAGCGAATCGTACGGACTGTCCGGCCTGGCCAGTTCGGCGCAAGCCAGCCGCACGAACTCGTCGACGTAGCGGTGGTAGTTGGTGAACAGAAGATAGGGTTGCGCGTGCTCGGCAGGCGCGCCGGTGTAATGCGCGATGCGGTGGAGCGAGAAATCGGTGCGCAGCGCGTCGAAGAGGGCGAGCGGCAGCGTCCGGTCAGCCGGCGCGTTCCAAACGCCGTCGACCACCTCGTCGCCGATATGGGCGAGCTCGGTGGTCGGGAAATGGCGCGCAATCTCTCGGGCGCCGACGTCCGCTGCGGCCGCGTCGGCGGCGTCGAGCACGTAGGGGAAAGGGATCTCCTGGCTGGAGCGGCCGACAGCCACCTCCACCTGGAAGTCCTCCATCACGAGCGCGAGCTGCTCGGTCAGGTAGCTCCTGAAAAGGTCGGGCCGGGTGATGCTGACCGCGTAGACGCCGGGCTGGCTGAAGCGGGCGTAGGAGCGGGCGAGCCTCGGCGGCGAGCGGGTCGGCGAGTAGGCGATCCGCAGCTCCGGGTAGGCGAACGCGTGTGCGGCGCGCAGCGCCGGGTCCGGCGCCTCGCCGCGCCGGATGAAGGCGTGCAACGCCTCCCGCAGCGCGGCGGCGGCCTGCCGATAGGCGGCGTCAAGCCGCGCCACCACCGCGGCCGCCTCGGTTCTCTTGCCCATGCGGCGTTATAGCCGGGGCCGGCGAAGCTTTCGAGGCGGCGCGCCGGCGGCCGCTACTGCTGCGGCTCCTGCGGCGCCAGCGTCTCGCGGTCGAAGGTGCGCTGCTGCTTCGGCGTGAGCTGGGCGTAGAAGGTCTTCAACGCCTGCCCGCGCTTGCGCAGGGACGCGAGGTCGGCCCTGGCCGCGGCGATCGTCAGGTCGACGCGCTGCGGGGCGCGCAGCGTCGGGATCATTTTCTGCGCCGCCTCCTCGCGAGCCTGCTCCTGTGGATCGGGCGCGTTGGCGGCGGCGAACACCGCCCACGCGGTTTGCTGGGCCGGCGTGAGGTGCAGCGCGTCGTGCAGGTGCTTCAGGCTCTGCGCGGCGGAATAGTCACCCTGCGCGTGGGCGGCGCCAGCGATCGCGAGTCCGAGAAAGGCGACCGCGAGCGGGCCGACCAAGATGCGGGAAATGGGGTTCATGACGATATGATTTTCCTCACCACTGTTGCGCGAGTGTCCCTCTTCTCTCTCTCGCGTTTGGCTATTACATCACGTCTGGAGGGACCGGAACGGAGGTTTCGATGAAACGACTCGTCAGCGTGCTGGCGGCCGCGGCCCTCTTCGCTGTTCCCTGCGTCGCGTCGGCGCAACGTGGCGGTGGGGGTTTCCACGGAGGCGGCGGCTTCCACGGAGGCGGCTTCGGTGGGGGTTTCCACGGGGGCGGCTTCAGAGGCGGCGGCTTCAGAGGCGGCGGCTTCAGAGGCGGCGGCTGGGGACGCGGCGGCTGGGGACGCGGCGGCTGGGGCCGTGGCTGGGGCGGCTGGGGTCGCGGATACGGCGGCTGGGGTCGTGGCTGGGGCGGCTGGGGCTATGGCGGCTGGGGTTGGGGCTTCGGCGGCTTCGGCCTCGGGCTTGGCCTGGGTCTAGGGCTCTGGAGCCCCTGGTACTGGGGCGATTTCTACGATCCGTTCTGGGGCGATCCCTGGATCTGGGACGACTACTATTACGACTACCCGCCACCCGATTATTACGACTATGGCCCGCCGGCGGCGGCGCCCGGGCCAGCTCCCGCGACGCCGCAGGCCTGCGGCGCGTGGAACTGGGACGCCGGCCAGCAGCGTTACATCTGGGTTCCGTCCCCGTGCCAGCCTGCCGCAGGAGCGCCAGCACCCGCTATGGCGCCGGCAACGGCGCGAGGGCCGGCTACGCCGGCGACTCCGCCAGCACCCGCAACTCCGCCCGCGCCGGCGACTCCGCTCGCACCCGCAGCACCCGCAATCTGATCGCGCTCTCCGTCCGGTCGCAGGGAAGGCCGCAAGGCCTTCCCTTTGATCGTGCGGGGGAGCGGCCCACCGCTGGGCCGTCGGCGAACGCGTGGCCCAGCGCCTAGTCGGCCAGCGCGGGGTCGCCCGAGACCAGCCGCCCGTCTTCCAGCCAGGCGGCGAGCGCAGGGCTGAACTCCTCGGCGACGCGACGCTCGTAGAGCTCGAGATCAGCTGGGTCGTAGACCCCCTTCCAGCGGCCGTTCACGCCCTTGTTTAGGAAGGTGTCCGCGCCGTTCACCCACACGTTCTCGAAGCCAGGGAGGATGGCCGCGCCATTCTTCTTCATCTCGTCGAAGGAAGCCGCGGCCGTGATCCCGGCCATCACCGGCGCTGGCAGCTCGATCTCGAGGAACGCCGCGATGCGGGCGATCTCGCCGGCAGGGTCCGCCTTCAGGTCGTTGTAATGGACGAGCAGCATCGTGGGCTCGCGCCTTGCGGCCCAATAGCTGCGCTCCACCTCCCAGTACGACGCGCCCGGATCGCCCGAGGCGCCGCCGTCGATCAGCCAGCCCTTGAAGAACGCGCTCGGATCCTCCGGCGTCTGCGGCATCGGCTGGCCGCGGAACTTCGGGTCGCTCTCGCCGACGGCGTGGATCACGTCGCGCATGTGCGCCTGGAAGCCGCGCAGGTGGTTGTGGAAGCTAATCGCCGAGTCTCGCCCGTCGCGGGCGACGTGGATGAACTTCACCCCTTCATAGACCGGCAGCGCATCGTAGGGCAGGTGGCTCTTCAGGTAGCGGCGCGTGGACGCCGCCTCGGCCTGCGCCAGCGACGCCCCGACCGGTGGCCCGAGCCGGAAGTCGAACCATGGTCCCGGCGCCGGCGCGGGCGCCGCATCCCCCGCGATCAGCATCGACACGATCCGCTGGGTCCACGTGGTGCCGCACTTGGGAAACGTGGCGACCACCACATCCCCCTCTCGCGGCCGATACCCGGCCCACCGAGCCGAGTCGAAGATGCGCGAACGAACCTCCCGCACCGCGGGCCGGATCAAGGCGGGCATGGGCAGGGCCTCCCCGAAGGCTGGCTGGTGACGGCTAAGCTAATGCCGACCGGGGAGGCGGAGCAACTAGTGCACGCCCTCCGCGCCACGCTTCTCCAGCATGCGTTCGAAGTTGGCCCATACGCCCTCGTCGCCGTGCCATGATCCGCGAGTGGCGGCCTTCGAGTACTCCGTGGCGCGGGCCTCGAAGAAGTTGGCGTGCTCGACGCCCGAGAGCAGGCTCTGCAGCCAGGGGATCGGGTTCTCCTTGACGCCGTAGACCTCGGGCAGCCCGAGTTGGCGCAGGCGCCAGTCGGCGATGAAGCGGATGTAGGCGCGGATGTCGGCCGGGGTCATGCCCTGCACGTCGCCGGCCTCGAAGGCGAGATCGATGAAGCGGTCCTCGAGGCCCACCACCGTCTTGCAGCAGTCGACGATGTCGTCGGCGACCGACTTGGTCACAGCGCCGGTCTCGGCGTTGAAGGCGTGGTAGAGCTTGACCATCCCCTCGCAGTGCAGGCTCTCGTCGCGCACGCTCCAGCTGACGATCTGGCCCATGCCCTTCATCTTGTTGAAGCGGGGGAAGTTCATCAGCATCGCGAAGCTGGCGAACAGCTGCAGCCCCTCGGTGAAGGCGCCGAACATGGCCAGCGTGCGGGCGATGTCGGCGTGGGTCTCGACGCCGAAGGCCTGCATGTAGTCGTGCTTGGCCTTCAGGGCGCCGTATTCGAGGAAAGCCTGGAACTCGCTCTCGGGCATGCCGATGGTTTCGAGCAGCAGCGCGTAGGCGGCGATGTGGATCGTCTCCATGTTGGAGAACGCCGCCAGCATCATTTTCACCTCGACCGGTTTGAAGACGCGGCCGTAGCGCTCCATGTAGTTGTCGTTCACCTCGACGTCGGACTGCGTGAAAAAGCGGAATATCTGGGTGAGGAGGTTGCGCTCGCGGTCATTGAGCTTCGCCGCCCAGTCCTTGCAGTCCTCGCCGAGCGGCACCTCCTCGGGCATCCAGTGCACCTGCTGCTGGCGCTTCCACATCTCGTGGGCCCAGGGATAGCGGAACGGCTTGTAGCCGATCGATGGGGTGAGAAGGCCTGGCAGGGCGCGGACGTTGGCGGTCATCGGCTTCGAATCCGGGTGGGCGCTAGGACGGACGCCGAGAGTACCGCTATATCTAGTCTGCGCAAGGGTGACGGCCATCAACATGTTGTGGGCCGCTCAAGGTAAGTGATTCGCCATCCTTCGGCGCCGGGGCGGCGGCGCCGTCCCCTTCTCACCACTCTTGGAGCGCCTGCGGCGCGGTCACGGGCGGCGGACCGGCCGCTGCTGACTGCGGCGCGTGGGCGAGCGGCTCAGGGCGCCGCCGGCGCGGATAGGGAGGCGGGCGATTCATACGGGTGTACGGGGCGTAGGCAGCACGGTCGGTGATCGCGGGGGCGGCGCTGCTGACCGCCGGCTTCGGCGCGCGCGGCCTGCCCCCTCCCCCCCCCTGCGCAGGCGAGGAGCGGGCTAACCCCGCCAGTTGCCGGCCACGACCGCCGCGAAGAGCAGCAGGCCGGAGAGCGTGTTGGACTTGAACAGCGCCAGCGCCTGGGCCGGCTCGTCGAGCTTCAGGCGCAGAGGCTGGTAGAGCAGGCTGGCCGCATAGAGGCCGGCGCCCGGCAGGTAGAGCGGGCCGAGGCCGCCGGTCGCGCCGGCGCAGGCGGCGAGGATCACGGCCGCGACGTAAAACAGCGTCACCGCCTGCGGCGCGGCGCGGCCGAGGCGGCGGGCGGACGATTTCACGCCGGCCAGCGCGTCGTCCTCCAGATCCTGCACCGCGTAGATGGTGTCGTAGCCGAGGGTCCAGAAAAAGCCGGCGGCGTAGAGGAAGAGCGCCGGCGTGGCCACGGCCGGCGGCGGCGGCGCGGCGGCGGCCGCGTGCGTGGCGAGCTGCGCGAGACCGGGCAGCGGCAAGGCGGCGGCGAAGCCCAGCGGGACGCCCCAGTTGAAGGTCAGGCCCAACCACGCCTGCGGCCACCAGGTGATCCGCTTCATGAACGGATAGGCGGCGACCAACGCCAGCGAGGCGACGCCAAGTGCGACCGCGAGCAGGTTCAGGCTCAGCAGGACGACGAACGAGACGAGGCTGCAGGCGACGAGGAACGCCCAGGCCTGGCGCTTGCCGATCTGACCGGACGCCACCGGCCGGCCGGCCGTGCGCGCCACCCTGGCGTCGAGGTCGGCGTCGACGATATCGTTGTAGGCGCAGCCGGCCGCGCGCATCAGCACCGCGCCGATCAGCACCCGGGCGAGCAGCGCAGGGTCGGGCCAGCGGCCCTGCATCGCATCGGCCAGCGCGATCCCCTGCCAGCCGGGCAGCATCAGCAGCCAGATGCCGGTCGGTCGGTCGAAGCGCCCGAGCTTCAGCCACGGCCGCCAGCGCGGCGGCGCGAACCGGTCGACCCAGTTCGCCGGCCGCGCGTCCGGCAGGACGGGGCTCTTGCGCTTGAGAGGTGGGGCTCGGCGCGCCTTCGGCATGCGGCGCGCATGAACACGCGGAGCGCCGCCGCGCAATAGGGCTCGCTCCTCCCCCGCGCTGAGCAGCAAAGCGGGCAGAGCGACGCCGGCTGCGGCGGATCGGCCACACTCGTTCGCAGGTTGCGAACGTTGTTCGGCCGCGCTTGACGCTGCGCGGGGGCCGCGCCTAGGGTTCGGGCCCTATACGAACTACGGGATCGGAAAGGAGGGCCACGATGACTGTTGGACGTCTTCACATGCCCGCCGGGCCGCGCGTGACCAAGCGCCGCCGCTTCCGCCCCGCCGACCGGTTCTGACTTAGGCAAGTCCCGGCCGGCGCCTCCCAGGCTTCCGACCGAAGGACTTCCCCCCGTGACCCCGACAAGCCGCCATAGCCCCCAGGGGCTTGTGCGCCTGCGTTCTATCGCTCCCGCTGCGATCCGTCGCGGCGCGGCGGCGGTCGCCCATTCCTCAAGACCCGCAAGAGACATCCCATGAGCCTCGATCATTACGAGGACGACGACACCAACCGGGCGCGCGTGCTCGGCAATGGCCAGGTGCTCGCATTCATCGCCAGCTACTGGATGCGCCGGCGCTGGGCGGTGGCGGCCACGGTGCTCTGCACGCTGGGCTCCATCGCCTTCGAGACCCGCATGCCACAGGCCGCGCAGGCGATCATCGACGCGATCCAGAGGGGAACCAGCCACGCCCGGGAAGCCTGGGCCGCGTGGGCCTACTTCATCGGCGTGTATGTGGCGTTCGTGATCATCCGCAATATCGGCATGCGCTTCTTCTGGAACCCGCTGGCCGCCCACAACATGGAGGAGCTGACCAACGAGGCGTTCCGGCGCGTGCAGACCTTCTCGGCCGACTGGCACGCCGACACCTTCGCCGGCGCCACGGTGCGCCGCATCTCGCGCGCCATGTGGGGCTATGACGTTGTCTCCGACTCGGTGGTGATGTGGATCGGCCCGGCGCTGATCGTGATGGCCGTGCTTTCGGTGCAGATGATGAAGAACTGGCCGGTCGTCGGCGCGTTCTCGCTCGGCATGGTCGCGCTCTACGTCGCGACCAACATCTTGTTCTCCAACTACTTCATCCTCAAGGCCAACCGCCGCTCGGTGGCGCTGGACTCGCGGATCGGCGGAGCGCTGGCCGACTCGATCTCGTCCAACCCCACGGTGAAGGGCTTCGGCGCCGAGGTGCGCGAAGAAGCGCGCATCGGCCGCGTGACCCACGACTGGCGCAACGCCACGCTCGTGACCTGGAACCGCTACGTCACCACAGGGCTGATCCAGAACCTGCTGCTGGCCGTGCTGCAGGGCGGACTCACCGGTCTCGTGTTGCTGGAATGGCTGGCCGGAAAGGCCGACGCGGGCGCGGTCGGCTACGTGATCACCACGTTCATGATCATGAGCGGCTACCTGCGCAACATGGGCGACAACATCCGCATGCTGCAGCGGGGCCTGACCGACGTCGAGGACGTGGCGCGCTACGCGAGGACCTCGCCCGAAGTGCTCGACGTTCCCCAGGCCGCGGCGTTCCTGCCGACCGTCGGCCAGATCGACCTGGAGCGCGTGACGTTCCGCTACAAGTCCGCGATGCGGCCGCTCTACGAAGACTTCGTGCTGCATATCCGCCCCGGCGAGCGGGTGGCGCTGGTCGGGCCAACCGGGTCGGGCAAGTCGACGTTCGTCAAGCTGCTGCAGCGGCTCTACGACGTGCAGGGCGGCCGGATCATGATCGACGGGCAGGACATCGCCCTCGTCCGCCAATCGGACCTGCGGCGCGCGATCGCCGTGGTGCCTCAGGACCCGGCCCTCTTCCACCGCACGATCGCCGAGAACATCGGCTACGCGCGGCCGGACGCGACCCAGGACGAGATCGCGCTCGCCGCCAGGCGCGCCCGAGCGCACGACTTCATCGCCACGCTGCCGAGGGGATACGAGACCCTTGTCGGGGAGCGCGGGGTCAAGCTCTCAGGTGGCGAGCGGCAGCGGGTGGCGATCGCACGCGCGTTCCTCGCCGACGCGCCGATCCTGGTGCTCGACGAGGCGACCTCATCGCTCGACGTCGAAACCGAGGTGCTGGTGCAGGCGGCGACCGAAGAGCTGATGGCGGGACGAACCACGATCGTCATCGCGCACCGCCTATCGACCATTCGCGGCGCCGACCGGATCCTCGTCTTCGAAGGAGGGCGGCTGGTCGAGGAAGGCCGCCACGGCGAGCTCGTCGCCAGGGGCGGGACCTACGCCCGTCTGCACGCGGTGACGCAAGGGGCGTGACCGCGCGATGCGATGGCCCCGTCGACCGCGCGCCGAGCGATCGACGGGGGGTCGGCTAAATGCTGCATCGCACCCTGATCGGCGTTCACCCAATGCGGCAAAACGGCGCCTCCCTAGTCAACACCTTGACTAAGCAACCGGCCAGTCCTATGTGCACCGCAACATATTGCACCGCACAAGAGGTTGGTCCCATGTTCAAGTTGATCGCCCGTTGGATCGCCCGCTTCTTCGCCCCAGCCCTCGAGCTGGCCGGCCAGCTGCCCCCGCAGGCCCTGAGCCGCTTGGTCGCTCCGTTCTGAGCGGACGCGCGCTATCCGATCTCCCGTGAAAGGGCGGCCGAAAGGCCGCCCTTTTGCTTGACGGCGACGTCGGCGAGACCCTGCCAGCCGGCGAGCAGCCGCAGCTCCCCGGCGAGGCCCGCCGCCGTCTCGTCTTCCGCCGCCCCGGGCTCCAGGTGCGCCGCCTGCACCAGCAGGCGGCCGGCGGCGCGGTCGGCCTTCAGGTCGACGCGCGCCGCGATCGCCTCGCCCATCAGAAACGGATAGACATAGTAGCCGTGCTCACGCTGGTCAGCCGGCGTGTAGAGCCCGATCCGGTAGCGCAGGCCGAACATCCGCTCAGTGCGCCGCCGGTCGAAGATCATGTTGTCGAACGGAGACAGCAGCGCGGCGCCCGTGGCGCGCCTGGGAAGGGCCGCGCCGGCGGCTAGCCAGGCCGGGCCCCAGCCCTCGACGTGGACCCTCACGAGCTCGCCAGCTTCAACCAGTTCGTGGACCGCCTGCTTCACGTCAGCCTGCAGCATGCGGAAGTAGTCCGCCGCGTCCGCGATGGTGGCGACGCCCAGCGCGCGGAACGCGATGCGGGTCAGCTCGCGCTTTGCATCGGCGTCGTCGGGCGTGGGCGCTTCGAGCACCGCGGCCGGCAGCACCCGCTCGGCGACGTCGTAGACGCGCTCGAAGCCACGCCGCGTCCTGATCGCCACGCGTCCGGTCCAGAACAACCACTCGAGCGCGATCTTGCCGTCGGACCAGTTCCACCAGCCGCTCCTGCGCGGCCCGTCCGCGAAATCGCCGCCGGTCACCGGGCCTCGTCGGCGCACCTCCGCGAGCACCCAGTCGATGTAGCCAGGCCGCGCCTGCTCGAGCCTGAAGTGCGCGGTCTTCTCCTGGTCGGCCCGCCGCGCCCGGCGCTGGCGCCAGCGAATCAGCGGCTGCAAGTCGAGCGGCATGAGGCAGGCCTCGTGGCCCCAGCATTCGAACAGGGTCGGCCGCTCGCCCCAGGCCTCGGCGTCCAGCAGCGCGGGCGGGTACGCGCCGAGGCGCGAGAACGCCGGCATGTAGTGCGTGCGCACCATCACGTTGACGCTGTCGAGCTGAAGCGCCGCCAGCCGGCGCGCGAGCTGGCGAAAGGCGCGGCGCGTGACAGTCTTGCCGGGCCTGGCCGCGGCCAGGCCCTGCGCGGCGAGCGCGATCCGGCGCGCCTGGCTGGCGGAGAGCGTGCGCATCATGCGGCGACGCTAAGGCCTGGTCCCGCGCCGACCTGGCAGGATCATTCGGCCGCGGCCATCTCTTCGAGCTTGAGCGCCGGCGCCTCGGCCGGAGGCCGGCGCAGCAGCGCGAGCATCGGCAGCAGCAGCATCACGCCCAGCGCCATCCAGGCGAAAATGCTGTCGTAAGCGAGCATGGCGCCCTGCCGCGTCACTTCGCCGTTGAACGCAGCGATGCCGGGGCCGCACGGGTTCACCATCGCGGGCAGGCCGCTGAACACCGGATCGCCGCAGTTGACGCCGCTGGCGAGGCTGGCGTGCGCCTGCGAAGACTGGGTGGTGAGGCTGGCCTCGATCATCGAGATGCCGATGCTGGAACCCAGGCTGCGGACCATCGTGTTTAGGATCGTCCCCTCTGTTCGGTGCATCGGGCTGAGGGTCGCGTAGCCCAGCACGTTCAACGGCGAGAAGAGCAGGCCTACGCCGAAGCCCTGGACGAGCCCCGAGGTCATGATCGGCATAGCCGTCATCTCGAGGTTGAAGTGCGACATTTCCCAGAGCGCGAAGCATGCGATCGGGATGCCTATCAGCAGCACCGGCCTCGCGCCGATCCACCGGATCAGCCACGGCACCAGCAGGAAGGCCATCAGCGAGCCGACCCCGCGCGGCATGCTGGCCTCCCCGCTCTGCAGCGCGCTGTAGCCCAACAGGGTCTGCATGAACGTCGGCAGGAGCGCAGTTGTCGAAAACAGGAGTGCGCTGACGAAGAAGCCGAACGACACGCAGACCACGTAATTGCGGTCCTTGGCGAGGTCGCGGTGGAAGAACGGGTTCTGTGTGGTCACCGTCTGCACGATGAAGATCCAGAGGCCGACGAGGCCGATGATCAGTTCGGTCCAGATCTCGCGGGAACCGAACCAGTCCTGGCTGGGGCCGCGGTCGGCCATCAGCTGGAACGAGGCCACGAAGGTGACGAGCGAGCCGAAGCCGAGGAAGTCGAACGGGCGCTGCCGACCGCCGCCGCCGCCCTCGAGGAACATGTACACGCCGAGGAACGAAAGGATGCCGATTGGCAGGTTGATGTAGAACACCCAGCGCCAGGTGAGGCTCTCGGTGATCCAGCCGCCCACCCAGGGCCCGAAGATCGGGCCCATTATCACCGCCGCGCTCCAGATCGACATCACCATCGGGATCTGGGACATCGGGAAGATGTCGAGCATCACCGCCTGCGAGAGCGGCATGAGGGAGGCGCCGGCGAGACCCTGAATCAGCCGGCAGCCGACCATCTCGGGCAGGTTCTGAGCCACGCCACAGGCCATCGAGGCCAGCGTGAAGGTCGCGATCGAGGCCAGGAACATGGGCTTTCGGCCGATCTTCAGGGAGAGCCAGCCCGACAGCGGGGTCATGATCGCCGTGGCGATGATGTAGCTCGTCAGCACCCAAGTGATCTGGTCCTGGGCGGCGCCCAGGCTGCCCTGCATGTGCGGCAGCGCGACGTTGGCGATCGTCGAATCGAGCGTGTTCATCAGCGTGGCCAGCATCAGGGCCCCGGTGATCGGCACGCGGTTCGCTATGTCGGCCTGTGACGCCAAGGTCTGTTCTTCTGGCTGCGCTTGCTCCCGGCTACGATCCTAATCGGCCTTCGCCGGTGAAGTCATCCATCCGTTTGACCCGCCGGTCCATCCTTCAGGCGGAACCGCGCCCGGTCCCGCCCCGGGCAGACCGGCGTTTTCAGGCGTGGTCGAGGACGCGCTTCGGCTCGTAAGGCGCTTCCAGCATCTTCGCTTCGTCGTCGCTGAGCTTCAGCTCCAGGCCGGCGAGCGCATCGTCGAGGTGATGCGGCTTGGACGTCCCGATGATCGGCGCGGTGACCGCCGGGTTCCTCAGCACCCAGGCGAGCGCCAGCTGCATGTTGGTGACGCCCCGATCGCGCGCGAGGCTGGAGAGCGCATCGACCACCGCGTGGTCCGACGCCTTGTAGTAGAGCCTGGACGAGAACTCGTCGCTGCGGGCGCGCTCCGTGTTGCCCTCGCCCGGCGCGCCACGGCCGCCGGCCAGGAACCCGCGAGCCAGAGGCGACCAGGGGATCACGCCAATCCCCTGATCGCGGCAAAGCGGCAGCATCTCGCGCTCCTCCTCGCGGTAGACGAGGTTGTACTGCGGCTGCATCGAGACGAACGGCGTCCAGCCGTTGGCGCGCGAGACGCTGAGCATCTTCATGAACTGCCAAGCGTACATCGAGCTCGCGCCGATGTAGCGCGCCTTGCCGGCGCGCACGACGTCGTTCAGCGCCTCGAGCGTCTCCTCGATCGGGGTTTCGTAATCGAAGCGGTGGATCTGATAGAGATCGACGTAGTCGACGCCGAGACGCTGCAGGCTGCGGTCGATGCCGTCGAGGATATGCTTGCGCGACAGGCCGCGGTTGTTGGGATCCGCCCCCATCGGCCCGTTGACCTTTGTCGCGAGCACCACTTCGTGCCGCTTCGCGTATTCCTTCAGCGCCTTGCCGGTGACCCGCTCGCTCTCGCCCTGCGAATAGACGTCGGCCGTGTCGAAGAAGTTGATCCCCGCCTCGATCGCCTTCCTGAAGAAGGGCATCGCCGCCGCCTCGTCCAGCACCCAGGGGCGCCACTTCGACGAGCCGTAGGTCATGCAGCCGAGGCAAAGCCGCGAGACCTTCAGGCCGGTGTTTCCGAGACGGACGTATTCCATGGCGATCCTCCAAACGGACGACGGCGGCGCGGGCCGCCCTATGCAAGGGTGAAACGCGCCTCCCTTCGCGCCGCCGACCCGCCGAGGGCAAGCCGGGAATCACGATTTGGCGGCGGCCGGATCGATGAAATCTGCGGCTTGCGCGAAGGCTACGCCTCGAGCCGGCCGTCGCTCAGCGCCGCCTCGTGAAAACGGAACAGCACGTGCGGGTCAGGCTCGGCGACGTGTTCCTTGATGTGGCCGGGCGCCAGCTGGTGGAGGATGTGGCGGATCACGTTGAGGCGCGCCTCCTTCTTGCGGTCGGTGTGGACGCACCACCAGGGCGCGAGGGCGGTCGAGGTCCGCATCAGCATCTGGTCGCGCGCCTTGGAATAGTCCTTCCAGCGTTTCTGCGCCTCGCCGTCGAGATCGCTGACCTTCAGCGCCTTCAGCGGATCCTTGCGCCGCACATCGAGCCGGTCGGCCTGCTCCTTCTTGGAGATGTCGAGCCAGATCTTCACGAGCCGGATGCCCGCTTCCTCCAGCATGCGCTCGAAGGTCGGCGCGTCGCGCAGGAAGTCCTCGTGCTCGCGGGGCGTGCAGAATCCCATCACCGGCTCGACGCCGGCGCGATTGTACCAGGAGCGGTTGAAGATCACGAGCTCGCCCGCGGCCGGCAGGTAGTGGGCGTAGCGCTGGAAATACCATTCCGTGCGGTCGCGATCATCCGGCTTGGGCAGCGCCACGGCGCGCGTGCGGCGCGGCGTCAAATGCTCGGTGATTCGCGCGATGGTCCCGTCCTTGCCGGCGGCGTCGCGGCCCTCGAAGATGACCACGCCCTTGGCGCCGGTGTCGCTCGCCCATTGCTGGTAGCGCACGAGCCCGATCTGCAACTCGCGCAACTGCGTGTTGTAGCCCTTGGTCTTGCTCATTCGCGCAGCATACTCATGTAAGGCCATAAGCGCCCAGGACCCCGATTTGATCCGGCTTTTCGTCACCCAGCCGCTTTCGCAGGGCGCCGCGGTCGACCTGACCGCTGGACAGGCGCACTACCTGACCAACGTGATGCGGCTGGCTGGCGGCGGCGAGGTGATGGCCTTCAACGGCCGCGATGGCGAATGGCGGGCGCGGCTGGTGTCGGTCGCCAAGCGGGGCGCGACACTCGAGGTCGTGGCTCGGATGCGGCCGCAAACGACCGGTCCCGACCTCGACCTGGTCGTCGCGCTGGTGAAGCGCGCGCGGCTCGAGACCATCGTGGAGAAGGCCGCCGAGCTCGGCGCTCGCCGCGTGCGCCTGGCGATCACCGAGCGGACCAACGCAGAGCGCACCAATGTCGAGCGTCTTGGGGCGATCGCGATCGAGGCGTCCGAGCAGACAGGGCGGCTGGATACGCCCGCCATCGAGCCGCCGCAGAAGCTGCCGCGGTTGCTGGTCGACTGGCCGGCCGACCGACCATTCATGTACTGCGACGAGGCGGGCGACGCCCCGCCGGCGATGGTGGCGCTCGCGGGCCGGGCCGGCGGCCCGTGGGGCGTGCTGATCGGCCCGGAAGGCGGCTTCTCGCCGGCCGAGCGCGCTTTGATCCGAGGTCATGCGGCGGCCGTCCCTGTGACGCTGGGCCCCCGAATCCTGCGCGCAGACACCGCGGCGATCGCCGCCCTCACCCTTTGGCAGAGTGCGCTCGGCGACCTCAGGGGGGCTTGAGCTTCTCGCCGCGGACGCCCAATTGTGCCTAGCGAGAGCCCCGACAAGAGGGCTGGGGCGTTGAAGCGTGTTGGGGCCTTGCCGCCCAACCTCCATGCGGGTGGGAGACCTTCGGATGACGGAAACGCTTTGCGGCGATCGGCCGTTGACCTTCGACGATCTCGTCGCCGACTTCGACCGCGGCTTCAAGCCGAAAGCCGAGTTCCGGGTAGGCTCCGAACATGAGAAGTTCGTGTTCCGCAAGCCCGGCCACGAAGCCGTGCCGTATGAGGGCGCGGCGGGCATCCACGCCCTCCTCACCGGCCTCAAGCGCTACGGCTGGACCGACATCCTCGAGCATCGCGCCGACGGCGGCGAGACGCTGATCGGCCTGGCGCGCGGCGGCGCCTCGGTGAGCCTGGAGCCCGGCGGGCAGTTCGAGCTTTCCGGCGCGCCGCTGCAGAGCGTGCACGAGATCTGCGTGGAGATCGGAACCCACCTCACCGAGGCGCGCGCCGTGGCGGGCGAACTGGGACTGGGCTTCCTGAGCCTCGGCTTCACGCCCGACTGGACGCGGTCGGACGTCGCGGTGATGCCCAAAGGCCGCTATCGCATCATGAGCGCCTACATGCCGAAAGTGGGCCGGCTCGGCCTCGACATGATGTTCCGCACCTGCACGGTGCAGGCCAACCTGGACTTCGCCTCCGAGGCCGACATGGCGGCCAAGATGCGGTTGTCGCTCGCGCTGCAGCCGCTGGCGACCGCGCTCTTCGCCAACTCCCCATTCGTCGACGGCAAGCCCACCGGCTACCTATCGAGCCGCGCGCGGGTCTGGACCGACACCGACCCGAACCGCACCGGCATGCTCGACTTCGTCTTCCAGAAGGGCTTCGGCTTCGCCGACTACGCGAAATGGGCGCTCGACGCGCCGATGTACTTCGTCAAGCGCAACGGTCTCTACGTCGACGCGCAGGGGCAGTCGTTCCGCGACTTCATGGACGGCGGTCTGCCGGCGCTGCCCGGGGAGCGGCCGACCCTCCAGGACTGGCGGCTGCACCTCAACACGCTGTTCCCGGAAGTGCGGCTGCAGAACTACCTCGAGATGCGCGGCGCCGACACCGGCCCGCCGGAGCGGCTCTGCGCCCTGGCGGCGTTCTGGATGGGCCTCCTCTATGACGACGCATGCACCGAAGCGGCCTGGGACCTGTGTCGTCGCTGGCAGATCGAAGACCACGAGCGCCTGCGCGCCGACGCCGCCCGGCTGGGCCTGAACGCGATGGTCGACGGCCGCACGCTCCAGGCCCTGGCGCTCGACGTGCTCGCCATCGCCCGCCGAGGCCTGAAGAACCGGGGCCGAATCGGCCCGTCCATGACCGACGAGAGCGGCTTCCTCGCCTCGCTCGACGAGATCGCGGAAACCGGCGTCACGCCGGCCGAGCGCTGGCTTGAACTCTACAACGGCCCCTGGGGCGGCAGCCTCGCGCCCATTTACGAGGCGGCGGCCTACTAGTCGCTCGACCAGCGCTCCGCCTGGCTGCGGCCGGCGCCGGCGTCGGTGTGGAGGATCGCGTCCCGGATCGCGGCCGGATCGTCCACCACTTCCACCTCTCGGATCTCCACCTGGTTCGGATAGAAGGCGATGCGGCCGCGGATCGCCTCCATGGCGGGGTAGGGATCCTCGTAGGTCCAGACCGCGTTCTCGGCGATCCGGCCATCCATATCGAGCGTGAAGTAGTGCGCGTCGCCCTTGTAGGGGCAATGCGTGACGCGCTGCGTCCGGGCGAAGAACGCCATGTCGGCGTCCTCGCGCGGGAAGTACAGCGCCGGCTTGTAAGTGGCCTCCTTGAGCAGCAGCGCGTCGCGGGAATCGACGAGCACATGGCCGTTGTAGAGCACCTGATAGCGCGAGGGCGCGGCGGCGACGGTGATCGGATGCTCGGGTCCGGGGACTTTCATTTCAGGCATGGCGTTCCTCCCAGGCTTAACGCCCCGACGAAACGTGGGGACGCGACCCCGTGGGGCGCAACCCCGCAGGCTTGAGGAACCGCGACGCGCGTGATTGTCTCGCCCGCCTCAGGCGGGGCAGGTCTCACCGATGTTCAACGTAGTGGTCCTCGCCGGGGTGATCATCACCCTCGCCACCGGCGTCCCCGTGTTCCTGCAACTGCGCAGCCATCCGCGCGGCCTATCGGTGCTGTTCTTCGCCGAGATGTGGGAGCGCTTCTCCTTCTACGGCATGCGCGCGCTGCTGATCTTCTACCTCACCGAACACTTCCTGTTCGACGACAGGTTCGCGCAAGGACAATACGCGGCCTACACCACGCTCGTTTATCTCCTGCCCCTGGTCGGCGGCTACGTGGCCGACCGGTGGCTCGGCAGCCGCAAAGCGATCGCGTTCGGCGCGCTGCTGCTCGTCGCCGGCCACTTCACGATGGGGATCGAAGGTCCGTCGGCGACCGAAACCCTCGTCTACCGCGGCCATGCTTACGACTACCGCCTGGCGGGCCGGATGGACGACCGCAGGGTGTGCCTCGAGGTGGGAGGCGGGTGCTACGAGGTGGGCGCCGCGCCTCGCGGCGGGCTCTCGATCGAGGGCCTGCCCGCAACCGCGCCGCTCCCGCAGACGCTGCCCAAGGGGAGCTACCTCGACAGGCGGGTGCGCTCGCGGCGCTTCGTCGACGTGCTCTATTTGGCGCTCTCGCTGATAATCATGGGCGTCGGCTTTCTGAAGGCGAACATTTCGTCGATCGTGGGCCAACTCTATCCGCAGGGCGATCCCCGCCGCGACCCCGGCTTCACGCTCTACTACTACGGCATCAATCTCGGTGCGTTCTGGGCGGCGATCGTCTGCGGCCTCGTCGGACAGACGGTGAGCTGGGGCGCCGGCTTCGGGCTCGCAGGGCTCGGCATGCTCGCCGGATATGTCGTTTTCGTCCTCAATCGCGAACGTCTGGAAGGCCATGGCGAGCCGCCCGAGCCGGAAGCGCTGAAAGCCCGGGTGGTCGGGCCGCTTCGGCTCGAAGGGGCGATCTACCTCGCCGCCCTCGCCGGCGTCGCCTTGGTCTGGGAGCTGGTCCAGCAGTTCGCGCTGATGGGCTGGCTGTTGCTCGCCGGCTGGATCGTGGCGCTCGCCTACCTGGGGTTCGAGATGACGCGCATCGGCAAGGTCGGTCGCGAGCGGCTGATGCTCGCTGTGCTGCTGGTGTTCGGAGCGATGGTCTTTTTCGCGTTGGCCGAGCAGGCTGGCACCTCGCTCAACCAGTTCGCCGAGCGCAACACCGATCTGCCCCACGCCACGCCGTTCTGGACGGTCACGGCCGCGCAAACCCAGAGCTTCAACTCCGGTTACATCCTCCTCTTCGTGCCGCCGCTCGCCTGGCTCTGGGCCAAGCTCGGGGAGCGCGGACGCGATCCCAACCCGCTGGTGAAGTTCGGCCTCGGCCTCGTCCAGATCGGCGTGGGCTTCTGGGTGCTCACCTGGGCCGCCGACTACGCCGGGCCGACGTTCAGGACACCGCTGTTCTTCCTCGGCTTTTCCTATCTCCTGCAGACCACAGGCGAGCTGTTCCTGAGCCCCGTCGGCCTCTCGGAGATGACCAAGCTCGCGCCGGCGCGGATGATGTCCACGCTGATGGCGATCTGGTTCCTGGGCGCGTCGGGTGCGGAATACCTCGCCGGCCTCATCGCCCGCACCACCGCGGCGGCCACCGTGGGCGGACAGGTCCTCGACCCCGCCAGCGCGCTGGCCGCCTACAGCCACACGTTCCTGATCATCGGAACATGGGGCTGCGGCGCCGGGATCGTCTTCCTGGCGCTGAGCCCGTGGCTGAAGACGTGGGCGCACGGCGCCGACGACACCACGCCGGACGGCGTCGCGGCCGGCGACGGGGCCGCCG
>JAKAZA010000073.1 GCA_021816155.1 Pseudomonadota bacterium | reverse complement strand
ACATCACCTACAAGCTGCTCTACAATGACGCCGTCGCCATGACCGGCGGCCAGCACCCGGAAGGCAACTTCACGGTGGCGCAGATCACCCGCCAGCTCGCGGCGGAAAACGTCGTCAGGACCGTCGTGGTCGCCGACGATGTCGGCCGCTACGCGGCGGTGGCCGATCTCGCCCCGGGCGTCGAAGTTCGGCCGCGCGCCGAGCTGATGAAGGTGCAGCGCGAGCTTCGGGCGACCCCCGGCGTCACGGTGCTGATCTACGATCAGACCTGCGCCACCGAGAAGCGCCGGCGCAGGAAGCGCGGGACGATGCCGGCCGCGCCACGGCGCGTCTTCATCAACCCGCTGGTCTGCGAGGGATGCGGCGATTGCTCGCGCGCCTCCAACTGCGTCTCCGTCGAGCCGCTGGAGACCGAATTCGGCCGCAAGCGCCGCATCGACCAGTCGACCTGCAACCAGGACTATTCGTGCGTAGACGGCTTCTGCCCCTCGTTCGTGACGCTCGAGGGGGCGCAGAACGTGCACGCCCACCGCCTGCCTGTGCTGACCGCCGATGCCACCCCGCTGCCGACGATCCCGCCGTTCGAGGGCGTCAGGAACCTCGTCTTCACCGGCATCGGCGGAACGGGCGTCACCACCACGGCCTCGATCCTGGCCATGGCCGCGCACATCGACGGCCTCGCCGCCTCCGTGGTCGACATGACCGGGCTCGCGCAGAAAGGCGGCGCGGTCTTCAGCCACGTGCGCATCGGCGCCCTCGAGACGACGCCGGTGGGTGGGCGCGTGCCGGCGGCCAGCGCCCACGTGCTCATCGCCTGCGATCTCCTGGTCGCGGCCGGTCCCGAGGCGCTGGCCCTCTACGCCAAGGACCGCACCGACGCGGTGGGCAACGGCGACTTCCTGCCTACGGCCGACCTCGTCTTCGATCGCGACGCCAGGTTCGACGCCGGCGCGATGGAGCGGCGGATCGCGGCGGCGACGAAAAGCTACGACGGCTGTCCGGCCGTGGAGCTGGCCGAGGAGAAGCTGGGCGACGCCATCTTCGCCAACATGGTCATGCTGGGCTTCGCCTGGCAGAAGGGCCTCGTGCCCGTCTCCTCGCGCGCCCTCTACCGCGCCATCCGGCTGAACGGCGTGGAGAGCGAGGCCAACCTGCAGGCTCTCGAGATCGGCCGCGTCGCCGCGTTCGATCCGGCCGCGGGGCGGAAGGCCGAGCGCGCGCCGGCGCCGACGCCCGAGGCCATGCCGCTCGACGATCTGATCGCCCACCGCATGCGCGAGCTCGCGGCCTACCAGGACCAGGGCTACGCCGACCGCTACGCCCAGCGCGTGGCTCGGGTGCGCGCCGCGGAGGCGCCGCTTGGATCCGACACGCTGACCCGCGCTGCGGCGATCAACCTCTACAGGCTGATGGCGATCAAGGACGAGTACGAGGTCGCGCGGCTCTATTCCGACGGCCGCTTCGCGGCAGCGCTGGCCGGGACCTTCAGGGGCGGCAGGACCAGAGTGCTTCTCGCCCCGCCGCTGATCGCCGGCCGGGACGATGATGGTCACCTGAAGAAGCGCGCGTTCGGCCCCTGGATGCTGAACTGGGGGTTCCCGTTGCTGGCCAAGCTCAAGGGGCTGCGCGGCGGCCCGCTCGATCTGTTCGGGCGGACGGCCGAGCGGTGCGGCGAGCGCAGGCTGCTCGCCGATTACGAGGCCGCCCTGGACCGCCTCGCGGCCGGCGTCTCGCGCGAAAACCTGCCGCTCGCCGTCGAGATCGCCTCGACGCCGGACCAGATCCGGGGTTTCGGCCACGTCAAGGAGGCCGCGATCGCGATGGCGAAGAGGGCCGAGGCGGCGCTGTGGACGCAGTGGGATGCGGCGCCGGTGCCGGTCGTGGCGCCGCGGACCCGCGTGGGGGCGTAGGGCCTCAGCAGCCGTCCGCTTCGGCCTCTTCGACGAGGGCCCGCACGTCGGAGCCCTCGTCCGCATCGTCCGCGGACAGTCCGAGCGCGATGAGCGCCTCGGCGGCCTGGTCGAGCGTCGCCAGGCCCGCCTTGACGCGGCGCGCCTCCAGTCGGGCCGCGAGGTCGTCGGAGATGGTCACCGTCGTCGTCATGGCCCCGCCGTTTATCAGAAGCGCAATGCGCGCGCCTCCTTCACGTGCGGCAGCGCCTTGATCTTGGTCAGCAACGCCTCGTCCGGGGCCTGGTCGACGCCAACAAGCGCGATCGCGTCCTCGCCGGCGGCCACGCGGCCCAGGTTGAAGGTCGCGATGTTGACACCGGCCTGGCCGAGCAGCGCGCCGAGCGCGCCGATGAAGCCAGGCTTGTCGAGGTTGTTGACGTAGAGCATCGCGGGCGCGAACGCCGCATCGAGGTCCATCCCCTTCACTTCGGCGATGCGCGGCGCGCCGCCGATCACCGTGCCGGCGAACGCGCGCCGGCCCATCTCGGTTGTGACGGTGATCCGGATCAGGCTGTCGTAGACCGGCGAGGAGTCCTGCCGGCTCTCCGAGACGGTGATGCCGCGCTCCTTCGCCACCGCGGGCGCCGAGACCATGTTCACCGCCGAGAGCATGGGCTGCAGGAAACCGGCGAGCGCGGCCGCCGAGAGTGGGCGCGTGTTCAGCGCCGCGACCTCGCCCTCGTAGGCGATATCGACGCCCTTCAGGCCCACGTCGACCATTTGGCCGGCGAAAGCGCCGAGTTTCTCGGCGAGGGCGATGAACGGCTTCAGCTTGGGGGCTTCGTCGGCCGTGACCGAGGGACTGTTCAGCGCGTTCGTCACCGCGCCGGTGAGCAGATAGTCGCTCATCTGTTCGGCCACCTGTAGCGCGACGTTCTCCTGCGCCTCGTTGGTGGAGGCGCCGAGGTGGGGCGTGGCCACGAAGTTGGGCGCGCCGAACAGCGGGTTTTCCTTGGCGGGCTCGGTGGTGAAGACGTCGAACGCCGCGCCGCCGACGTGGCCGCTTTCAAGCGCCGCGCGCAGGGCGACCTCGTCGACGAGGCCGCCGCGGGCGCAGTTGACGATCAGGACCCCCTTCTTGGTCCGGGCGAGCGCCTCGGCCGAGAGAATGTTGCGGGTCTTGTCCGTAAGGGGCGTGTGCAGCGTGATGATGTCAGCGCGCGCCAGGAGTTCATCGAGCTCGACCTTCTCGACGCCGATCTCGACGGCCCGCTCGGGCGACAGGAACGGATCGTAGGCCACGACGTGCATCTTCAGGCCGTTGGCGCGGTCGGCGACGATGGAGCCGATATTGCCGGCGCCGATCAGCCCGAGCGTCTTGCCGTACAGTTCGACGCCCATGAACCGGTTCTTTTCCCACTTGCCGGCCTGGGTCGACGCGTCGGCCGCCGGGAGCTGGCGGGCGAGGGCGAACATGAGCGCAATCGCGTGCTCGGCCGTGGTGATCGAGTTGCCGAAGGGGGTGTTCATGACGACGACGCCTGCGGCGGTCGCGGCGGGGATGTCGACATTGTCGACGCCGATGCCGGCGCGGCCGATCACCCTCAGGCGCGTCGCGGCGGCCAGCACGTCCTTGTCGGCCTTGGTTGCGGAACGGACGGCCAGCCCGTCGTAGTCGGCGATGATCTTGAGCAGCTCGTCCTTGGAAAGGCTGGTGCGGATGTCGGCGTCGACTCCGCGCATGCGGAAGATCTCGACGGCGGCTGGCGAGAGCTGATCGGCGATGAGGACTTTGGGGGGCATCGTATGATCTCCGACCTCCCCTCGTGGGGAGGAGGCCGCGAAGCGGCCGAAAGGTCTGGTTGGCTTGGGCGGCGCGGGCGGCGGGCCCGCGCCGAGGCGCCCCTCCCCCGCGAGGGAGGGACGATGGTCACGCTGGCGAGAGCTCGGCGGCGATGGTGTCGAACGCCCAGTCGAGCCAGGGCGTGAGGGCCCGAAGGTCGTCGGCGTCGACTGTCGCGCCGCACCAGATGCGCAACCCGGGCGGGGCGTCGCGGTATCCGCCGATGTCGAGCGCCACGCCTTCCTTCTCGACGAGCGCGGCCAGACGTTTGGCGAAGTCGGCTTGCGCCTCGCCGGACAGCGCCGCGATCTGCGGCGCAACGACTTTCAGGCAGACGCTGGTGTTGGAGCGGGTCGCCGCGTCCTCGGCGAGGAAGGCGACCCAAGGCGTCTTGGCGACCCAATCCTCCAGTACTCTGAGGTTGGTGTCTGCGCGACGCTTCAGTTCGGCGAGACCGCCGATCGATGCGGCCCACTTCAGCGTGTCGAGGTAGTCCTCAACGCACAGCATGGATGGCGTGTTGATGGTCGAGCCCTCGAAGATCTCGGCGTTCACCTTGCCGCCCTTGGTGAGGCGGAAGATTTTCGGCATCGGCCACGCCGGCTTGTGGCTCTCGAGGCGCGCGACAGCGCGCGGCGACAGGATCAGCATGCCGTGCGCGGCCTCGCCGCCCAGCGCCTTCTGCCAGGAGAACGTCACGACATCGAGCTTCGGCCAGTCCAGGCTCTGTGCGAAGCAGGCGCTGGTGGCGTCGCAGATGGTCAGGCCGGCCCGGTCGGCGGCGATGAAGTCGCCGTTCGGCACGCGCACGCCGGAGGTCGTGCCGTTCCAGGTGAAGACGAGATCTGCGTCGGGGCGAACCTTGGAGAGGTCCGGCAGCTGGCCGTAAGGCGCGTCCAGCACCTCGGCCTGCAGCTTCAGTTCCTTGACGACGTCGGTCACCCAGTCCTTGCCGAAACTCTCGAACGCCAGCAGTTGCACCGGACGCGGGCCGAGCAGCGACCAGAGCGCCATCTCGACCGCTCCCGTGTCGGATGCCGGGACGATGCCGATCAGGTAGTCGGCCGGAACCTGCAGCACCGTCCGGGTCTGGTCGATGGCGGCCTGAAGGCGCGCCTTGCCCAGCTTGGAGCGGTGCGAGCGGCCAAGGACAGCGGATCTGAGGTTTTCAGGCGACCATCCGGGGCGCTTGGCGCATGGTCCGGAGGAGAATTCGGCGCGGGCCGGCCGCATGGCCGGTTTGGCGGGGGTAGTCATCGTGATGTCTCCCATCCTTGCAGATGGGCTGCGCCCCGTTGGGAGGGCGTGGCCCACAGCGCACAAGCCCTGGTTCTCGGCCGGACGCAAGGGAAAAATCTAGGTCGCGACCAACGACCGCTGTTTGCGGCGCGCCTCCAGCTCAGCCTCTTCGCGCGCCCAGGCCGCGCGCCGGCGGATCGACAGGATGGTTCCGACAAACATGGCGGTCAGGATGCCCCAGTCGTCGGCGTTGTTGATCCAGGCGTGCAGGAGGTCGTGTGGCAGTTCGTTGACCAGGTACCAGGCGTGCAGGCTGAACTGGGCGGCCTGGAACAGCATCGCGGCGCCCAGCCACAGGTCGGCGTAGCGCACGGCCAGGAGCAACAGGATCACGGCGCAAACGAAGTCGGCGGCGAGCAGGATGGTCTCGCCCGAGACGTCGCCGCCGACTTTGGGGCTGATGATCAGGGTCGCGATCTCGAGCGACGCATAAGCGAGCGCGGCGATCCGGGTGGCCCGGTCACCCTTCCAGAGCGCGAATGCCACCGTCAGCCAGGTGGCGACGCGCAAGAGGTCCAAAAGTACAAGACCAGACATGATTTGCGCCTCTAGCGGGAAGCTAGAGGCGCAAAACAGTTAAGCTATCGCAACCGTGAAGGTGCTCAGGCCACTTCGCGAAGGTTGGCCGAGGTCTCTTCGACCTTCTGCTCGGAGCCGTCCATGCGGGTGCGGATGCCCACGCGCAGACGCAGTTCGTCGAGCTCGGCGTGAGCCTCGACCATGGCGGTCCGGGCCTGCGCCAGCGCGGCGATCGCCGCCGACACCTTCGCCATCGACGGATCGGTCGAGATCGCCGAAATCTTGGTTTCCTGACGGCCGCGGATCATCTCGCCCATCAGTTCGGTCGCCTCGGCCAGAGCCGCATCGACCGCCGCCTCGGTTGCATGCAGCTTACCCGCCACACGCCGCGCCACCAGAACCTTGTCCACGTTGGAAGTCCTCTCACCCAAAGGAATGATTTACCGTAAACGAAACCTTACCGCCTGTAAAGCGAAAAACGCCACCCTCGGAAGCGAAACGTTAGGGATGGGCAGGTATTAACGGTGAAGCGTGCGGTAAATCCGCCTGCATTAACTATATTGGGCCCGCGGGATGAGAGAGCGCAACCGACCGCCCTTCCAGGCGCGGGTCGCCAGTGTGGCGATCATTACGACGGTCGCCGTCCTCGTCGCCGCTTCCGTTTCGTTCATGCTGCAGCAGTGGAGCCTCAGTCGGCAGCAGGCCCATCTGGAAGAGACAACCCTGGCGAGCGTCCTGGCCGCGGCAGCCGCGCCGGACGCCGCCAACCGCGACTCCGCCGAACTGCAGCACGACGTGGCCGCGGCGAGCGCTGCGCGAGGCCTGGTCGAAGTTCGGCTCGTAGCGCCGGACGGCCAGGTGCTGACCCGCTACGTGGCGTCGCCGCGCCCAGGCGACGAACGGGGCGCCTTGCAGACCGTTTCGGCGCCGGTCAGCTGGCGCGGGAAGACGATCGCGCAGGTGCTCGTGACGGCGCACGAGCCGACCATCGTCGCCCTGCTGCCGAGGTTCCTCGCACTGACTGGAGCTCTCTTCTTCGGAGCCAGCGGGATCGCGCTCTTCGTGGCCCAGAGCCTGTCGCGACGCGTGACCGCGCCGATCGAGCGCCTATCGAAGGCGATGGCCCAGGTGGCCTCGAGCGGCGATTACCGCCAGCTCGGCGCTCATATCGCCGATGACGATGTCTTCCTGAGGCTGACCAACAGCTTCAACGACCTGCTCGCCCAGATCGACGCCAATCACAGAGAGCTGTGCGAGACGCTCGAGGACCTGATGGAGGCGCGCGACGCCGCCAACGCAGCCAGCATCGCCAAGAGCCAGTTCCTCGCCAACATGAGCCACGAGATCCGCACGCCGTTGAACGGCGTGCTCGCCATGGCGGAGGTGATGGACCGCGGCGACCTCTCCGAGACGCAGCGCGAGCGGTTGGATGTGGTGCGCCAGTCGGGCGAGCAGTTGCTGGCCGTTCTCAACGACGTGCTCGACCTCTCCAAGATCGAGGCGGGAAAGCTCGAGCTCGCCGACCAGGACTTCGACCTGGAACGCGTCGCCCAGGCCATGCGCGAGGCGTTCAGCGCGCTGGCGACCGAGAAGGGGCTGGGGTTCGTCGTCGAGGTGGCGCCGAGCGCCCGGGGCGCCTGGCGCGGCGATTGCGACCGTTTGCGCCAGATCCTGGCCAACCTCATCTCCAACGCCGTGAAGTTCACCGCCCGGGGCCAGGTCACCGCTCGTTTCGAGGGGGCGGACGCCGGCGGCCTGCGCCTGACCGTCACCGACACCGGGATCGGCATTCCGCAGGAAAAGATACTGACGCTTTTCGAGAAGTTCACGCAGGCCGACTCCTCGACGACGCGCCAGTACGGCGGCACGGGCCTCGGCCTCGCCATCTGCCGTGAGCTCGCCCAGCTGATGGGCGGCCAGATCTCGGTGCTGAGCGAGGAGGGCCAGGGCTCGACGTTCATCGTAGAGCTGCCGTTCCAGCGCGCGGCCACGGCCCCCGAGGCTGAGGCCGAGCCGGCGGCGACCGACGTGCAGGCGCGCAGCGTTCGCGTCCTCGCGGCGGAGGACAACGTAGTGAACCAGAAGGTGCTGAAGGCGATCGTCGAGCCGATGGACGTGGATCTGTCGCTGGTCGGCGATGGCCGCGCCGCCGTGGACGCCTGGCGCGGCGGCGATTTCGACGTGATCCTCATGGACATCCAGATGCCGGTCATGGACGGCATCGCGGCCGCCAGGGCCATCCGCGCCGCCGAGCAGACCGAGCGCCGCCGCCGCACGCCGATCCTCGCGCTGACGGCCAACGCCCTGGTCCACCAGGTCGAAGAGTATCTCGCCGCCGGCATGGACGGCCACGTCGCGAAGCCGATCGAGATCTCGAAGCTGTACGACGCGATGAACAGGGTGCTGGCCGAGCCGGAGAGCAGCGGCGAGGCCGCCGCGGCCTGAGCCCGCCTTTCAGTGGTGGCGTGCGCCGAGCAGGCCGCCCCGCAGCTGACTCTCGATCACCGTCACCGCGCCGCCGCGGATCAGCACCCGCTCGCCGCGGGTTTCGCACACGAGGTCGCCGCCACGGCCCGGAAAGGCCTGATGGTAGCGCAGCGGCGCCCGGCCGAGCTTGGCTTCGAACAGCGGCGCGAGGATGCAGTGCAACGAGCCGGTCGTCGGATCCTCGGGGATGCCCGAGCCGGGGGCGAAGAAGCGGCTCACGACGTCGTAGGCCGCGCCTGGCGCGGCGGTCGCGCAGACGCCGACGTTCCCGCGTCCCCGCGTGGTGGTGGCGGCGGAAATCTCCTTCAGCGCGCCGAGATCAGGCGATAGCCCGCGCACCGTGTCCTCGTCCGTCAGCACAGCGATCAGGTACTGCGCGGCCCAGACCTCGCGCGGCTCCGCGCCGAGCGCCGCGGCGAGCCCGGGCGGCGGCTCGACGCGCCGAGGCGTCGTCGCTGGCAGGTCCATCCGGTAGCCGGCGGCCTCGCGGGCGACGGCGAGCGGCCCGGACTGGGTGTCGAAGGTGACCACCTCGGCATCCGCGCCGAGTTCGGCGTAGAGCGCGTGGGCGCTGGCGAGGGTGGCGTGCCCGCAGAGCGGAACCTCCACCGCCGGCGTGAACCAGCGCAGGCCGAACCGGGCCGGGTCCGGCGTGCGCACCAGGAAGGCCGTTTCGGCCTGGTTGTTCTCGGCGGCGAGCCTCTGCATCCGCGCCGCTTCGGGCCAGCTGTCCAGCGGCTCGACCACGCAGGCTGGATTGCCGCGGAACGGCGCGTTCGCGAAGGCGTCGATCGTCCACTGCCGCATGGCGTCAGGCTCCTGAAGGGGCGCGCGCGTTTTCAGGCGCGGCTGCTCCGTTGCGCTCGCGGCGCGACGGCCGGGCTCGATGGCCGACGCGCGAAGCGCTAGGTGCGCTCAACTTTCAATTCGGGCCAGCGTTTCAGGAGGTTCTGCGCGATCGGTTCGAAGTTGCGGGTCCGTCGGCCCGGGTTCGGCCGCATCCGCATGGCGAAAAGGTCGGCCAGACCGAACGGGGCGACGATCTCGATCCTGTCGCTCGCCGTCAGCCGGGCGCCGACCGCGAACACGGGGCTGACGAAGCGATCCAGCGCCTCGGCGCTGCTCCCTAGCGGCGCATAGGGTTCGCCGAACCTGTCCTCGAACCACAGGTGCACGCGCGCCTGGTTGCGCACCTCGACCTGCCCGCGGAGCGGCGGCTCGAATGCGTCGGCGACCCTGCGGATCACGACGTCCTCGGCCTCGTACGATAGGTCGGACGGATCGTAATAGACGAGGTCGTAGTCCTTGACCCCGTAGTCGGGACCGCGCCCGGTGAGGTGGTTGAACACGCGCTGGTAGAGGGCCCCGGACACAATCAGCCAGTCGGGCAGGGCGAGCTCGCGCGCCGCGCGCAGCACCTGCATCAGCATCGGCGCGCCGCGCAGAATCTCGTCCAGCCGCGCTTCCAGCGAAACGCTCACCGGCTTCGCAGCGGCCAGCCGTGGTCAAGCGGACCGGCGCCGACGCCGAGACCCGGTGCGCGGCGGATGGCCTCGGCGACGTAGGCCCAGGCGCGGCCCACGGCTTCTTGCGCCTCCAGCCCCAGGGCGAGGCCAGTGGCGCAGGCGCTGGCCAGCGTGCAGCCGGTGCCGTGGGTGTGGCGCGTCGCGATGCGCGGTCCTTCGAAGACTGTCTCGCCGTGCGGGGTCATCAGGATGTCGATGACAGATTCGCCCGGCACGTGGCCGCCCTTCATCAGCACCGCCCTGACACCGGCTGTCAGCAGCGCCTCGCCGGCGCGGCGCAGGTCGTCGGTGGTCTGGACGGCGAGGCCAGTCAGAACCGCGGCTTCGGGAGCGTTGGGCGTCACCAGCGAAGCGGTCGCGAGCAGCTTGCGCAGCGGGGCGAGCCCGTCCGCCGCCAGCAGCGACGCCCCGCCTTTGGCGACCATCACAGGGTCGACCACAAGCGGGACGCCGGGAAACCCGGCGAGCGCCTCGATGGTCGCCTCGATCGCCTCCGCGTCGCCCAGCATGCCTGTCTTGATCGCATCCGCGCCGATGTCGGCGAGCGCGGCGCGGATCTGCGCGGCGATGATCGCGGGAGGAATGGGATGAACGGCCGAGACGCCCAGCGTGTCCTGCACGGTCACGGCGGTGATGGCGCTCATCGCGTAGCCGCCGAGCGCGGTGATCGTCTTGATGTCGGCCTGCACGCCGGCCCCGCCGCCGGAGTCGGAGCCGGCGATGGCGAGCACCCGGCCCTTGAAGCCGCTCATGCTCCTTTGGCCTGGTCCAGCGCCGCCCAGACCGCAAGGGCCTGCCGCGTCTCGGCGACGTCGTGTACGCGCACCGCCGCCGCGCCGCCCGCCGCCGCCGCCAGGGCCAGTGCGATCGAGCCGCCGACCCGGTGGTCTGGATCGGACCGATCGTCCGCGATCTTCGGAATCGAACTCTTGCGGCTGGCGCCGAAAAGCACGGGAAAGCCGAGGGCGGCCAGGGCCGGCAGGCCGCGGACGAGGGCGAGGTTGTGCGCCGGTGTCTTGCCGAAGCCGAAGCCCGGGTCGAGCCAGACGTTCTCCCGCGCCACGCCGGCGGCGAGCGCCGCCTCCGCGCGAGCGGCGAGGAAGGCCGCGACCTCGCAAACCACGTCGTCGTAGCACGGCGCGGCCTGCATGGTGCGCGGCTCGCCCTGCATGTGCATGAGGGCGACGTCGCAGCCGAGCTCGGCGGCGGTCGCCAAGCTGTCGGGCGCCCAGCGGAGCGCGGCGACGTCGTTCCACATCGAGGCGCCAGCGGCGACCGCCGCGCGGGCGACGGCCGGCTTCATGGTGTCCACGGAGATCGGAACGGCGCTCTCGCGACGGATCAGCTCGATCACCGGAACGACTCGGTCGATCTCCTCGTCCGCTCCGGTCGGGGCGGCGCCGGGACGGGTGGACTCGCCGCCGACGTCGAGGATGTCGGCCCCCGCGGCGACCAGCCCAAGCGCGTGAGCGGCCGCGGCCGCCGGATCCAGGAACCGCCCGCCGTCGGAGAAGCTGTCGGGCGTGACGTTGACGATCCCCATGATGCGCACGCGCGGCCGCGCGGCGACACCCTCCCCGGCGGGGAAGGGCGACGTCAAGCCGGCTCCGGCGCCGCGCCTGGTGGGATCGGGATGGCCGCGGGGCGCGGAGCGAGCGGGACCGACGAGCGCGGCCCGGCGGGCGCCTTCACTTCCGGGTCGTCGCGCCGCGGCGGAATGCCCTTCAGCACGGCGATGATCTCGTCCCCGCTCAGCGTCTCGTATTCGAGCAGCGAGCGCGCCAGCGTGTGCAGGTCCTCGATCTTCTCGGTGAGGATGCGCTTGGCCTCGTCGTAGCCGGCCTGGGTCAGCCGCTTGACCTCGGCGTCGATGATCTTGGCGGTGTCCTCGGAGACGTTCTGGTTGCGCGCCACCGAGTGGCCCAGGAACACCTCCTCCTGGTTCTCGCCGTATTCGACGATGCCCAGCGCGTCGGAATACCCCCACTTGGTCACCATCGCCCGAGCCAGCTTGGTCGCCTGGCTGATGTCGTTCGAGGCGCCCGAGGTGATCTTCTCGCGACCGTAGATCAGCTCCTCGGCGACGCGGCCGCCATAGAGGATGGCGAGACGCGATGTCATTTGCTCGAAGCTCATCGAGTACTTGTCGCGCTCCGGCAACTGCATCGTCAGACCCAGCGCGCGACCCCTGGGGATGATCGTGACCTTGTGCAGCGGGTCGGCGGCCGGCACGTTGAGCGTGACCAGCGCGTGACCGCCCTCGTGATAGGCCGTCATGCGCTTCTCTTCCTCGGTCATCACCATGGACTTGCGCTCGGCGCCCATCATGACCTTGTCCTTGGCGTCCTCGAAGTCGCGGTGGGTGACCATGCGCCGGTTCTTCCGCGCGGCCATCAGCGCGGCCTCGTTGACGAGGTTGGCGAGGTCGGCGCCGGAGAACCCGGGCGTGCCGCGCGCGACCACCTTCACGTCGACGTCCGCGGCCAGCGGCACGTTGCGCATGTGGACGCGCAGGATGCGCTCGCGGCCGACGATGTCCGGATTGGGCACGACGACCTGGCGGTCGAAGCGGCCGGGCCGCAGCAGCGCCGGGTCGAGCACGTCGGGCCGGTTGGTGGACGCGATCACGATGATCCCTTCGTTGGGATCGAAGCCGTCCATCTCGACCAGCAGCTGGTTGAGGGTCTGCTCGCGCTCGTCGTTGCCGCCGCCGAGACCGGCGCCGCGGTGACGGCCGACGGCGTCGATCTCGTCGATGAAGATGATGCAGGGCGCGTTCTTCTTCGCCTGCTCGAACATGTCGCGGACGCGTGAGGCGCCGACCCCGACGAACATCTCCACGAAGTCGGAGCCGGAGATGAAGAAGAACGGCACGCCGGCCTCGCCGGCGACGGCGCGGCCCAGCAGCGTCTTGCCGGTGCCGGGCGGACCCACCATCAGCGCCCCTTTCGGGATCTTGCCGCCCAGGCGTTGGAACTTGGCCGGGTCCTTCAGGAAGTCGACGATCTCTGTCAGGTCCTCCTTGGCCTCGTCGACGCCGGCCACATCCTCGAACGTCACCCGGTTCTTGTTCTCGGTGAGGAGGCGCGCCTTGGACTTGCCGAAACCCATGGCGCCGCGCGCGCCGCCCTGCATCTGGCGCATGAACAGCAGCGTCACGCCGAACAGCAGCAGCAATGGCAGCGCCTGCACGAGCAGCTGGACGAAGATGTTCGGGCCGGGCAGCTGGAAATTCAGGGTGATGTCGTGGTGAGCTGCCTCCTGCTGCTGGACGTGGTTCTGCAGCTCGGTGTCGTTGTCGGGCCCGATGGCGCGCAGGTCGTGGCCGGTCCGATCCTTCGCCTCGATGATCGGACCGCGCACGGTGACGCTCTGGATGTCGTTGCTGTCGATCCGGCTCAGGAGATCCGAATAGGCGATGTCCTGTGGCGCAGCGCCGCTGCGGGCCTGCCCCTGCATGACGCTGTAGAGCACGACGGCAGCCACCAGGATGGCGCCCCAGATCGCCAGATTGCGCAGTGTCATGCGGTCAGCCTCAATACGTCCAAGGGCCGTAATTTAGGAGCCCGCGTCCGTTTTCGCTACGCGCCACAACGTCGCCTCGTCCGGAACCGCGCCGAGCGTTGCGGCGAGGCGGGCGCCGCCGAGCGAAGAGGCGCACAATGGCCCGCTTCCGGGCAGAGTCGGGCAGGCCAACTCGCCTGCGGGCGAGACGGCGACGGGCAGGGCGGCGCGGACGGCCGGCGCCAGGGCGCGCAGGCGACGCCGCGCCTCGCTGGAAAGCCGCGCGGCCCGTCCACGCAGCGGCTCGACCCGCCAGCCCGGTTCGTCCGCGCGGACGAGCCAGCGTCCGTCGAAGACCGACTCGCCGACGGGCGCCTCGTAGCCGGCCAGGCCGCCCCGAGCCTGTTCGCCGGCCTCGCGGCGGAACATCGCGTCGTCGCCATCGGCCTCGATCCGCGCGCCCGCCAGGGAGGAGACGACCCGCCGGTTGTCCGACGTGAGCCGCGCGACGAGGCGGCCGAGCGCGGCCCCGGCGGGCGGGCGGGATGTTCCGGCCGCGCAGAGCGTCAATGCGCCGACGAGCCGGGCCGCCTCGTCCGGCGCCGCGCGGCGCAGCGAGCTGCGGGGCAACGCAAGTCCGCCGCCCGGATCCTCCCGGACGTCGCCAAGCCAGCGGCTCGTCGGCGTCGAAGCTTCGGGCGACGGAGGGACGCGATCCCCGGCGCTGCGCCGGGCGAGGGCGCGCGAGAAGCGCGGGTCGTCGTTCGCGGGGTCGTCGATCCAGGTCTCGTCCTGTCGCCGGAGCATGGCGCGCAGCTCGGCGCGGCGCATGTCGAGAAGCGGACGCAGCAGGAAGACGCCCCGGCCTTGCGGCCAGGCGGGCGATGGGGACCAGACGCGTGGCGAAGGCGTCGAGACGCCGGCCTCGCGCATCAGCGCCGCCTCGATCAGATCGTCGGCGGTATGGCCCATCAGCACGACCCGCGCCCCGCCGGCCCTCGCCGCCTCGGCGAGCAGCGCGTGCCGGGCGGTCCGGGCCGCAGCCGGCAAGCCGGCTTGCGGCTTAGGGCCCGCCCAGGCCAGGGTATGGTGCGCCACGCCCAGCTTCGCCGCGGCCGCGGCCGCGAACCGTGTCCAGGCCGCGCTGGCGGCCTGCAGCCCGTGATCGACGGTCAGCGCGACGAGCGGGCGGCCCGCCGCGTCGGCCCACGCCTTGGCCAGATGCAGCAGAGCCAGCGAGTCGCCGCCGCCGGAGAGCGCGACGGCCACCGGGCCGCGGTCGGGCGCGTTCAGCCAGCGGCCGAAGCGCGTGTCGGCCGGGCCCGTGGCGGCTCGGTTCAGCCCTGGTCGCACGCCGCCTGGGCGCGCAGTTGCGCAATGCCGGTCCTCACGCCCGCGCTGGCGTGCGGATAGTGGGTGTCGATGTCGTTGAGCACGCCGCAGGCGGACCTCGGCTGCTGCATCCCGTACATGGCCCTGGCGAGATCGAGCGCGGCGTCGGGCGCCCAGCTGGCGGAGGGCCACTCCCGTACGACGGGCAGGTCGGTCGACGAAGCCTCGGCGTAGTCGCCGCGCTGCAGCTGGATCTTGGCCAGGAAGTATCGCGCTTCCGGACCGCGTGGGGTGTCGGCGAAGCGCTTCGACACATCGCGGAAGCCGGTTTCGGCGGTGGCGAGGTCGCCGGCGTCGAACGCCGCCCGTGCGGCGGCCATCGCGGCCCGGGCGTCAAGCGGCGGCGCGGCGGCCGCCTGGTCGGGGCCAGCCGCGCCGGGAGGGGTTTGAGCGCCCGGCGGCGGCGCGATGGCGGCCTGCTGCTGAGCCATCTTCTGCTCGAGCGCGGTGACGCGGGCGGTGAGCGCGCCGTTCTGCTCCAGCAGCTGGTCGGCCTCGTGACGCGCCTGGTCGACGTCGTGGTCGGCGGTCTCGAGCTGCCCGGTGAGCCGCGTCACCGCCTGCTGCAGGTCGTCGAGCTTCTGCGACAGCGCCGCGAACTGGGCGTCGGTGTCGGCCGGCTCGACCACCACCGGCTTTCCGGTCTCCCGCCCCTGGAACACGATCGCCCGCAGCTCGCGCAACGCCTGCTCCATCCTGTCCAGCCGCTTGGCGGAACGGTCGTCAAGCTGGCCCAGCGGAACCTGCGCGAAGGCAGGCGCTGCGGAAATCAGAAGCAGCGCGAGGGCCAGGGGCGGGAGAATCTTCATGGCGGACATCCTTGCGGCGCACGCGTCCAAATTACGGCGCGCGAGCTTCCGCTTTTGCGACAGCTATCTCGCGCCCTCGACGATCGCCGTGCGGGCGTTGCGATCGCGCGCCCAGGCCTGCTCGTCGTGGCCGGGATCGATCGGCTGCTCCTTGCCATAGGAGATGGTGGTGATGCGGCCGGCCGGTACGCCGTGGAGGACCAGGAAGGAGCGCACGGCGTCGGCGCGTCGGGCGCCCAGGGCGAAGTTGTACTCGCGCGTGCCGCGCTCGTCGCAGTTGCCTTCGATCCGGACCCGCACATTCGGATAGCGCAGCAGCCATTGCGCCTGGTTGGCCAGGATCGGGGCGGCGTCGGCCCGGATGCTGGCGCGGTCGAAATCGAAGTAGATGCGGTCGCCCACGTTGATCACGAAATCCTGCACCGTCCCAGGAAGCGGTCCGGACTGCGTCTGGGGCGTCGGCGCCGCAGACGGCGGGGGCGGCGGCGCCTCGGAAGCCTGCGGCGGCGGGCTGACGGCTGCCGGGGGCGGCGGCGGATGCGAAGCGCAGGCGGCCAGCGCGGCGGACGCCAGCGCCGCCAGGGTTAGTCGAGCCGTCGGACGCAGATTCATTCGGGACTCTCCGTGTTGCGGCAGGCCAAGTTAGATTGCCACCAGGCAGCGACAGATACACCGGTCTGATGACTGCCGATACGCGCGGCCCGCAATTCCTGCCAGCGGCCCCGCGCGCGTAGTCGAGTCTTTGTTTCTAGTGCAACAGTGGCGACCACGCCGGATCTGATCCGGCGACGGGACTGGGCGCTTCCTTCAGGATGTGCCCCGTGACATCCACGGTCCAGAGGCGAGACGCGCCGTCGGCCAACTTGCGCTCGAACATCAGCACGCGGCCGTTCGGCGCCCAGGTCGGGTCGTCCGCGAAGTAGCTGGACACGAGCGTCCGCTCGTTCCCGCCGCTGGGGTCCATCACGCCGATCGAGAAGACCTGCCCCTGCTGATTGACGAAGGCGATCAGTTTGCCGTCGGGGCTCCAGACCGGCGCCGTGTACCGGCCGGGGCCGAACGAGAGGCGGTGCACGTTCGAGCCGTCTGCGTTCATCACGTAGAGCTCCGGCGTGCCGTCGCGGTCGGAATTGAACACGATGCGGCTCCCGTCCGGCGAGTAGGAGGGCGAGGTGTCGATCGAAAGACCATAGGTGAGCCGCCGGTACTGGTGGCTCGCGAGGTCCATCACGTAGATGTTCGTCGCTCCGTTGCGGTCCGCCGCGAAGATCACCTTGCTGTCGTCGGGCGAGAACCGCGGCGCCATGGTCATCGTCATGTTCGGGAACCGGCCGAGCACCTCTTCGCGTCCGGTGTCGAGATTCTTCAGGTAGATGCTGGCTCCGGTCGGGCGCAGCACCATGTAGGTGATCTCTTGCCTGCGCATCGAGAACCTTGGCCCGAAGACCTCGGTCGAGCCGTCGGTCAGGTATGACGGGTTGGCGCCGTCCTGGTCCATGATCTCGAGCCGCGTGACCCTGTGGCTCCTCGGACCGGTCTCGGCCACGAACACCACGCGGGTGTCGAAATAGCCCGGCTCGCCGGTCAGCTTCTCGTAGACGGCGTCGGCGATCTCATGGGCGATGGTGCGCCACGAGTCCGGCGTGGCGGTGAGGCGCGTGCCGACCAGCTGGTCGCCGGCGTAGACGTCCCAGAGGCGGAAGTCCACGCTCAGGCGTCCGTCGGCGTCGGTGACGGCGTTGCCCACGAGCAGGGCCTGCGCGGCGATCGCCTTCCAGGCGTTGAAGTCGGGGGTTACGTTCACGTCGGGCGTCTGGTGGAAGCTGGCCGGATCGAGCGGGCGGAAGAGGCCTGACCGGTCGAGGTCGGCGCTCACCACGTCGGATATCTGGGCGCCGACCGAGCCTCCGCTGAAAGTCGGTATCGCGATCGGCAGCGGCTGAAGCGCGGCCTGGTTCACGTCCACCGTGATGTCGGCCAGGGCCGGCGTCGCGGCGAATGCGGCTGCGAGGATCAGGGCGACCGCGGCGAGCCGGCTGGGCAGGGGGATGCTCATCGGTTGGCGCACGCCTCCTTGGCGTTGAAGTTCACCGTGACGGTCTGACCGTAATATGACTGCGGCAAGGGGGTCACCGCATGCACAGCGTCGAGCGCGCGGCGCGCGACGCTGGCGACGATCGGGTCCGACGCGTGCTGCAGCCCGCCCGCGTTCGGCGGGCCGAGAAGGTTGCCGTTCAGGTCGACGACGAACCGCACCTTGAACGGCGCCACCGAGCTCACGCCGGGAATGTCGCACTGCAGCGTCCAAAGTCGCTCCAGCAATTGCGAAAGTCCGGCCAGATCGCTCTGTGAGAGGGCGTGGCCGGCGTTGGGACGCGCCTGCGGCGCCGTTTCGGCGCGGGCCGGGCCCCGCGACGCGCTGGAAGCCTGCGCGCCGGCGTTGCGCCTGGCGTTCTCGATGATCTGCTGCAGGCGGTCGATGTCGAACGTCGTGCGCGCCGGCTGAGCGGGCCGGGCCGCCTCGCGAGGTTCAACCCTCGGCGGGGCCGGGCGCGGCGTCGGTTCCGACGAAAGCGGCCGCGGGGTCGGTTGCGGCGCCATGCGGGTCGGGGGTGGCTTCGGCTGCACGCGGGAGAAGGAGGGCATCGGCGCGGGGATGGGGGCGGGCGGCTGCGGCGGCGGCTGCGGCTGTGGCTGCGGCGCCGCTGCGGCTTGGGTTTGCGGCGCCTGAACCGCGGGGCGAACGTCCGTCGGCTCGGAAGAGACGATGTTGATCGGCACCGACGAGCCGATCGGCAGCATCGCCGG
>JAKAZA010000072.1 GCA_021816155.1 Pseudomonadota bacterium | reverse complement strand
GCGCGACCGCGTCGGCCGCCGCGGCGAGCGCGTCCGCCTTGGTGATGCGGCCGTCCTTGCCCGTGCCGGTGATCGCGCCTGCGTCCAGGCGCTGCTCGGTGACGATGCGCTGGACCGACGGCGCGAGCGGACGTTCGGCCGCGACGGGACGAGGCTCCGGTTGCGGCGTCGGTGGTGCGGCCGGCTTGGCCTCTACGACAGTCCGCGCAGGCGCGGCCACCGCGACCTCGGGCTGCTTCACGGGGGCGACCGTCGCAGGCGCAGCGCCGGATTCGCTGATGTGGCCCAGCACCTGCCCGGGTCCGATCGTGGCGCCCTCCTCGGCGACAATGTCGGCCAGGACCCCGTCGGCCGGCGCGGCGACCTCGAGGTTCACCTTGTCGGTTTCGAGCTCCACCAGCACCTCGTCCTTGGCCACCCGCTCGCCCGGCTTCTTGGCCCAGCGTGCGACGGTGGCCTCGGTGACGGACTCGCCGAGCGCCGGGGTCATTATGTCGGTCATCGGGGGTGCTTCCCTTGGTTCGCGCGCTTCTAGCCCAGTTCGCCTGTCACGCGAACGCCTGGTTCAGGAACGTCTGCAGTTCCTTCATATGCCGGCTCATCAGGCCGGCGGCCGTCGAAGCTGAGGCCGGCCGACCGACGTAGCGGGCGCGCTTGGCTGAGATCTTCATCTTGGCGAGGGTCAGCTCCAGCCACGGGTCCACGAAGGTCCAGCCGCCCATGTTCTTCGGCTCTTCCTGGCACCACACCAGCTCGGCGTTCGCGAAGCGCGACAGCTCCGTCGTCAGCGACTTCACGGGCCACGGATAGAACTGCTCGAGCCGCATCAGGTAGACGTCGTCGATCCCGCGCTTCTCCCTTTCGTCCAGCAGGTCATAGTAGACCTTGCCCGAGCAGAGCACGATGCGGCGGATCTGCTGGTCAGGAACCAGCCGAACCTCGGTGTGGCGCCCGTGTTCGGCATCGTCGTGCAGCACGCGGTGGAAGGCCGAGCCCTCGGCGAAATCCTCGAGGCTCGACACGGCCTTCTTGTGCCGCAGCAGCGACTTGGGCGTCATCAGGACCAGCGGCTTCCGGTAATCGCGCAGCAGCTGGCGGCGCAGGATGTGGAAGTAGTTGGCTGGCGTCGAACAGTTCGCGACCTGGACGTTGTCCTCGGCGCAGAGCTGAAGGTAGCGCTCGAGCCTGGCCGATGAGTGCTCCGGCCCCTGCCCCTCGTAGCCGTGGGGCAGCAGCATGACGAGCCCGCTCATCCTGAGCCACTTGCGTTCGCCTGACGAGATGAACTGGTCGACCACCACCTGCGCGCCGTTCGCGAAATCGCCGAATTGCGCCTCCCAGAGCGTCAGGGTGTTCGGGTCGGTCAGCGAGAAGCCGTACTCAAAGCCGAGCACCGCCTCTTCCGACAGGGCCGAGTCCAGCACCTCAAAGTGCGCCTGACCGGGCCGCAGCTTGGAAAGCGGCGTGAAGTGCTCCTCGGTCGTCTGGTCGACGATATCGCAGTGGCGCTGGCTGAACGTGCCGCGCACGGAATCCTGGCCGGACAGGCGGACCGGGTAGCCCTGGTCGAGCAGCGTGGCGAAGGCGAGATGCTCGCCGGTCGACCAGTCGATGTTGTCTCCCGACTCGATCGCCGCGCGGCGGTTCTCGACGACGCGGCGCACGGTCTTGTGGACGTCGAGGCGGCCCGGCAGCGTGGTGAGCTTGAGGCCGAGGTCGCGCAGCTTCTGCAGCGGTACGGCGGTGTCGCCGCGGCGCTCCTCGTTCTCCGGGGCAAGCCCCGACCACTTGCCGTCCAGCCAGTCGGCCCGGTCGGCGTGGTAGGTCTTGCCGGCCTCGAACTCCTTGTCGAGGAAGGCGTCGAACTCGCCGACGAACGCCTTCATCTCGTCCGTCGTAATGACGCCTTCTTCGATCAGCCGCTGACCGTAGACCTCGCGCACGGTCGGGTGGTCCTTGATGGCCAGGTACATCAAGGGCTGCGTCATCGTCGGATCGTCGCCCTCGTTGTGGCCGAACCGGCGGTAGCAGAACATGTCGACCACCACGTCCTTGCCGAACTGCTGGCGGTACTCCGTCGCGACCTTCGCGGCGAAGACCACGGCTTCCGGGTCGTCCCCGTTGACGTGGAAGATCGGCGCCTCGACCATCAGCGCGCTGTCAGACGGGTAGGGGCTGGTGCGCGAGTAGCGCGGGCTGGTGGTGAACCCGATCTGGTTGTTGACGATGAAGTGCACCGACCCGCCGGTGCGGTAGCCCTTCACGCCCATCAGGTTGAAGCACTCGGCGATCACGCCCTGGCCGGCGAACGCGGCGTCGCCGTGCAGCAGCAGCGGCAGCACATGGCCTCGCCCCGCGGTGGGGTTCTCGCGGAGCGTGAACGCCTGCTTGGCGCGGGCCTTGCCGAGCACCACCGGGTTCACGATCTCGAGGTGGCTCGGGTTGGCGGTCAGCGACAGGTGCACCTGGTTGTCGTCAAACGTGCGGTCCGACGAAGCGCCCAGGTGGTACTTCACGTCGCCGGAGCCCTCGACGTCGGATGGCAGCGACGAGCCGCCTTGGAACTCATGGAAGATCACGCGATAGGGCTTGCCCATCACCGCGGCGAGCACGTTCAGCCGCCCGCGGTGCGGCATGCCGATGACGATGTCGCGAACGCCGAGCGCGCCGCCGCGCTTGATGATCTGCTCCAGCGCTGGGACCATGCTCTCGCCGCCGTCCAGCCCGAAGCGCTTGGTGCCGGGGAAGCGCTTGTGCAGGAACCGCTCGAAGCCCTCGGTCTCGATCAGCTTCTTCAGGATCGCGATCTTGCCCTGGCGGGTGAAGGCGATCTCCTTGTCCTGGCCCTCGATGCGCTGCTGGAGCCAGGCCTTCTCCGCCGGATCGGAGATGTGCATGTACTGCACGCCGACATTGCCGCAGTAGGTGCGCCTGAGGATCTGCAGGATCTCGCGCAGGGACGCGGTCTCCAGTCCGAGCACGTAGTCGAGGAAGATCGGCCGGTCGTAGTCGCCATCGGCGAACCCGTACCGGGCGGGATCCAGTTCCGAAGCGTCGCCAGGCGGCGTCGCGAGGCCCAGCGGGTCGAGGTTTGCGCGCAAATGTCCGCGCATGCGGTAGGCGCGGATCATCATGATCGCGCGCAGCGAGTCGAGCGTGCGCGCGCGGATCTCGTCGGGAGTCGCGGCGGGCGCCGCGGTGGCGATCTTCGTCTCGAGCTTTGCATCCAGCGCCGGCCACATGCCGTCGATGGCGGAAAGCCAGTCCGGGCGCGTCGGCGGGAGGGGCTCGGGCGTCCAAGGCGGCGGCTCGGCCGACTTGATGACGTCGTCGACCTTGTCGCGCAGGTGCTCGAAGAACGCGCGCCAGGAGGGCTCGACGGAGTTCGGCTTCTCCGCCCACCGGGCGTGAAGGTCTTCCACGAAGCCGGCGTTGCCGCCGTACAGGAATGAAGTCTCGGCCAGAACCTCGTTCAGCCGTCCGCCAGCGTCGTCCGCCATCTGCCTCTCACTTCAAGCCCCGCCTGGGCCTTCTTGGGGAGGTCCGGGCGGGGGCCCGATAGATAGTTACTCTTCAGGTCCCTTTCAGGACCTCGACCAGGGTCTCGCCCAGGGCCGCCGGCGACGGAGACACGCGGATGCCCGCGGACTCCATGGCGGCGATCTTGTCCTCGGCGCCTCCCTTCCCCCCGGAGATGATCGCGCCCGCATGGCCCATTCGGCGGCCCGGAGGCGCCGTCCTGCCGGCGATGAAGCCGACTATTGGCTTCTTGGTTTTTGAAGATTTAATGAACTCGGCCGCGTCCTCCTCGGCCGAACCGCCGATTTCACCGATCATGATGATCGATTGCGTCGCTTCGTCGGCGAGAAACATTTCCAAGATGTCGATGAACTCGGTGCCCTTGACCGGATCGCCACCGATTCCGACGGCGGTCGTCTGTCCGAGACCCGCCTGTGTCGTCTGGTAGACGGCCTCGTAGGTGAGGGTGCCGGAGCGCGAGACGACGCCCACCGAACCCGGCTGGAACATATTGCCGGGCATGATGCCGATCTTGCAGGCGTTGGGCGCTGGTGTCAGCACGCCCGGGCAGTTGGGCCCGATCAGCCGCGACTTGGAGCCCGAGAGCGAGCGCTTCACCTTGATCATGTCCTCGACCGGAATGTTCTCCGTGATGCAGACGATCAGCGGGATTTCCGCGTCGATGGCCTCGAGGATCGCATCGGCGGCGTAGGCCGGGGGCACGTAGATGGCGGTCGCGTCCGGGTTGACGGCCTCCTTGGCCTCCTGGACGGTTTCCCAGACTGGAAGGCCGAGGTGCTTCTGGCCGCCTTTTCCAGGCGTCACGCCGCCCAGCATCTTGGTGCCATAGGCGATGGCCTGCTCGGAATGGAACGTGCCTTGCGCGCCCGTGAAACCTTGGCAGATCACGCGCGTCTCTTTGCCGACCAGAATGGACATGAGGCTCTTTCAGCTAGGGCGGCGTTCTTCCCGAATAGAAGCGCCGCCGGGCGGCTTGCCATACCCCGCGACGGTGGGCAAGCAGAGCCGGGCCGGACGTCGAGCGCGGGCGCCTTCAAGCTCGAGAGCCGGGGGCTCCGCTGAAGGGCGCACAATCCATGATTGCATGTGATCCGGGTTCGACCTAACAATCGCGGCTGGGTCAGGCGCGGCCGCCCTCGCCTTGCCGTGAGCCTCCCCAAGGATCGGCAAGAGGACCCGGAGCCCGGCGGGGCGACCCGCCGGGCTTGCCGTGGTCTTCAGTTACCCGGCGGCGCGTTTACGAACAGGGTCAGCTTGGCGCTGTCGGCCCCGTTGGCGTGCGCAAGCTCGATGCGCATGCCTTCCGCGCCGACGCCGGCGGCGACCACCGCATGCAGCGCGTTGTCGATTGCGTCCGGCCCCTCGCCGGTGGCGCCGGGCGTCTTGGCGGCCTTGGTGAGCCACACCACGCCCTCGGCGTTGTCCGACGTGGGCGGGCCGTAGATGCCGGTGAAATAGTCTCGCAGGTCGGAATCGATAGCCTGGTCGGACGCGACGTTGCAGCGGAAGTAGCGCACGTTCGCTGGCGCGGCCGAGGTGACCACGCCGCTCTGCACGGTGGCCTCCACGTAGGCGGTCTCCCCGGCCTGCTCATACGTGCGCCTGCTCTCGCCGCCGGCCAGCCGCCTGTAGCCTTCGGGATGCTCGGAATAGCTTGCGAACGGCGGCCAGCCCCATACCTCGCCGTTGCCGGCGACCGCCGCCGCGTCCGGCGCGTCCTCGCGGCAAAGGTTGTAGAGGCCTCGGGCGGCCGCCTGGCTCCACTCGAGCGGCGAGGGACCTTGCGCAACCGCCGTGGTCGCGACGACGCTGAGGGCGGCAGCGATGAGTTGTGCTTTCAGTCCAGGCGTCATGCGGATCCCGACGCCCCCCAAGCCCCGGCGCTACTTGCTGTAGGTTTGCAGCACGAGAATGGTCGCGTCGGAGTCGGTTTGCACCTTGACGAACGCGAAGCCCCCCGAGTTCAGCGCGGCCTGCAGGCCCGACTGGGGCACGTGCTCAAGCTTACCATCTACGAAGTGCACGTAGTAGACGCTGAGCCCCTGGGCGTCGCTGTCGGGGGCGAAACCGAGCCACGACTGCATCTGGCTGCCGATTGCGGGATCGGGCTTGTTCGAGCTGATCTTGCACACCGTCTGGGCGATGTCGCCGCCCGAGGTGTGGCGCAGGCCCTGACTGGCGAGCAGGGTGAGCGTGGCGTCGCCCACGGGCTTCTCGCGGGCGGTCTCGGCCGTGACCGACACCGTCGAGTCTGGCTCGGGCGTCACCTGCGTGTCGGTCCAGTTGTCGGACGTCGTGGCGCTCAGCACCTTCACGTAGTTGCCGTGCGTCGCGCCGCAGATGTTCTCGAACTCGGCGGCGACCTGGTCTGTCGCGTTCGCCGCGAAGGCCGACGCTGGCAGCATCAACGCGGCCGCGGCGGCTAGGATCGTGAAACGGTTCATTCTTATCCTGGGGTTGGCTTGTTTTTCTCGGATGAGACTGCGCCCAACATTGCGGGCTGTCGCGTCCATTGCAAGACCGCCGCGCCGTGGCGCCGACACGTCGTCAGGCGGCCCTCACCGCCGCGACGATCTTCTCCGCGCCGTCGGCGAGATCGTTGGCGGCGATCACATTGAGGCCGCTCTCAGCGATGATCTTCTTCCCGAGGTCCACGTTGGTGCCCTCGAGCCGGACGACCAGCGGCACCTTCAGCCCGACCTCCTTCACCGCAGCGACCACGCCCTCGGCGATAATGTCGCAGCGCATTATGCCGCCGAAGATGTTGACCAGGATGCCCTTCACGTTCGGGTCGGCGGTGATGATCTTGAACGCAGCGGTCACCTTCTCCTTGCTGGCGCCGCCGCCGACGTCGAGGAAGTTAGCCGGCTCCGCGCCATAGAGCTTGATGATGTCCATGGTCGCCATGGCCAGGCCGGCGCCGTTGACCATGCAGCCGATCTCGCCGTCGAGCGCGATGTAGGAAAGTTCGTGCTTGGAGGCCTCGATCTCCTTCGCGTCCTCTTCGGTCACGTCGCGCAGGCTGACGATCTCCGGATGGCGGTAGAGCGCGTTGTCGTCGAAGGCCACCTTGGCGTCGAGCACCTTGAGCGAGCCGTCGCCTGTGAGGATCAGCGGGTTGATCTCCAGCAGGCTCATGTCCTTCTCGGTGAACGCCTTGTAGAGCGCCGGCAGCAGCGTGCGGGCCTGCTTCGCGGCGTCGCCGGTGAGGCCGAGGGCACGGCCAAGCAGCAGCGCGTGGTGCGGCCATGGGCCGGTCGCCGGGTCGATGGTGAAGGTGTGGATCGCCTTTGGGTTGGAGTGCGCGACCTCCTCGATGTCCATTCCGCCTTCAGTCGAGGCGACCACTGCGACCCGGCTGGTCTCGCGGTCGACGAGCAGCGAGAGGTAGTATTCCTTTGCAATCGAGGCGCCTTCCTCGATGTAGAGCCGGCGCACGACCTTGCCTTTCGGGCCGGTCTGGTGCGTCACGAGCGTCATGCCGAGCATCTGCGACGCCAGCTGACGAACCTCGTCGACCGATCGGGCCAGCTTGACGCCGCCGCCCTTGCCGCGACCGCCGGCATGGATCTGCGCTTTCACCACCCAGACAGGGCCGCCTAGCTTCTCGGCCGCCTGCACGGCTTCGTCCACGCTGAACGCCGGGTAGCCGCGCGGCACCGGAACGCCGAATTCGGCGAGGACCTGCTTGGCCTGGTGTTCGTGGATGTTCATGAAGGAGCGCCTCGGCGGGTAAGGGTGCGCAGGCCTTATAGGAAGGCCCCCGTGGGTTAGCAACGCGCGCCGGAAGGGCCTCTCAACGCGTCGTCACGACGGTCAACGAGAGGGCTGGCAGTCGCACCGGCGCGCCGGCCGGCGCGATGAAGCGAACGGGCGGCAGATCCCGCGCCGGGTGGCTAGCGGCGCCCTGGTCGAGCCAGGCGTACTGGGCAGGCGAATACTGGACGACTTCCAACCGACCATGGCCTCCGAACGGCTGCGCCGCGTCGCTGGTGCGCAGGGTCAGGGACGCCAGATGCGCGTGCGTCTGGTCGCGGTTCACCAGCATGAGCGACCAGCGACCGTCGGGGCCCTTCAGCGCGTAGGCGGTCACGTACGGGCGGCCCTGAGGGTCGCGCCGGGTCGCGACGGCGCGGTAGAGCTCGTGCGGACGATCCGGGGACGCGCCCCAATCCTGGGTCATCATCCTCTCGGCGAAGTAGACTGGCATCGGCCAGCGCCCTCGGCCGTCGGGTCCCGCCTCGTAGAGCATCATGTTGCCGTAGCCGGCGCACGGGAACTTCTGGTTGGCGGGGGTGTCGGGAGGGTAGCCGAACATGTAGGCGGACGTTCCGCCGAGTGTGAGGAAGTTGCCGACGATGTCGGCCGCGAGCAGTCCGCTCTGGACCTCTGACATCTGCCGGCCCGCGTAGGGCGAGAAGCCGTATTCGCTGATGATCCAGGGGATGATCCGCGGCACGCCGGCGCGTCTCAGCGCCTCCACCTCGTCCGCCAGCTCGCCGGTCTCCTGGCGAAGCAGCCCGCCGGGCCGGCGGCACACATCCTCGAAAGAGTAGTCCTCGAAGGAGAAGAACTGGAAGTCGCCCATGCCGCCGCGCGCCTTCAGTTCGGTGACGAAACGGCCCATCCAGGAGCTTCCCCCCGCTTCATCCGGCCAGGTGCCGGTCAGTGGTCCCTGCAGGCTCGGCCCTCCGAGCTCGACGGACGGGTCGACGGCCCGCAGCGCGCGGGCCGTCTCCAGGTAGAGGTCGGCGTAATCCTCTGGCCGGATGTATTGACCGTCGGGCTCTTCCCCGAGCTCGATCCGACCCACAGGCAAGTGGAGGCGCCGGATGTACCTCAGCTCGGCCGCAGCGTTTTCCGGCGTGTCGTAGAGCACGCCGACGGGCGCCATCATCGGCTGGTCGCCGCCGAGGCCGCTGGCCACGACGAAAGCGAGCCCGGGCTGCTCGGTGTCGAGGTCGCGGTCGATGGCGCGATGCCAGGGATCGGTCGAGGAGACTTGCACGAAGGTTTGCGTCTTCATGCTCTTGCCGTGCCGCACCGCGTCGACAAGCTGACCGCGTGAGTCGAGCACGCCCAGGCTGACTTCGCGCACGGCGTAGCCGAGCCGGTCCCGGACATCGGTCGATCCGGACGGGGCGGTATGGGATGACTGCAGCAGCAGAATACGGACGAAGTGTGAGGCGATCGGCGTGTCGGCCAGCCGCAGCACCCCGTCGCCGCGAGGGCCAGCGACGGTCACGTCTCCGTTCGGGAACGTGCGCCACTCGCCGGGATCGTCGGAGGTCTGCTTGCCTTCCTCGAATCCATCGTCCCCATCCCAGTACTGGACCAGGAAATGGCGCGCAAACGGCGCCGCCCAAAGTATCTTCGCCCCGTCGAACCGCTCGAGCTTCCTAAACGAGAAGACGATCCACTCCGGTCGCTGGGAGGAGAGGCCGGTGAAGCGCGGATCCAGGTAGGGATTGCTTTTCCAAAAAGTCCGCGGATCGCCGTCGTCGATGCGCGAGTAGCCAACGTTATTGGCGTTGTCGATCGTGTCGCCGCGGCGCGGCAGGCTGTAGCCCCAAGTCACCGGCGTGGCCGGCCGCGAGGGGTCGTCGCTGCCGGTCCAGTAGCCCTGTTGGCGGACGGGATCGCTCCAGGTTCCCTGGTCGGTCCAGTGCCAGACTTCGATGCCAAGTTCGGAGCGCGTCCGGTAGGCGAGGCTGCGCAACCCAGCCGAGCGCATCTGGGCGATATTGAACTTCGTCAGCGCGCGATCGAGCTCGCCGCGCTCCGCACCGTCCAGCGCCGCACCGAGGGCTTGCGCGGGCGTGATCGTGTGGAGCGGAGTGGCGGCGTCGATCACGACGGGGTCGAGATCTGCAGGGGCCCCGCGCGCCGACGTCGCCGTCACAGCCAGCGCCACGGTCAACGCCGCAGCGAGGTTGCGGGTCAGCCCACCTCGCGCGAACCCCAGCGTCCCGACAGGGCGCGACGGAGCCGCATACCCAGGCCCTGCCGTCGGCGGCGGACGATCGGGCTCTCCAGCGCGACCGTCGCTCGCCGCTCCAGCTTGCCCCATCCTACGCGCCGCCCCCTGATCGCCGTCGCCACTGACTTGACCACCACATAATACATGAGCTGACGGTAGCCGAAGCGCTGTACGGGCAGCCAGACCAGGTCGCGCCAGGGTGCGCGCCGCTCCAGGGTCATGCCGAGCGCGCCGGCCGAGAGATCGAGGAAGATGAAGGCCGCCCAGTAGAATACCGAACGGATCAGGTCGTCGGGCGACCATTCCACCGGGTGATTGGACTGCGCGTAGAGCGCCCAGCCGAGGCTCCAGAGCACCGCCAGGTCCACCAGCGGGGAGACCGAGGTGAGTACAATCTGGAAGAGCCATATCTGCGGCAGTGCGACAAACCCGAGCACGGGCCGCTCGCGATTGAAGAGCGCCTGGCGGTGCTTCCAGAGGCACTGCAGCGTGCCGAACGACCAGCGGAAGCGCTGCTTCAGCAGCCCCGCGACAGTGTCCGGCGCCTCGGTGTAGGCGCGGGCCTCGGGGTCGAACTCCACGCGCCAGCCGGCGCTTTGGCAGGCGAGCGTGAGGTCCTGGTCTTCAGCGAGCGTGTCGTGCGGGTAGCCGCCGAGCGCCTCCAGCGCAGCCCGTCGCCATGCGCCCACGGCGCCCGGAACCACAGTGACCGCGCCAAGCGCCGCAAGGGCCCTCCGCTCGAGGTTCTGCGCCGTGACGTATTCCAGCGCCTGCCACCGGGTGATCAGGTTGAGACGGTTGCCGACGACCGCGTTTCCGGCCACGGCCCCGACCTCGGGGTCGGAGAACCAGCGGACGAGCTGCGGCAGGGTGTCGGGCGGGAAGAGCGTGTCCGCGTCGAGGGCGACGATGATCTCGCCATTCGCCTCCGCGAGGCCACGGTTCAGCGCCCGCGCCTTGCCGCCGTTCTCGAACGACAGGAGCTTCACGCGCGGTTCGCCGTCGAAGGCTTCACGGACGCGGGCCGCGGTGGCGTCCGTCGAACCGTCGTCCAGCACCAGCACTTCCAGCTTCTTCCAGTTCGAATGGAGAATCCGCGCCAGCGAGGCGACGATCACCTTCTCCTCGTTGAAGCAGGGGATCAGCACCGAGACGAGCGGGCCGGTCTCGGGGTCGAGCATCGGCGGCGTCCGGCCGGGCGAGTGCAGACGGTGCCAGAGCGCGAGCACCGCGAGGAAGACGAGCCGCGCCACGCCGAGGACGATCGCCGTGAGGAAGAGCGCGGTGAGCAGGAAGTCGACGTAGCGGAAGAACGAGAAGCCGACCTGGTCGATGAACAGCTCGACCGAGCTGCGGGTGGTCTTCGGCATCGCCTGCTCCGGCGTCATGCCGGCCAGCTGGGCGACGGTGACCAGCTTGTACCCCTTCGCGCGGATCGCATCGATCAGCTTCGGCAGCGCCGCGACGGTCTGGCTGCGATCGCCGCCGCCGTCATGAAGCAGAACAACCTGGCCGGGGTCGTTGGTGTCGGCGAGTCGCGCCATCACCCGCTGCACGATAGTGTCGGACGAGGGCATCCGCCCGTTCGGCAGGCGCTTCCAGTCGTCAGGGTCGACACGCAGGCCGACGATCAGGTAGCCGAGCTTCTGCGCGATCAGCAGCGGGTCGACCTCGTTGGGCGTCGAGGGCTCGGCGTCGCCGAAATACGGCGGGCGGAAGAGCCGCATGGAGCGGCCTGTCAGGACCTCGAACAGGCGCTGCGTGGTGTTCAGCTCCAGATCGGTCTGCGCCCGGGGCGTCTCGCCGATGTTCGGGTGGGTCCAGGTGTGGCTGCCGACGACGTCGCCTTCCCGGACCTCGCGCTGAACGAGGTCGGGGCGATTCTGCATGTTCTCGCCGATGTCGAAGAAGGTCGCCGTCGCGTTCTTGGCCTTAAGGACGTTGAGGATCTTGGGCGTCCAGCGCCCGTCCGGCCCGTCGTCGAAGGTGATCGCCACCCATCCGGGGTGCCAACCGTACCGCTGCACCACGTACGAAGTCGGCATCACCGTGTAGTCTTCGTCGTCGATCAGGCCATTGTCGGGGTCCACGCTGATCGTGCGCTTGCCGGGCGCCGGAGTCGCGCTGACGTGCAGCACCTCGCCGTTGCCGTCGAAGTCGACGTTGTCGCTGGGTCGGATCGTGTCCAGCCCGGTGGGGCGCAGCGTTCCATAGGGTCGGCGCACGAAGTTCCAGATGCCCTGGTCCTCGGCGCCCATGCGCCAAAGGGCGTAGCCGCGGGGCCTGTAGGTGTCGGCCACCTTGACCTGGTTGAAGAACGTCGCGGCGTCGAGGAACCAGACGATGTGCTTGGCGCCGTCGTCGTCCCTGTAGGCGAAGGTCGGATTGAGGCTGTCGCCGTCGAAGCTGACGTCGGCGTCCGAGTCCGAAGCGATCTGCGTCGCGTCGTCGAACGTCAGCGCGTCGCCTTCGACCGGATGGCCCTTCGCGTCGAGCTGCCAGTCGTAGCCGTAATCGCCCAGCGCGACGACCGTGTGCGCCGGGTTGAGCTTCTTCATGTCCTTGGCCAGTATCCGCTCGTACCAGTCCTCGCCGGCCGGCGGGCCGGGCAGGCCGCCTTCGCCGCCGTAGTGCTCGTCGTAGGCCATCAGCACGATCGTGTCGGTGACGGCCGCGAACTTCCTCAGGTCATAGCTGTTGTCGTCGAACGGCAGGGCGACCCAGATTTCGCGGCCGAGAGGCTTCAGCGCCGCGCGCACCTGGGCGAGCAGCGCCGGGTACTGCGCGATCGCCGCCGGCGAGAGCCGCTCCAGGTCGAACAGGTAGCCGGCGTAGCCATGCGTCCGGGCGATGTTGACGAGGTTGGTAACGAGCGCCGTTCGAGCGAGCGGATTGAGCAGCAGCGCGTCGGCCATCGGGCCGTCGAACATGTCGTCGTGCGCGTTGTGCACCATCGGCAGGACCGACGGCTGGCTCTTCGCATTGGCGATGATGGCGTCGGCCCGCGGGTCGGACGTCACGGTGACCGGCCCGAGCGAGCCGTCGAGCGCGATCCATTGCGGGGACACCACGTCGAGCTGGTCGACGTGACGGGCGAGCGACACGCGCGAGCGCTCGTCCCAGCTGACGTAGAAGCCGATCGAGAGCGGCCGCGTGGCGCCGCCCGGGGCGTTTGCATTCGGCCGGCGCGGCACGTGAGTCCAGCCAGGCTTGCCGGTGTGCCGCCGCGGCGAATCGACGTGCAGCGCCTGGAGGATCCGCGGATCCTTCAGCGACAGCTGCGGCAACCGCGGCGCGAACGCCAGCGTGGCGAAGAAGCATGCGACGACGAGCGCGGCCAGCGAGATCAGCAGGCCAACGCCCATTCGGGCGCGCTTCTCGCGTCGCCCCGTCGGATCGTGAAATACGAAGTCGCCCATGAGGGGCCGAGGCTCCGTTCCTAGACTGTTTCGTTCGCCCAATCGATGGCGCGGAAGATGGCGGAAGGCGGGCGTGATGCAAGACGTGATGCAAGAGATGTCTCGCCGAGGCTGAACGGAGGCTGACGTCGGCGTTGCGGGATCGTCATCCAGGTGCGACGCAATGTCCTTGCCGCCGCCGCCGCTCGGTGGCGCGTGGTGTCGGGGCAGGCTAGCTTCCGCGCCGCGTGTCCAGATCCGCCGACATCCCTGATCCGAGGGCCGATGGGGTCCGCGCCGCGACCCTCCGCGTGCTGGCGATGTGCGTCGCCGTCTCTGTGGTGATGGGTGTCGCCGGGATGGCCGGCGGCCTCGAGCCGACGCTCGAGTGGCTGGGCGAGGCGATCCTGGGGGCGATCATCGGCCTCGCCTCGGCGCGATGGGTGGTTCCCTACGCCTGGATGAGCCGCCAGCCGGTCGCAGGGGTTGTCACGATCGCCTTGATTGTGACGCTGCCGCTGACCGCGTCGGTCACGACGCTCGCGGTCGTCCTTCATCATGCGCAGCTCACCGCGCCCCGGCTTCTGAGCGGGGCCGGCTCCGTGTTCGCCACCTCGCTGGCGATGGTCGCGCTGGCGCTGCTGGTCAGGCGCCGCCCCACGCAGACCCACGCCGCGCAGGGCCAGCCGCCGGCGCGATTCCTCGCCCGCCTGCCCGCCAGGCTGAAAGGCGCCGAACTCTACGCGGTCGAGGCCGAGGACCACTACCTGCGCCTGCACACCAGTCTCGGCCAGGACCTGATCCTCATGCGCCTCACCGACGCCATCGCCGAGCTCGAGGGCCTGGAAGGGGCCCAGACGCACCGCTCGTGGTGGGTGGCGCGCGACGCCGTGGTCGCGGCCGAGAGGCTCGACGGCCGCGCCGTGCTGACGATCAAGGGCGGGGTCGAGGTCCCCGTCAGCCGCGGCTTCGCCCGCGAGCTGCGGCTGGCCGGGTGGTTCTAGCTCAGGCGAGCCCCGGTTCGATCTCCTTGCAGGCCGCGATCAGGCCCTGCACCGAGGCGACCGACTTGGCGAACATCGCCTTCTCGGCCTCGTCCATCGGGAACTCGATGATCTTCTCGACGCCGCCGGCGCCGATCACCGCCGGCACGCCGACGTAGAGGCCCTTCAGCCCGTACTGGCCGTTGAGGTGCGCGGCCACCGGCAGGATGCGCTTCTTGTCCTTCAGGTACGACTTGGCCATCGCGATCGCGCTCTCGGCCGGAGCGTAGTAGGCCGAGCCGGTCTTGAGCAGCGCCACGATCTCGCCGCCGCCGCCGCGGGTGCGCTGCACGATCGCGTCGAGCTCGTCCTGGGTGACCAGGCCCTGCGCCACCAGCATGGGCAGAGGAAGGCCGCCGACGGTCGAGTAGCGCACCATCGGCACCATGTCGTCGCCGTGGCCGCCCAGCGTCCAGGCGCGCACGTCCTCCACCGAGACGCCCAGCTTCTCGGCCAGGAAGTAGCCGAAGCGGGCCGAATCGAGCACGCCGGCCATGCCCACGACGCGGTTCGCCGGCAGTCCCGAGAACTCGCGAAGGGCCCAGACCATCGCGTCGAGCGGGTTGGTGATGCAGATCACGAAGGCGTCCGGCGCGTGCGCCCTGATCCCGTCGCCGACCGCCTTCATGACCTTCAGGTTGATGCCGAGGAGGTCATCGCGGCTCATGCCCGGCTTGCGCGGCACGCCCGAGGTGACGATGCACACGTCGGCGCCCGCGATGTCCTTGTAGTCCTGCGCGCCTCTCAGGCTCACGTCTCGGCCGATCACCGAGGTCGCCTCGGCGATGTCGAGCCCCTTGCCCTGCGGCAGGCCCTCGACGATGTCGAACAGCACCACGTCGCCCAGCTCCTCGCGGGCGCAGACATGGGCCAGCGTGCCCCCGATCATGCCCGAGCCGATGAGGGCGATCTTCGCGCGCGCCATGCCGTTACATCTCCTTGTTCGAAAGCGCGCGCGGTCTAGACCGCCGCGCGGAGGCCTGCAAGGTTCGGCCGTGTTCGAACTCGATCCAGCCTTCCTCGCGACCTCAGCGCCGCTGGTCCATCTGCCGCTCTGCGAGGCGCGGCTGCAGCTGGATGCGCGCTTCCCGTGGATCGTGCTGGTTCCCCGCCTCGCCGGCGCGGTCGAGATCGAGGACATTTCGGTCGAGGCGCGCGCCAGGCTGACCGCCGAAATCGTCGCCGCCGGCGAGGCCGTGCGCGCGGTCGGCGCGGCGCTCGGCCGGCCGGTGGAGAAGCTCAACGTCGGCCAGCTCGGCAACCTCACCCGCCAGCTGCATGTCCACGTGGTCGGCCGCCGTGCGGACGATCCCTGCTGGCCGGGTCCGGTGTGGGGCCGGGGGACCGCGGGCGCTTACGACGAGCCCACCTTGCGGGCCGCGCGGACGGCGGCGATCGACTGGTTTGCGCCCGCCGGCATGACGCGCTGGACGGGTGCTCAGCCGTAGATTCACCGTATTCTACGGCGCCGCCCGCTGCGCCCTGGCGACTGCGGACACCGACCGCCCGCGACGGAGCGCCGCCGTCGATTCGCGGTCAAGGTCGGCGCCCGAGTCAGCGGCCCTGGCGCGTGGAGGCCCGCGTATGGCGACGCCGCGAACGCGACCTTGATGCGTCGGCTTTCCAGCCGATGCCCAACGGGGAAATTGGGGGGATTCCGGTCACTCGCTTCTTGCCGAAGAGCAGACGTTGGCGGCGACTGGTGGCCGACGACTAGCGAAGCTAAGCTACCGCCGATGCTGAAGATGTTGTCCCAGTTCGGGCGCATCCTTCGCGGCATCTTGGGATGAGATATGACCCTGACGACCGCCGCAGGCGTTCCGTTCGTGCGCAGCCCTGACGCCGCTTTCGCCGATTTGCCTGAGTATCCGTTCGCGGCCCGCTGGCATGAGTTCGAGGGGCTGCGGATGCACTACCTCGACGAGGGTCCGCGCGACGCCCCGGTGGCGCTGCTGACCCACGGCATGCCCACCTGGAGCTTTCTGAACCGGCATCTCATCCGATCCCTTCTGGCGGCGGGCTACCGCTGCATCGCGCCGGACCACATCGGGTTCGGCAAATCGGACAAGGTGACGGACGAGTCCTGGTACTCGATTCAACGTCACGCGCAGGCGCATTCGTCGCTGGTCGAGGGGCTCGGCCTGCGCCACGTCACGCTCTTCTGCCAGGATTGGGGCGGGCCGATTTCGCTAGCGCACGTCGCGGCCGATCCCGATCGCTACGACCGCCTCGTGATCATGAACACTTGGCTGCATCACGACGGCTACGTCTACACGGACGCGCTTCGCAACTGGAATGCCCAGTGGAAGCCGGACGGCCTCTTCCGGAAGAACGTTCCCGACCCCCTGGCCGTCGGCTGGTTCATGATGCTGGCGACTGGGGCGATCAAGCCGCCCGACATGTTCGCCATCATCCAGAGCAGTACGTTTCCGCCGCTCTCGCCCGAGCAGGACCAGGTCCGGCGCGGCTACGACGCTCCATTCGCCGGGCTCGACGACGCAGCGCTTGCCGGACCTCGACGCTTTCCGCTCAGTCTCCCGTTCGACAATCCCACCGGCGGAGCCGCCGACGAGCAGGCCGCCACGTGGCGCGAGCTGAAGGGGTGGAGCAAGCCGGCGCACTTCATCTGGGGCGGGGCCGATGCGGTGTTCACCGAAGAATGGGGTCGGCAGTGGGCCGGTGGTCTGCCGGCCGCTACGTTCGACCTGCTGCCCGAGGCCGGGCATTTCCTGCAGGAAACGCACGGCTCACGGATCGCCGATATGCTCCTGTCGCACGTCCGTTCGGCTTCCTAGGCGCACTCCCGGCCGTGGCTCACGAACTCCTTGTTTGGTGTTGCGCCGGAGCGGGGGTTCTAGGAATCGCCGCTTCACTGGGCGTCGTCGGACAGCACCTCCACTACTTGAGTGTGCGACGTCGCCGGGCTCAGGACCGGCAGCCGCTGCTTTACGGTCGCCACAGCCTTCACGTGGCTACCTTCTTGCAGATCGCGACGGGCGCCGACCTCTTGGCCGCTTTGCGTAATCTCCGGTCGAGTTTCGGCGCGGGCGCGCGCTGGATCTATGTCGGAAAAGCGCTGGCTACCGCGCCGTCGCGGCAAATCGGGCCGGTTCAGTGGTCCGCGGTCACACTTGTGCAATATCCTTCTCGGGAAGCCTACGACGCCCAGGTGACCAGTGATCGTTTCAAAGCGGCGATGAGCGGGTTCCAGCGCGCCTACACCCAAGTCTTCTCCAGGCCTGCCGCGGCCAATCTCCTGCTTCCTCAGGTGCTGCTGGTCAAAAAAGTTCTTCGAGCTATCACCTTTGCCAGGTCGGACTATCCGTTCACGGCGCAAGCGCCAGAAAGACTCAGCGAGCAACAGCGCAGCCTCGCGTCCAGGCTTCGGGATCATGGCGGGCTTGGTGACGCTGCCGCAGTGGTCTTCAACGTGACCCGACAGGGGTCACGAGACCAGCGTTCAGCAGATGCTCGCTATACTGGGGCGATGCTTGATCTGATGGCGGAGCGCGGGTATGGCCCTATGCACATCGGCAAAACCATCCATTTGGAAGCTGGGTTCGATTTCGATAGGGTCGCGATCGTCTACTATCCAGGCGTGGACTACTTCGCCGATCTGGTCAGCAGCGCGTTCTACCAGCGGATTTTCTCGAACAAGCAACTGGGTGACAGCCAGGCTGTGATCACCGCGCCGCTGACGACCCTGGTCCTGTCGTAGGAAAACACACCACCGAAAGCGCCCCTGAACCAGACTCTTCGAGCGGCCGCATTGGGGCGGACCCCGCCGATCATGTGACACCCGGAACCGGACCTAGCGCCGGCGCGGATCGGGGGGGAAGCGGCCAAGCCTATCCGGCTGCACATTGTTCGCGATCTCGACCAAGACTAGGCTTGAGCGATGCCCTCGCTTGTCTTGGCAGTTCTGTCGCTGGCGCTCCTGGTTTGGGCAGGGATAGCCATGTTCGCGACCAACCGCTGGATGGCCTTCTCGCGAAGGATGACGGGTGATCGATGGCTTCCGTACTGGGCGCGATACGAGACGGTCGTTCGGTTCAACACGCGCTGCTCCGGCGTCGCCGCGCTGCTGATCTCCTTGTTCTTGGCCTATGCGGCTGGAGCAGCGCTCCGGGTTTGGTAACGGCGCGGGACGTCAGGGGCTTTCTCGGCGTCGGCAACGGGGCGAGGGCCGCCGAAAGCGCAGTGCCAGAAACCGGACGCCCCGGCGGCGTGGTGCGGGGGTTAGCCGCCCTGGGCTCCGTCCTAGGTCGCGGGCGAATTGCCGCCATGGAACCGCCCAAACAAACGCGCGGAAATCAGGCCCATGACGAGAACGCCCAGGCCAAAGGAGACGGCGTTGTCGAATGCGTGCAGATCAAACGCTCCCACCCGCGCGATCAGCAGGTAAG
>JAKAZA010000186.1 GCA_021816155.1 Pseudomonadota bacterium | reverse complement strand
CCGGCACGTCGACGACGCCAAGGACTGCGAGGCCTTCGCCAAGGCGATCCCGCCATTCCAGAAGACCGGCGACAAGCCCACCCTGACCCGCGTCAGGAGCATCATCGGCTACGGGTCGCCCCACAAGCAGGGCACCTCGAAGATCCACTCCGACGCGCTGGGCGCCGACGAGGTGAAGGCGACCAAGCGCCAGCTCGGCTGGCCGGAGGACGCCGACTTCCTGGTCCCCGACGGCGTGCGCCAGCGCTTCGACGAGACGATCGGCGCGCGCGGCCGCAAGCTGGGCGAAGCCTGGGAGGCGGCGAGGGCGGCCTACGCCAAGGCTTTCCCCGAGCTCGCCGCCGAGATCGACCTCATCGAAGCCGGCGGCTTGCCGAAGGGCTGGGACGCCGACCTCCCGAACTTCCCGGCCGACGCCAAGGGCGTCGCCAGCCGCGAGGCGTCCGGCAAGGCGCTGAACGCGATCGCGCCGAAGGTCCCGTGGCTGATCGGCGGCTCGGCCGACCTCGCGCCGTCCAACAAGACCCTGCTCGACGGCGAGCGCGCGTTCGAGGCGGCCGACTACGGCGGCCGCAACCTGCACTTCGGCGTGCGCGAGCACGTGATGGGGACCTGCGCGAACGGCTTGGCGCTCTCGGGGCTGCGGCCCTACGTCGGCACCTTCCTGGTCTTCAACGACTACATGCGCCCGGCGGTCCGCATCGCGGCGTTGATGCAGGTCCCGATCGTCTACGTCTACACGCATGACTCGATCGGCCTCGGCCAGGACGGCCCGACCCACCAGCCGATCGAGCAGTTGGCGTCCTTGCGCGCCATGCCCGGCATGACGGTGATCCGCCCGGCCGACGCCAACGAGACGGTCGAGGCCTGGCGGGTGGCGCTGCAGCAGGGCGGTCCGGTGGCGCTGTCGCTGTCGCGCCAGGCGCTGCCGACGCTCGACCGCGCCAAGTTCGCACCCGCCACGGGGCTCGCCCGCGGCGCCTACGTGCTGGCCGACGCCGAAGGCGGCGCGGCGGAAGTGATCCTGATGGCCACCGGCAGCGAGGTGTCGCTTTGCGTCGAGGCGCAGGAGACGCTGAAGGCGAAGGGCGTGCGCGCCCGCGTGGTCTCGATGCCGTGCTGGGAGCTGTTCGAGGCGCAGGACGCCGGCTACCGCGAGTCCGTGCTGCCGAAGGCCGTCACCGCCCGCGTCGCGGTCGAAGCGGGCGCCGCGTTCGGCTGGGACTGCTACGCCGGACCCGAAGGCGCGGTCATCGCCATGCACACGTTTGGATCGTCCGCGCCCACCAAGGACGTCATGCGCCACTTCGGCTTCACCGCCGAGCACGTCGTCGAGGCGGCGCTGGCGCAGGCGAAAGGCGCCCAAGAAGGATTCACGTCATGACCAATCCGCTTCGCCAGCTGGAGACCGTCCGCCAAGCGGTCTGGCTCGACTACCTGCACCGCAAGATCCTCGACAACGGCGAGCTGAAACGGCTGATCGACGCGGACGGGATCAAGGGCCTCACCTCCAATCCCTCGATCTTCGAGAAGGCGATCGGCGAGGGCGACACCTATGACGCGCGCGTGCAGGCCGCTCTGAAGACCACCGACGGCTCGCCGATGGCCATCTACGAGCGCACCCTCGGCTGAGCGGGGCGAGTCACGCGCCAGTCCGTGAGACGACACCCTGGGCCGCCAACCGGCCAACCTGCGGCTGGTCGCGAAATTCAGCGGCCACGACGGACGCCAAACTCGGGATCGTCACTTTGATTCAGATCAAGGACGACGGACATATCGTGACACGATATAACTTCTGTTGTCCATGAGATCGATCGGAGGCGTTCATGAAGGCGCTCGTGTACGGGGGACCTGGAAAGAAGACGCTGGAGGAGCGCCCTAAGCCTAGGGTCAAGGATGCGACCGACGCGATCGTGAAGCTCGCGAAGACAACGATCTGCGGCACCGATCTCCATATCCTCAAGGGCGACGTCGCGACCTGCGCGCCGGGGCGTATTCTTGGTCACGAGGGGGTCGGGATCGTCGAAGAGGCGGGGGGTGTTGATGCCGGAGTGATCTTCCCCAGAACCGCCGTTTGAATTTTCCCCAGTTGATGGCGTTGCCGCCGGGCTTCCGGGGCGCGCCCCGGAAGCCCGGCGGTCGCGACTTGCCGATGCTCCTCCCGATCGGCGGGAGGGGTGAGTCGGTGGTCAAGCTGGGAGAGCTGATGATGATCCTGGATCTGCACCGGCAGGGGCTGTCGGTGACGGCGATCGCCCGCCGAAGCGGGCTCGATCGCAAGACGGTGCGCAAGTACATCGCCCGTGGCCTGGAGGCGCCGGCCTATGGGCCGAGGCGCCCGAGGGCGCGTGTGATCGACCCGTTCGCGGCGTACCTTCGCGAGCGGGTGACGGCCTGGCCGGGGCTTACCGGCAGCCGGCTGCTGCGGGAGATCAAGCAGCTGGGCTACGAGGGCGGCTATACGGCGGTCACCGACTTCCTGCGCGACGTGCGCCCCTCGCCCGAGGGCCGCTACGAGGTGCGCTTCGAGACGCCGCCGGGCCATCAAGGCCAGGTCGACTTCGCCCAGTTCCAGGTGGTGTTCACTGATGAGCCGACGACGCCACGCATCGTCTGGCTGTTCTCCATGGTGCTGGGCTACAGCCGGCTGATCTGGGCCCGCTTCGTAGTCCACCAGGACCTGGCGACGGTGCTGCGCTGCCACGTGGCGGCGTTCGAGGCGCTCGGCGGGTCGCCGCACGAGCTGGTCTACGACCGCATGAAGACCGCCGTCACCGGCGAGAACGACGAGCGGGGGATCGTCTACAACCGCGCGCTCATCGACCTGGCGCGGCACTACGGCTTCCATCCGAGGGCCTGCCAGCCCTACCGCGCCAAGACCAAGGGCAAGGTGGAGCGGCCGTTCCGTTACATCCGGGAGGACTTCTTCCTGGCGCGCAGCTTCCGCAACCTCGAGGACCTCAACGACCAGCTGCAGCGCTGGCTCTCCGAGGTGGCCAACCCGCGCCGGCACGCCACGACGGAGCGGATCGTCAACGAGGCCTTCGCCGAAGAGCGGCCGCACCTGAAGCCGCTGCCGCTGGCGCCGTTCCGGGCGGTGCTGCGCCTGGAGCGGCGCATCTCGCGCGAGGGCATGGTCAGCGTCGGCGGCAACTTCTACAGCGTGCCCGACAGCACCCGCCGGCGTCTCGTCGAGGTGCACACCCTGGCCGACGAGGTCCGGATCTACGAAGACGGCGCGCTGATCGCCGCCCACCCAGTGCTGGAGGGACGCAACCAGCGCCGCGTCGCCGCCGGCCATCGCAAGGGACCGCTCCGACAGCCGCCGCCCGCGCCTGGCGAGAGCGTCAGGCTGACGCGCGCCGGCGACATCGTCGCCCGCCGCGCCCTGAGCTTCTACGACGCCGTCGCGCGGCGCCTGGCCCAGGAGAGCCGTCCATGAGCGCGATCCTGGAGGCGCCGGTCTCGGCGCTGGAGCGCATCCGCCGCGACCTCGTCGGCCTGAAGATGCCACGGGCGCTCGAGGGCCTCGACCAGATCGTGCGCCGGCTCGAACAGGGCGAGATCGGCGCGCTCGAGGCCATCGACATCCTGCTCTCCGAGGAGCTCACCTTGCGCGAGGACCGCCGGATCAAGACCGCGCTGCGCATGGGGCGGCTGGGGACCATCAAGACCCTGGCCGGCTTCGACTTCTCCTTCCAGCCCTCGCTCGACCGCGAGCGCATCCTGACCCTCGCCCA
>JAKAZA010000071.1 GCA_021816155.1 Pseudomonadota bacterium | reverse complement strand
CCGCGAGCGCCTCGCGGCCCTGCGCCAGGCGATGGCGGCGGCCGGGCTCGATGTCGGCGGGCGGCGCGCGTGGCCCTGCCGGTGTCGCGGCGAGGGAGGGGCGCGGCGCAGGCTGCGCCATTGGCCGCGCGGGTTTCGCGAGCGGTTCGGCCGGTGGCTCCGTCGGTGTCTGAGCTGGCGGATGGGGCGCGGGCCGCAACGGACGTACGGTGGACGCGACGATCGCCCAAAGCCGCAGATCCTCGACGTTCGGCCCGGCTTTCACCCGCCCTCCGCGGGCACGACCCGATAGAGCCACAGGGGTTGGCGGAGGGTCGCGGCCTCTTCGCCCGCGCGTGACCCGCGGCCGGTGTAGAGGTCGGCGCGGGCCGGGCCTTTGATCGCGCCGCCACGGTCCAGCGCCACGGTCAGCCGGCGGTAGGGGCCAGCATCGATCCACAGAAGCTCGAAATAGCCGTGGAACGCGGGATCGACCGCGAGGCTGCGGCCGGGAATCAGCGCGGCGCCGGATGCGCCGGCGGGCTCACGGCCGTCGTCGGGCGCGAGGCGGAAGAAGACGTAGCGCGGGTCCTTGTCCATGACCGCGTCCGCTTCCGGTCCCCGGTGTTCGGCGAGCCAGGCGTGCAGCGACGCAGCGTCGGCGCGGCCGGCCTCGATCAGGCCTTCCGCGACCATCGGCCGGGCGATTGCGACGAACGGCGCGCCGTTGGTGGCGGCGAACACCGCCCGGGCCCGCTCACCATCCTCGAACACCAGCTCGCCGGTGCCCTGCACCTGCATGAAGAACAGATCCTCCGGCCGCATCCAGGCCAGCGCGTGCGGCGCCGGCTGCTGCTCGATGGCGGCGCGGGAGGGCGCCTTCAGGGGATCGCGGGGCGGCGGCCGCAACGGCGCGGTGAATTCCGCGTCGGGACGCCGTCGCGCTGGGTATGACGGCGAGAAATAGCCGGTCAACAGCCCCTGACCGGCGACGGGCAGCTCCCTGAACCGCCGGTCCAGGAACGCGCGCGCAGCGCCTTCGCCCAGGTACGCGTGGGCGAGCGTCGCGGCGCACGCCCGCGGGCGATCCTCCGGCCGCATGTCTGCGCAAGCGCTGCGAACCACCTGGAACGCAGCCGCGTGGTCCTCCTCGCTCCAGCCTGGCAGGCTTTCCAGCGATCCTGCACCGACGGGCGGCGGAAGCCGTTGCGTGGCGCAGGCGGCGAGCGTCAGGGCGGCGAGCACCACGAGCGCGCCGCGTACGCGCAAGGGGCTCACGCCTCGGCGGGATCGACGTGGATCAGCGTCCAGTTGGGATCGCGGCTGGTCAGGTTGCGCTGAAAGGTCCAGACCTCTGCGGTGCGGCGGTCATCCACCGCCTCGCCTTCGGGTCCCTTGGACCTGCTGCGGAACTCGGCCAGGAAACGGACGGAAGCTTTCGCCAGATCGCCGATCACACCCAGGCTTTCGAGATCGGCGCGAGGTTCCTGCAGGAACTCGATCTGCTCGGATCGTCCCTCGCGCTCGCGATGGGCCATCTCGGCCTCGAACGCCGTCATGACGTCCGGCGCCAGAAGCGGCCTGAGCGTGTTGCGGTCGCCGGCCGCGAAAGCCTTGACGATCATCTGGAACGCCTGTCGCGCGCCCTGCATGAAGCGCGCCACGTCGAAGTTGGGATCGCGCGCGCGCAGGGCCGCCAGACCGGTGAGCGCAGCAGGCTCGGTGACGCCCGGCGTCGCCGCGACCGTGGCGTCGCGCGCAGCCGGCCCGGTTCGCGCGGGGGCAAGGTCTTCGGCCTGACGACCGACGCGGCGTCCGAGCACCGCGTAGAGCTGGAACAGCACCACCGCGGCGGCAAGAGCTAGGATTACAAGCGTAGCGAGCTGCAAGAGCGGGCTTTCAGTGGGATCGTGCTTGGGACTCAATATAATCGCGCCTGAAGTCAAGCGTCAGTCCCCGCCGTCCGGTTCCATCGGCGCGACATTGCGCCCGCGGCCGCCCGCATGTTAGCGAGCCGCCACCCTTGGCCGGCGATGCGCGCCGCGGCCGCTGCAGCGAGCTTCCAGACCTTGACCGACATGCCGCCGCCCGGCGCGGACGAGAGCCAGCCCGGTATCCGCATCCTGGCCCAGTACATACGCGACCTCTCGTTCGAGAGCCCGCACGCGCCAGAATCGTTGCGTGGCGGCACGACGCCGCCGCAGGTGGACCTCGGCGTCGAGCTGAACGCACGTGGACGGCCGGACGGTTTCTTCGAGGTAGAGCTGAAACTCAACGCTCACGCCGTCCGGGAGAACGAGCCGGTCTTTCATCTGGAGCTGCTCTACGCCGGGCTGTTCCAGATCATGGGTGTGCGCGAACCCGATCTCGAGCCGGTGCTGATGATCGAGTGCCCCCGGTTCCTGTTTCCGTTCGCGCGCCGGATCATCGCCGACCTCACGGCCGAGGGCGGCTTCCCGCCGTTCCTGCTCGAGCCGATCGACTTCGCCGGTATCTACGCCAGCCGCAGGGCCGCGGGCGAATTGCAGCCGCCGCCGAACCTCGCTTAGCGCTCCCGCGTCAGGTCGTCTCGCCCAGCCATTGCGGCTGCAGCCAGAGCGCCGCCTCGCTGAGCGTCCCGAGAACGAACCGTGCATGGGCGGCGCGTTCGTCGTCGGTCGCGCGCGGCGCCAATGGGCGGGGACGCGCGCCGTAGGCGACTTTCGCGACCGCGGCGGCGCGGACCGAGCCTGTCGACTGCAGGTCGAGCGCGCGTTCGCGGCCGCCGCGAAGTTCGAGGTAAACGTTGGCCAGGAGGCGCGCATCGACAAGGGCGCCGTGCTTCTCGCGCTCGGCCAGCGATACCTTGAACCGCTTACAGAGCGCGTCGAGTGAATTGTACATGCCGGGAAAGCGCTGCTGGGCGAGCGCCAACGTGTCGACCCACCTGGTCGGCGCGAATCCGGCGCGGCCGGCGCGCTCGAGTTCGACGTTGATGAAGTCGCGGTCGAAGGCCGCGTTGTGGGCGACGAGCGTCGCGCCTTCGACGAAGGCCAGAAACGCGTCCATGACCTCCGGATCTGCGAACTTCGGCTTGCCGCGCAGGAACGCGGCCGACAGGCCGTGCACGCGCTCGGCCTCGACGTCGATGTCGCGCTCCGGATCGACGTAGCGGTGGAACGAGCGGCCGGTCGGGATCAGGTCGTCGAGTTCGACGCAGGCCAGTTCTATCAGTCGGTGTCCGGCCCGCGGGTCTAGTCCGGTGGTCTCGGTGTCGAGAATGATCTCACGCGCCATCGACTTTCATTTGCGCTGTTCGGGCCGGGCCACAAGCACCCGCTCGCGCCAGTCCGCACGCCGCAGCCCCGCGATGATCGCCCGGACCTGCTCGCGCGCGGCGTCGAAGCCACGGCTCGTGTCGACCACGAAGTGGGCGCGGGCGCGCTTCTCCACGTCGGCCATCTGACGCGCCAGGATGGCGTCGAGCTTGGCCTCGTTCATGTCCTCGCGGGCGAGCACGCGTTGGCGCTGCACGTCGGGCGGCGCGGACACGACGACGACGGCGTCGACGTTGCGTTCGCCGCCCGTCTCGAACAGGAGCGGAATGTCGAGCACGACGATATCGGCCTTGTTCCGCTCGGCATCTTCGAAGAACTTCCGCCGCGCCTCGCCCATCAGCGGCCAGACGATTCCGTTGAGCTTGCGGAACGCCGCGTCGTCGCCAACGACCCTCGCGGAAAGCTTGGCGCGATTGATGGCGCCATTCTCCTCGACCCCGGGAAAGGCGGCCTCGACCGCCGCAACCGCTGCGCCCCCCGGCGCATAGAGCCTGTGCACCTCCGCGTCCGCGTCGTAGACCGGACAGCCTTCCGCGGAGAACATCGCGGCGGTCGCCGATTTGCCCATCCCGATCGAGCCGGTGAGGCCGAGCGTGATCATGCCGCTTCTCCAAGCGCCTCGAGACAAAGCCCCCGCACGTCGATAGCCGGCGGGGGCGCGCCGAAGAAAGCGTGATACGAGGGCACAGCCTGCCCGATCAGCATCGCTAGCCCATCCACCGTTGTGCAACCTGCGGCGATCGCGCGCCGAAGAAGCTCGGTCCGCAACGGCCGATAGACCATATCGAGCACGACGGCGCCTGGCCGTGCGCGCTCGAACGCGGTGGGCGGGCCCGGGCCGCCGCCGAGGCCGAGCGTGGTTGCGTTGATGATCAGCGCGGCGTCGTCGAATGCTGGCGGGCCGATTTCGACTGGCCGGCAGGGTTCGCCAAGATCCGCGGCCAGCTCGGCCGCGCGCGCGGCGGTCCGATTCGCGATTCGGATCTCCGGCGCCCCCGCGCCGAGCAGCGCGAGCGCGGCGCCCCGCGCGCCTCCGCCAGCGCCGAGGATGAGCGCCACGCCGTCCGCCAGACGCAGCTGTGGCGCCTGCTCGGCGAGCGCGGCCAGGACCCCGGCGCCATCCGTATTGTCCGCGGAGACTCGCCCATTGCGGCCGAACACCAGCACGTTCGCGGCGCCCGCGCGCCTCGCGCGCTGCGTGGCCTCCGTGGCGAGCGCCAGCGCCTCCTCCTTGAACGGCACGGTCACGTTGACCCCGCGGATCGCGCCACCGCGAAAGCCCCGCACGAAGTCCGCGAAGCCGTCAGCCGGCGGGGCGAAAGGCACATAAGCCGCGTCCAGCCCGGCCGCGGCGATCCAACTGTTGTGAATGAGCGGACTGAGCGAATGGCTGACCGGCGACCCGACGATCCCAGCCACTGTGGCCGCCCCGGTGATCGTGGTCACGTGGGCAGGGCCCCTTCGTGTCGAAGGAACTCGAGAAGCGGCAGCAGGGGCAGTCCCAACACTGCGAAGTAGTCGCCCCAGATGCGCTCGAAGAGCTGGGCGCCCTCGCTCTCGAGCATGTAGCAGCCGACGGACCCGAGCAGGCCCTCGCCACATCGGGCGAGGTAGTCGTCGAGCCAGTTATCCGAGAAGGGCCGGACGGTGAGCCTCGGGCTTTCGCAGAAACGCCAGATGATTCGGCCGCCCCGCGCCGCAGCCAACGCGGAATGAAGCTCGTGCTCGCGCCCTCGCAGCAGGGCGAGGCGGTCCCGCGCCTCGGCGAGCGTTCCGACCTTGTCGTAGAGAACTCCGTCGAGTTCGAGCGTCTGATCCGCGCCGATCACAAGCGCGTCGGGCATGCGTCGCGAGACGGCCTGCGCCTTGGCGGCCGCCAGCCGGCGGGCGATGACGCGCGGCGCCGCTCTTTCGCTCAGCCACGCAGCCTTGAGCGGTTCTTCATCGACCTCGGACGCGACCGTGTCGAACGGCAGACCCGCGCCGGCCAGAATCGCCGCCCGCGAAAGGCTCTTTGAGGCTAATACGACCCGCATCACCCCAGCACCTCGACTTGGCCTCGGCCTCCGGAGAGGATGTTGATCACCGCCGCCGCTGTCTCCTCGACCGAGCGTCGGGTCACGTCGATCACAGGCCACCCCTCGCGCTCGAACAGCCGCCTGGCCCGGATCACTTCCTGACGGACCGCGTCTGCGTCGACATAGCTGCTCTCACGTTGCTCGTTGAGGCTGCGCAGGCGATTGCGGCGGATCTCAAGCAGCCGGTCCGGCGCGATCGTCAGGGCGACCACCGGCACCTGGATCCCGCGGAGCTTCGGCGGCGCCTCTGCGGGCGGGACCAGCGGCACGTTCGCCGCGCGTACGCCGCGATGCGCCAGGTAGATGCAGGTGGGCGTCTTCGAGGTCCGCGAGACGCCGACCAGGATCACATCGGCGCGGGCCAAGTCCTGCCCGCCCTGACCATCGTCATGGCCGATGGCGTAGTTCAGGGCGTCCATCCGATTGAAATAGTCCGCATCGAGCGCGTACTGGGCCCCAACCTGGGTCGAGAGCGGTGCGCCGAGGTAGCGCGAAAGCGCGGACACGAGCGGGTCGAGCGCGGCGATGCAAGGCATGTCCATCTTTTGGCAACCGCCTTCGAGCGCCCCCCTCAGCTCCGGATCGATGATTGTGTGCAGCACCACCCCAGGCGCGTTGGCAATCTCCTCCAGCGCGCGCTCGAGCTGCCTGGGTGCGCGAACGAGCGCATAGATATGCTCGATCGGCAACACGTTCGTGAAGCGGGCGCATGCGGCGCGGGCCAGGGCGTTGAGGGTCTCCCCGGTCGAGTCCGAGACCAGGTGGACGTGAAAATAGGTGGCGGGGCGCGCGGGCGGTGTCATGTCCGGCGGCGATTTTTCTGGGACAAAGGCTGTGCAAGGCGCGTTAACGACTCGTTAACCGCGTGTCGACGGCCACCGTCCTCTGGTGGATCGATCGGCGGCGCGGGCCAGTCCGCGATGTCGCCGGGTGCATTTCGGCCCGCATCGCCGCTTTCCTTCCCCAGCCGCAGCGAGCGGTGGACCGGACGCGAGTGCGGTCGTGCGTCGGATGTGGACAATCGCGTTTCCTACGTTTGAGCGCCGGATCCCGCCGACCGTCGAACCCGGACGAACAATAGCTTGTCCGGTTCTCACCGCAATTCACAGGGCTCGCCGTCGACGGCGCCGATTGTGGGCGCGGGGAGCGGCATGCTTGGGACTGCTGGTGGGCGCAACCGCATATCCACGCGGCGCCCCGGTCATTCTTCCTCTTCCAGACAGTCTGAAACCTTTTGTTAAGAGTGATGGCGTCCGGGAGCGACGAAACGGGGCCTTGAGCACGTGACCCGCTGTCGGTTTAAGGACGCCATGAACTCTCAGCGTCCGCTGCTGCTACGCACGATCGATCGCGAACACGTCGAACGACCGCCGGTCTGGTTTATGCGCCAAGCGGGCCGCTGCCTGCCCGAATATCGCGCGCTGCGGGCGCAGGTGAAGGACATGTTGGCGCTGTGCGCCGACCCACGCGTGGCCGCCGAGGTCACGCTCCAACCGATGCGGCGGTTCGCCTTCGACGCCGCAATCGTCTTTGCGGATATCTTCCTGGTGACGATCGCGCTTGGGCAGGAAGTCTGGTTCGAATCCGGCGAAGGGCCGCGGCTCGGTGACCTGCCGGCGCTGGAGGCGATGGCCGAAGCGGTCGAGAGCGTGGACGCGAAGCTGAGCTATGTGGGCGAGACGCTGGAGCGGGTGCGTGCGGAACTGGAGCCGGAACGGGCGCTGATCGGCTTCGCGGGCGGGCCCTGGACGCTGGCGACGTATATGCTGGTCGGCCACGGCGGCGAAGCGGGACGCGCGAAGGCGCGGGCGATCGCCTTGGCGGATCCGCAGCGGGTCGTAGCTCTGGTCGACCTGCTGGGACGAGCGACTATTCCCTACCTGATCATGCAGGCGCGGCGAGGCGCCCAGGCGCTGCAACTGTTCGAGTCGTGGGCCGAGGCCCTGCCGGAACCGGCGCTCTTCGAGCGCCTGGTGATCCAGCCGCATGCGGCGATCGTGAGGGGACTGCGGGACGCGGGCGTCATGACGCCGGTGATAGGGTTTCCGCGCGAGGCGTCCGAACCGCTTGTCGAGCGGTACGGCGCCGAAACCGGTGTCCAGGTGGTTGGACTGGGTTCGACGGCTTCGGCCGAGCTTGGGTGTCGGTTGCAGCAGCGGGTGGCGATACAGGGCGCGCTGGACCCGCAGATCCTGCGCGCCGGGGGGCCAGCGCTCACCTCGCGGGTGGACGAACTGCTGCGCCAGTGGGGGAAGGGCCCGTACATCTTCAACCTCGGCCATGGCGTGCCTCCAGACACGCCGATCGCCCACATCGAATCTGCGGTGGAGCAGGTCAGGGCATGGCGCAGCGAATGAGCCGGCTTGCTGTCGTGCTTTTCAATCTCGGCGGGCCCGACAGCCTTGCGGCCGTGCGGCCGTTCCTGAGGAATCTGTTCTCCGATCCAGCCATCATTGGGGCGCCAGGCCCGGTCCGCTGGGCGCTCGCGGAGCTGATCTCGCGAACCCGCGAGCGGATGGCGAAGGCGAACTACGCGGTCATGGGCGGCGCTTCGCCGCTGAACGCGGAGACGCGGGCCCAGGCGCAGGCGCTGGAAGCCCGCCTGCGGGAGACGAGGCCCGCGGACGTGGTCCGAGTCTTCGTGGCGATGCGCTATTGGCGGCCCTTCACTCATGAGACGGCGCGTGAGGTGGCCACATTCGCGCCGGATGATGTCGTGCTGCTGCCGCTCTACCCGCAGTTCTCCACCACGACGACCGGTTCGTCGTTCGCTGCGTGGCGCCGAGCGTATGCGGGGCCGGGGCGCGAGCACAGTGCGTGCTGCTATTTTGAAGACGAAGGTCTGGCGGCGGCCCACGCGGCGTTGATCCTGCAAGCCTGGCGAGCGGCTGGTTCGCCTGAGCGTGTGCGTCTGCTTTTCTCGGCGCATGGCTTGCCCGAACGCATCGCCGCCGCGGGCGACCCTTATCAGTGGCAGGTGGAACGCACCTGCGCGGCGGTGGCCAGGCAATTGCCCAGCGGCTGGGATTGGCGGGTCTGCTACCAGAGCCGGGTCGGACCGTTGAAATGGATCGGACCCTCAACGCTGGAAGAGATCGACCGGGCCGCTGCAGACGGGGTGGGCGTGCTCATCGATCCGGTCGCGTTCGTCTCCGAACACGTCGAGACGCTGGTGGAGCTCGACCGGGATTATGCGGAAGCCGCGGCGCGCGCCGGGGTTGAGCCGTATATCCGCGCGCCGGCGCTAGGGACCCATCCGCTCTTTGTCGACGGCCTAGCGAAATCAGTCGGGGCGGCTCTCGAAGACGCGGCGACGACCGAGGCGCGTTGCGCCTGCAAGAAGGGCTTCGCTCGGTGCGGGCTCCGACGTGGGGAGGCGGCGTGACGCATCTGGGTTTCGACCATAACCTTCTGATCGGGCTTCACATCATCGCCGTGATCGCCTGGATGGCGGGGCTGCTCTATCTGCCGCGCCTCTTCGCGTACCATACGCGCTCCGCACCCGGTTCGGAGATGGACGAGACCTTCAAGACGATGGAGTTGAAGCTCTACCGGATCATCATGAACCCGGCGATGATCGCGGTATGGCTATTGGGCCTGACGCTGATCTGGTTCGACGCCGTGCAGGAGCGGTGGGGGTGGGCGTTCCTGCTGACGCCCTGGATGCTGGTCAAATTGGCCGGGGTCCTTTTCCTGACGACGTGGCATCACTACCTTGGGCGGGCCAGGAAGGGGCTGGCGGCCGGGCGTCGCGACCGCTCCGAGCGGTTTTGGCGCGCGACCAACGAGCTGCCGTTTCTGGTGGCGATCGTGATGATCCTCGCGATCACGACGAAGTTCGCATTCTAGCCTGGCTGGAGCGGCCGCTTGACGACCGCGGCCGCTTGTGGTTCGGCTGGTCGCTGAGGATCGACTCGGTCGGGCCTCCCTCGCCTCATCCCGGATCGCCGCCCAGCGAGGGCGCAGACGACCCGGTCTCCAGAATACCGTCCGCGCGTTTGGGCCCTCGGGCGTCAGGCGCGCCAGATACAGCATTTTAAGCCCGCGGGACGCAATCAGCGCGCCGTGGGCCAGACGCAAAAGCCAGAAATGTCCGACATCACCGAAATCGAATCCGCCGAACTCGAGCCCGAGAGCGCAGACCCGTTGGAGGCTGAATCCCCGTCAGAGCCGGCGGAGCCCAGCGCCGCGGCCAAGGCGATCGCCGAGCTGTCGCTCATCAAGATGTCCTTGCAGGAGCTGAAGAAGAAGTCGCCGGCAGACCTGCTCGCCTTCGGCGAGAAGCTCGACATCGAGAACGCGAACGCCATGCGCAAGCAGGACATGATGTTCGCGATCCTCAAGACGCTTGCCGACGAGGGCGTGTAGATCTCGGGGTTGGCCATACCATTAATAAAGCAGGACGGTTTCGGGTTTCTGCGCAGTCCGGAGGCCAATTACCTGCCCGGCCCGGACGACATCTACGTCAGCCCCTCGCAGATCCGGAAATTTGGGCTCCGCACGGGCGACACGGGCGACGGGCACACCCGGGCGCCGCGGGAGGGTGAGCGCTACTTCGCGCTGATCAACGTCCAGACCATCAACTTCGAGAATCCGGACAACGTCCGCCACAAGGTCCTGTTCGACAACCTGACGCCGCTCTATCCGGACAAGCGGCTGGTGATGGAGCTGCCGGATCCCACGGTGAAGGACCGCACCGGTCGCGTCATCGACATCGTCGCGCCCCTCGGCAAGGGCCAACGGTGCCTCATCACCTCGCCCCCGCGGGTCGGGAAGACGGTGATGTTGCAGAACATCGCCAAGTCGATCGAGACCAATCACCCGGAATGCTACCTGATCGTGCTCCTGGTGGATGAACGTCCCGAGGAAGTCACCGACATGCAGCGGACGGTGAAGGGCGAGGTGATCTCCTCGACCTTTGACGAGCCGGCGACTCGGCACGTCGCGGTGGCGGAAATGGTGATCGAAAAGGCTAAGCGGCTCGTCGAACACAAGCGCGATGTCGTGATCCTGCTCGACTCGATCACGCGTCTGGGACGCGCCTACAACACGACCGTGCCGTCATCGGGCAAGGTGCTGACCGGCGGCGTCGACGCCAATGCGCTGCAGAGGCCGAAGCGCTTCTTCGGCGCGGCGCGGAACATCGAGGAAGGCGGTTCGCTGACCATCATCGCGACGGCGCTTATCGATACCGGCAGCCGCATGGACGAGGTGATCTTCGAAGAGTTCAAGGGCACCGGCAACTCCGAGATCATCCTGGACCGCAAGGTTGCGGACAAGCGCATCTATCCGGCGATCGACATCATCCGGTCGGGGACGCGAAAAGAAGAGCTCATCACGCCGAAGGAATGGCTGCAGAAGACGTACATCCTGCATCGCATCGTCAACCCAATGGGGGCTCAGGACGCGATCGAATTCCTGCTCGACAAGCTCAGGCAGACTAAGACCAACGAGGACTTCTTCCAGTCGATGAATACGTAAGCGCGGCGCCGCGGCCCCGATCAGGGCAGCAGCACCGTCGCGGCGATCGTGCCGCGGCTCTCCAGGGCCTCGTGCGCCCGCCGAGCTTCGGCCAGCGGAAAGCGCTGACCGATCTCGACCGTCAGCTTGCGGGACGCCAGCATGCCGAAAAGCTCGCCGGAGCTTTCGTCGAGATCCGCAAGCGTGGCCGTGTAGTCGTAGAGGGTCGGGCGGGTGAAGAAGAGGGAGCCGCCGCGCATGAGCCGCAGCGGCTCGACGGCGGGCGCAGGCCCGGAGGCGTTGCCAAAGCTGACGAAGAGGCCGCGGCGAGAAAGGCTCGCCAGGGTGCCCTCGAAGGTGTCCTTGCCGACCGAGTCGTAGGCGACTGGGACGCCCTTGCCGCCGGTGATCTCCTTCACCCGCGCCGCCACGTCCTCGTGGCGATAGAGGATCACGTGGTCGCAGCCGAGCGCGCGAACGAACCGCGCCTTCTCTTCGGATCCGACGGTGCCGATGACGGTGGCGCCAAGCGCCTTTCCCCACTGCACGAGGAGCGAGCCTACCCCGCCCGCCGCCGCGTGGACGAGGATTGTCTCGCCGGGCCGGACGGCGTGGACCCGCCGGACGAGACACTCGGCCGTCATGCCCTTGAGCAACGAAGCGGCCGCCGTTTCGTAGCTGACGGCTTGGGGCAGCAGCACCGCGCGGTCGGCGGACACGGCCTGCGCCTCGGCGTAGGCGCCGAGCTGGCCGTTGTACGCGACGCGGTCTCCCACCTTGAAGCGGGTGACGCCGTCGCCGACGTCCTCGACTTCCCCGGCGGCTTCCTGGCCGAGCACGGCCGGATAGCTGACCGGATAGAGGCCGCTGCGCTGGTACGTGTCGATGTAGTTGATGCCGATCGCGTGGTGGCGGACGACGATCTGGCCAGGGCCGGCGGCCGGGCGCGTGATCTGCGCGGGTTCGAGAACCTCGGGGCCGCCGGCGCGGAGGGCTTGGATGGCGAGCATGGTCAGGCGAGCGCCTTTTGGAAGAACGCGAGTGTGCGCGCGTTGGCCGTTACGGCGTCGGCGGCGTCGTAGTGCTCGCCGCCTTTGCGCGCGAAGGCGTGGTCGCGGCCGGGGTAGGTGTAGATGTCGACGTGCGGGTGGTTCTTAAGCGCGGCGAGGATGAGCGCTTGGGCCTCTTTGGGCACAAACTGGTCGTTCTCGGCGATGTGGAGCAGCAACGGGGCGGCGAGCTTGTCGGCCTCGGCTAGGCGGCGCTCTATGCCGACGCCGTAATAGCCAACGGAGGCGTCGATGTCGGTGCGTGTCGCGGTCAGAAAGGCCAGGAGGCCGCCGAGGCAGAAGCCGACGGCGCCGGCCCTTCCCGCGCAGCCGGGGTCCGCGCGGATTTGGGCGATGGTGGCTGCGATGTCGCGGACTCCGAGGTCGACATCGAATGCGTTAAAGAGTTCGAAAGCCTTCTTCCATTCCGCCTCGGACTGGTCCGTGATGTCTACGCCGGGCTCCAGGCGCCAGAACAGGTCGGGACAGATCGCGAGATAGCCGTCGGCGGCGTATGCGTCGGCGATGTCGCGCATGATCTTGTTGACGCCGAAGATCTCCTGGATGACGACCATCGCCGGCGCCCTGGCCGCGGCGGGCCGGGCGACGTAAGCGGAGAATTCTCCGTCCGGCGTCGTGATCTTGACCGTCTCGCCCACTTGCGCCTCCCGTCTTGTGTCGATCTGGATCGCTCGCCAAATTCCGGAGGAGCGACCGAGGTCGCCATAGCATGAAGGGCGACGCTAGGGAGCGGTCACGATGAAGGTGAATGTTGAGATCGAGTGCACGCCTGCGGAGGCGAGGGCGTTCTTCGGTTTGCCCGATGTGAGCGGGTTGAACGATCACCTGGTCGGCGAGATGAAGAAGCGTCTCGAGGCCAACCTGGCCATGGCGGCGCCCGAGGAACTGATGAAGAACTGGATGGCGTTCGGCGGCCAGGCCTCGGAACAGTTCATGAAGCTGATGGCGGCGGCGTCCGGCGGGCTCGGCGGCGCCAAGCCGGGGCGATGAGGGATACGATTTTCGCGCCGGCGACGGCTGGCGGACGCGCGGCGATCGCGGTGGTGCGTATATCGGGACCGGGCGCCGGGCCAGCGCTCGACCGTCTGGCGGGACGGCGGCCGGCGCCGCGTCGTGCGAGCGTGCGGCGGTTGCGCGATGCGGAAGGGGATCCGATCGACGCGGCGATGGCGCTCTGGTTCCCGGGGCCGGCCAGTTACACGGGCGAAGATGTCGCGGAACTGCATCTTCACGGGGGTTCGGCGGTTGTCGGACGCTTGACGGAAGCCTTGGTTGGGCTGGGACTGCGGCTCGCCGAACCGGGCGAGTTCACGCGGCGCGCCTTCGAGGCGGGGCGCATTTCACTCGACCAGGCGGAGGGCGTGGCCGACCTGATCGACGCGGAGACGACAGCGCAGGCGCGCCAAGCGGTCGGCATGCTGGAGGGCGCGCTCGGTCGTCGTCACGCACGGTGGAGGACGATGCTGGCGGAGGCGCTGGCTTTTGTCGAGGCCGTGGTGGATTTTCCGGACGAAGATACGCCCGACGACGTGGCGCTGCGCGCCGGGGGTCGAATCGCGCGACTGCGCGATGACATCCGGCGCGGTCTGGGGGAGGCGCGACGCGGTGAGCGGGTGCGGGATGGCTACAGGATCGCGCTGGTGGGCGCCCCGAATGCGGGCAAGAGCCGTCTCTTCAACGCGCTGCTCGGGCGCGACGCGGCGATTGTGACGCCGGTGCCCGGCACGACCCGCGACGTGCTGGAAGCGATTGCCGTCATCGGAGGCTTCAAGGTGGTTTTCGCCGACATGGCGGGGCTGCGGACGGCGGACGAACCGATCGAGCGTGAGGGTGTGCGGCGCGCCGGGGCGTGGGCCGCGGACGCCGACCTGCGGCTCTGGGTGGTGGATGGCGCGGCGGACTGTGGCGAGTGGCGCCTGGCGAGCGAGGTCGCGCGCGCCGGAGACATGCTCGTGATCAACAAGGCGGACCTCGCGCCGGGGCCGGACACCAGGGACGCCGCCCATTTTGCGGCGGGCGTCGAGCTCGGCCGGCTGGATGTGTCGGCGGAAACGGGTGTGGGCTTGCCGCGGCTGCGGGCGGCGCTCAGTGCGCGGGTCGCCGCCGACCTGACCGGCGCGGAGTTCCCCGCGGTGACTCGGGCGCGTCACGCGGGGCTGCTCGCGGAGGCGCTCGCGCACCTCGACCGGGCGACCGCGAGCCTCGAGGCGCCTGAGTTGGCGGCGGAGGATCTGAGGCTGGCGGCGCGGGCGCTGGCGCGCGTGACCGGACGCATCGGCGCCGAAGATGTGCTCGACGTGATCTTCTCAAGCTTTTGTATCGGGAAGTAGGTGTTTCACGTGAAACACAGGGCCGGGCTGCGGCTCGCTTTCCGACGCGCGTTCCGGTAAGGCGGCTTACATGCGCTGGGATGTCATCGTAATCGGGGGAGGGCATGCGGGCTGCGAGGCGGCGGCGGCGGCGGCGCGCTTCGGCGCGAAGACGTTGCTGCTGACCCACAGGATCGAGACGATTGGGGAGATGTCCTGCAATCCGGCGATCGGCGGGGTGGGCAAGGGTCACCTCGTGCGCGAGATCGATGCGCTGGACGGTCTGATGGGCCGGATGGCCGACGCCGCCGGGATCCAGTTTCGCCTCCTGAACCGATCCAAGGGTCCGGCTGTGCGTGGACCCCGCGCACAGATCGACCGCGGAATCTATCGCAAGGCGATGCAGCAGGAGCTGGCCGGGGTCCCGAATCTTGAGATCCGCGCGGAGGCGGTCGAGGATCTCGAAGTGACGGACGGTCGCGTCGTTGGCGTCATTGGGATCGGTGGCGCGCGCTACGTGGCTGGGCGGGTCGTGCTCACAACCGGCACATTCCTGAAGGGGGTCATCTGTCGCGGCGACTCGCGCACGCCGGCGGGACGGATCGGCGAGGCGCCGGCGGTCGGGCTCTCGGAGCAGCTGTACGGCCTTGGCTTCCGGATGGGCCGGCTGAAGACGGGAACGCCGGCGCGTCTCGATGGGCGCACCATCGACTGGGCGCGCCTCGAGTTGCAGCCGGGTGATATCTCGCCGACGCCCTTCTCCTTCCTTGGCGGCGCCATATCGGGGCGCCAGGTCGACTGCGGCGTCACGCAGACGACCGAGGCGACGCATCGGATCATCTCGGCGCGCCTGGCTGAGTCCGCGGTCTATGGAGGCAGGCTTAGCGGCAAGGGTCCGCGCTATTGTCCGTCGATCGAAGACAAGGTGGTCCGGTTTCCGGATCGCACGAGCCATCAGGTGTTCCTGGAGCCCGAAGGGCTGGATGACGACACCGTCTATCCCAATGGCGTGTCGACATCGGTCTCCGCCGAGACGCAGGACGAGTTCCTGAGGACGATCCCCGGACTGGAGCGGGTCGCTGTCCGGCGGTACGGCTATGCGATCGAGTATGACTACGTGGACCCGCGCGAGCTGACGTCTGCGCTGGAGACGCGCCGCCTTCCCGGCCTTTATCTGGCGGGTCAGATCAACGGTACGACCGGCTATGAGGAGGCCGCCGCTCAGGGATTGGTCGCCGGTCTGAATGCGGCTCGAGCCGCGGCGGGTCAGCCGCCGGCGGAATTCGGCCGAGACGAAGCCTACATCGGCGTTCTTGTCGACGACCTCGTGACGCGCGGAGTGACCGAGCCCTATCGGATGTTCACCAGCCGGGCGGAGTTTCGCCTTCGTCTGCGGGCCGACAACGCCGATCAGCGGTTGACTGCCCGGGGCGTCGAACTGGGGGTGGTCGGCGGCGCGCGCGCGAGGACGTTCGCCGAAAAGTCGACCAGGCTGGAGGCGGCGCGCGAGGCGGCGCGTTCGCTGACCTTGACGCCGGACGAGGCGCGGCGTGCCGGATTCGGAGTGAACCTGGACGGCCAACGGCGAGACCTGATCCAGCTCCTCGCCTATCGGGGTGTCAGCTTCGACGATCTCGCCCGGGTCTGGCCGCAGGTCGCAGACTGGGCGCCAGATGTGCGCGAGCAGATCGAGATCGACGCCGCCTATTCCGGTTATCTCGAACGTCAGGCTGCGGATGTCGAGGCGTTCCGGCGTGACGAGAATCTGCGCCTGCCGGCGGATCTCGACTACGTGCGGATCGGCGGCCTTTCGAATGAGGCGCGGGAGCGGCTCGCCGCCGTGCGGCCGGCGACGCTGGGTCAGGCGTCCCGCATCGAAGGGATCACGCCCGGCGCCCTCACTGCGCTTCTCGCCCATGTCCGTCGCCGCGCCGCCTAGGCTTCAGTCGCCGCCCGGCGATGAGGCGTCGTTCGCGGCGCAGACCGGGGCGACCGCGGCCCAGACGGGCGATCTGCTGCGCTTCCGGGACCTGCTCGAAGACTGGAACCGGCGGGTGAACTTGGTCAGCGACGCAAGCCTGGCGGAGTTCTGGCCGCGCCACGCATTCGACAGCGCCCAGATTCTGCCCCTGGCGCCCGCGGCGAGGGTCTGGGCGGACATTGGGGCGGGCGCAGGTCTCCCTGGTGTGGTGCTCGCGATCCTGCTCAAGGAGACGCCTGGCGCGCGGGTGTATCTTGTCGAAAGCCAGGCGAGGCGGTGTCGTTTTCTGGAGGCTGCCGTCGAGGCCTTGGGGCTGCCGGCGGTGGTCTGCAACGCCCGCGCCGAGGACCTGTCGCTGAGGGTCGACGCCGTGACCGCCCGGGCGGTGGCGCCTTTGGTGAAGTTGCTTGGATTCGCAAGGCCGCTGCTCGCCGCAGGCGCGGTCGGATTTTTTCTGAAGGGGCGCAACGCCGAGGCCGAGTTGGCGGAAGCGCGAGGCGCCTGGCGGTTCAGGTGCGAGATCATCGCCAGCCGGAGCGACGTTGCAGGCAGGATCCTGAAGGTGGAGGGCATCGCGCGTGTCCGCTGACAGCTGCCGCGTGCTGGCGATCGCCAACCAAAAGGGCGGCGTCGGGAAGACCACGACGGCCATCAATCTCGGCACCGCTCTCGCCGCGATCGGCAACCGCGTGCTGCTTCTGGACGCCGACCCGCAGGGTAATGCGTCGACAGGTCTTGGCGTCGGCTTGGCGCTGCGGCGCAAGACCCTCTACGATGTGTTGATGGAGGAGCTGGCCGCGCTGGACGCGGTGGTCAAGACGGGGCTGCCGGGTCTCGATCTCCTGCCGGCAGATCCTGACCTTTCCGGCATCGAGGTGGAGCTCGGCCAGACCCCGCGGCGCTCGTACAGGCTGCGCGATGCGCTCGCTCCGCTTCGCGCCGATCGCTACGATTACGTGCTGATCGACTGTCCGCCCGCTCTGTCGTTATTGACGGTCAACGCGATGACGGCCGCCGATGCGGTGCTGGTGCCGATGCAGTGCGAGTTCTTCGCGCTCGAGGGGCTGACGCAGCTGATGCGCACCGTCGATCTGGTCCGCGGTAGCCTGAATCCCTCCCTGGAGATCCAGGGGCTGGTGCTGACGATGGTCGATCGCAGGAACAGTCTTTCGACGCAGGTCGAGCGTGACGTGCGGGACCACTTCGGCGAAAAGGTCTACGCGACGGTCATTCCCCGGAACGTCAGGGTCTCCGAAGCGCCGTCGTTCGGCAAGCCGGCGCTGATCTATGATCTGAAGTGCGCCGGGAGTCAGGCCTACATCAGGCTGGCGCGAGAGTTGGTCGGCCGAGAGCGCGGGCGAGCGAGAGCGAGCGGGTAATGGCGGAAGGAAGACGAGGATTGGGGCGCGGCCTGTCGGCGCTGCTCGACGAGGTCGAGGCCGCGCCGGCGGACGGTGGCCGTCCGGGCGGCGTCACCGAGGTTGCGGTTGAGGCGATCAACGCCAACCCGAACCAGCCGCGGCGGCGGTTCGCGGAGCCGGAGCTGGAGGAGCTGGCGGCCTCAATTCGCGAGAAGGGCGTGTTGCAGCCGATCCTGGTGCGTCCGACGGCCCAGGCTGGGCGGTACGAAATCGTGGCCGGCGAGCGTCGGTGGCGGGCGGCTCAGCGCAGCGGCCTGCGCACCATCCCTGCGCTGGTGCGGACGCTCTCCGACGCAGAGGTGCTGGAGATCGCAATCGTCGAGAACGTGCAGCGCGCCGATCTTTCCGCGATCGAGGAAGCGGAAGGCTACAGGGCGTTGATCGACAAATTCGGTCGCACGCAGGCCCAGGTCGCCGAGGTGGTGGGAAAGAGCCGCGTGCATGTCGCCAATGCGCTGCGCCTGCTGCAGTTGCCGCCGGGCGTGCAGGATATGGTGCGCGACGGGAGGCTCACCGCGGGTCACGCGCGGCCCTTGATCGGCGCGGCGGACGCGGAGATCCTCGCCGAGGAGGCGGTCTCGCGCGGCATGACCGTGAGACAGGTCGAGGCGACCGCCCGGACAAGGGGCGGTCGCGGCGCGGCTGGGCGGCCGGCCAAGGACACGGATACTGCGGCGCTGGAGCATGACCTCGCCGAGGTCCTTGGCGTGCCCGTGGAGGTTCGCGATCGCGGCGGCGCCGGGGAGTTGCGGATCCGCTACGCGAGCCTCGAGCAGTTGGACGACCTTTGCCGCCGCCTCACGCGCGGTTAGAGCGGATTCCGGTCAGTCGGCATCGTATCCGCAGCTGGTGAAGTAGTTGTCGCACTCTGCCGGTGTGAAGAGGTCGACGACGCGGCCGATGGTGTCCCAGAG
>JAKAZA010000185.1 GCA_021816155.1 Pseudomonadota bacterium | reverse complement strand
GCCGAACGAACCGTACCGTCCCTCTGGGACACCATCGGCCGCGTCGTCGACCTCTTCACACCGGCAGAGTGCGACAACTACTTCACCAGCTGCGGATACGATGCCGACTGACCGGAATCCGCTCTAGACCCGCACGATCGCCGCGGCCAGGACTTGCGCGACGCCGGGAGTGCGGGCAGGCCATGGCCGTGACCGCCGATCCCGCCCGCCAAGCCGCGCTCGACATCCTATCCGCAGCGCTCGGCCGCAAAGCCGGGCTCGAGTCGGCCCTGGAGGACCCGTCCGTCGCGGGGCTTGCGCCGCAGGATCGCGCCTTCGCGCGGGCGCTCGTCATGGCGACGCTCCGTCACCTCGGGCCCATCGATGCGTTGCTGGCCCCTCGGCTGCAGCGGGATCCGCCGGAGCCGGTGCGGATGATCCTGCGGCTGGGCGCGACGCAGCTCTTCTGGCTGGACACCCCGTCCTACGCAGCGGTGAACTCGAGCGTGGCGCTTGCGCAGGCGAACCGCGCCACCCGCCCTTTCAAGGCGCTCGTCAACGCGGTGCTGCGGCGCCTCGACCGCGACGGCCCGCCGGCGGCCGACCCGGCCGCGCTTGCTCCGTCCTGGCTCTTCGCCCGCTGGCGCGCCAGCTTCGGCGAGGCCGAGACGCTGCGGCTGGCGGCCGTGATCGCCGAGGAACCGGCCACCGATCTCACGCCACGCGATCCGGCCGACGCCGACACGCTCTGCGGCGCGCTCGAGGCCGCGGCGCTGCCCGGCGGCTCCTTGCGCAGAGCTGGCCGCGGCCGCATCGAGGACTGGCCAGGCTTCGCCGAGGGCCGCTGGTGGGTCCAGGACGCCGCCGCGGCCATCCCGGCGCGGCTCCTCGGCGTCGGGCCGGACGAGAGCGCGCTCGACCTCTGCGCCGCACCGGGCGGCAAGGCGCTGCAGCTGGCTGCGGCCGGCGCGCGGGTCGTCGCGCTCGATCGCTCCGCGGCGCGGCTCAAGCGCCTTGTCGAGGCGCTCGCCCGCACCGGCCTGTCCGCCGAGACGATCGTGGCGGAAGCCGAGACATGGGCCGATCACCGCGTGTTCGACGCGGTCCTGCTCGACGCGCCTTGCTCGTCGAGCGGCACGTTCCGCCGCAATCCGGACGTGCTGTGGACGCTGCGGCCTGGCGACATCGCCAAGCTGGCCTCTGTTCAGACGCGGCTGCTGGACGCTGCGGCGCGGCGTGTGAAGCCTGGCGGCCGGCTCGTCTACTGCGTCTGCTCGCTCGAGCGCGAGGAAGGCGAGGCTCAGGCGGCCGCGTTCCTGAAGCGCCACGGCGACTTCGAGACGGCGCCCATCGCGCCCGGCGAAGCCGGCTCGCCGGCGCCCTCCGTCGCCGCCGAAGGCTGGCTGCGCATCCTGCCGCACCATCTCGAGGGCGGCCTCGACGGCTTTTTCGTTGCGCGCTTCGCCCGCCGGCCCAGCGTCCTTGCCGCGACTCCGGCCGCGGGATAACGCTTAGCCATGGCCACGCGGCGACGCCCGATCATCGCCCCATCCATCCTGGCGGCGGACTTCGCCAAGCTGGGCGAAGAGGCCCGCGCGGTGGAAGCTGCGGGCGCCGACTGGCTGCACTTCGACGTGATGGACGGCCATTTCGTGCCCAACATCACCATCGGGTGGGACGTGCTGAAAGCGGTCAAGGCGCATGTATCCATCCCGATCGACACCCACCTGATGATCACGCCCGTGGATCCCTACCTGGAAGCGTTCCGCGAAGCCGGCGCCGATGTCATCACCATCCATCCGGAGGCCGGACCGCACCTCGACCGCAGCCTGCGGCGCATTCGCGAACTGGGGGCCAAGGCCGGCGTGGCGTTCAATCCGTCGACGCCGCCAGAGACGATCGAGTGGCTGCTGGATGACGTCGATCTGGTTCTCGTGATGTCGATCAACCCGGGCTTTGGCGGCCAGAGCTTCATGCCCTCGCAACTCGCCAAGATCGCGCGGCTCCGGGCCATGATCGAGGCGTCCGGGCGCGACATTGTGCTCGAGGTGGACGGGGGCGTCACGCCGGAAACGGCGGCGCGCTGTCGCGAGGCGGGCGCCGACGCGCTGGTGGCCGGGACGGCGGTGTTCCGAGGCGGCCCGAACGCCTACGCCGACAATATCCGTGCGCTCAGGGAGGCCTGAGGGGGATCCGCGGGATGGCGCTGGGGGCGCAGGGTCGGAACGCCGAGAGGCTCGCGATCACACCCCGCGACTTTCGGCCGGCCGACGTGGCGCGCGGCGAACGGCTGCTGGCCGGCCTCTTCGAATTCGGCGGCGAGACGATGGACCTCGGCGCCGGCGGCGATCCATGGAGCGGCGCCACGCCCAGCCGCCAGTTCGCGGCCGCGCTGCACGGCTTCGGCTGGATCCGCGATCTTGTCGCGGTCGGCGAGCCCGGCGCGCGGGAGGCGTTGCGGCTATGGCTCGAATGGCGGCGCGCGTTCGCCAAGCCGGGCGGCTTCGCCTGGACGCCGCGTCTGTTGGAGCGTCGCGTGTTCAACCTGGCGTGCGCTGCGGGCGAGCTGACCCTTCTGGCGTCGGACGCTGAGTGCGCGGCGCTCGTCGAGGCCCTCACGACCGGGGCGCGGCGACTGGTCGGCGAGCGCGACGAGCCGGCTCGCGCGCTGGAACGGGTCGCGGTCGCCGCACTGGCGGCCGCCGCGTCGCCCAGCAAGTCTGGGGGCGCGCTGCAGGAGCGTTGCCTCAAGCAGCTCGCTCGCTTGATCCCCCAGGCAGTGCTTCGCGACGGCGTTCACGCCAGCCGCTCGCCGGAACGCGGGCTCGAGCTGCTGTTCGACCTCTTGGCGCTCGATGACGTGCTCTCGCAGCGTGGCGCGCCAGCGCCACTGGAGATGTCGCGCGCAATCGACCGGCTGAGCGCGGCGACGCGGTTCTTCGCGCTCGACGACGGCCGGCTCGCGACCTTCCACGGCGGCGAAGGCTCGACCCGGGCCCGGGTCGCGGCCGCGCTGTCTCTCGACCCCGACGCCGGGCCGCCGTCGCGAAGCGCGCCTTACGGACTCTACCACCGCGTCGAAGGCGGCGGCGTGCAGGTGATGGCCGACGTCGGCCGACAGCCCGAGGCGGCCTGGAGCGAGGAAGCCTGTTCGCAGCTCGGCGCGCTGGCCGTTCTGGGCGACGGCCGGCGACTGGTGCTGGGGTCGAGCGCCTCGGCCAAGGCCGAGCTGGACGCGGCGCGGCGCGGGCCGGCCGGCGGGTCGTGCCTGCAGCTGGCCGAGGAGTGGCCCGGGATCGACCTGCGCCGCGAGCAGCTGACCGGCGGCCCGAGGGAGGTGAAGGTGGAGCGTCGCCAGCACGAGCACGAGATCTGGCTCGAGGTCGCGCACGCCGGCTGGACCGGCCTGTCCGCCACGCGCCGCCTCTATCTGGACACTCGCGCCGGAGATCTGCGCGGCGAGGACGCGCTGGAGCCGGAGGGCCGCGGCCGCCGCGACGCGGTCGAACTCACCATCCGTTTTCACCTGGCGCCCGACGTCGCCGCGTCCGTCGCCGCCGACGGTCGGAGCGCGCTGCTGCGGCCCGCGGGCGGCCGCGGCTGGCGGCTGCGCAGCGACGCGGAGGGCCTCAGGCTCGCCCCAGGCGTCGCCTTCGATGACGGCGCGCCTCGGACGACCCAGGTGCTGATGCTGACGGGGCTCGCGACGCCGAAGGACGGCGCCAGGGTCCGCTGGCGGCTGTCGCGGGACGAAGCGTAGCGGGGACGCGCACGCCTGCAGGCGCCATCGCCGGGATGACGGCCGGTCTGGCGTTCGGCGGCGCTTGACCTTATGATCCGCCCG
>JAKAZA010000070.1 GCA_021816155.1 Pseudomonadota bacterium | reverse complement strand
GCCGGCACGTCGGCGCGCATCCGATGGCGCTGGCGCATCCCGAGCGGATCGGATCGGCTCGGATGCGCGCGGCGATCGACCGGCTGACGCGCGGGTATGCGTCACCGGCGGAGTGCTTCGTCGAGCGTGTCGCCGAGGGTGTCGGCGCCATCGCCGCGGCGTTCTACCCGCGCCCCGTCATCGTGCGCCTCTCGGACTTCAAGACCAACGAGTACGCAAGCCTGCTGGGCGGGCGCGACTTCGAGCCGTCCGAGGCGAACCCCATGCTGGGGTTCCGCGGCGCGGCCCGCTACGCGCACCCCGCCTACGCGGGCGGCTTCGCACTCGAGTGCCAGGCGCTTGCCCGGGTGCGGGCGAGGATGGGACTGAAGAACCTGAAGGTGATGGTTCCGTTCTGCCGTCGGCTCGACGAGGCGCGGCGCGTGCTCGACGCCATGGCGGACCACGGGCTCCGGCAGGGCGAGGACGGGTTGGAGGTCTTCGTCATGTGCGAGATCCCCAACAACGTGATCCAGATCGACGCCTTCTGCGAACTGTTCGACGGCGTCTCGATCGGCTCCAACGACCTGACCCAGCTCGTGCTCGGCGTCGACCGCGACTCCGAGATCCTCGCCTTCGATTTCGACGAGCGCGATCCGGGCGTCCTGGAGATGCTGCGCCAGGCGATCGCCGGCGCGAGACGGCGCGGGCGCCACATCGGCATATGCGGCGAGGCGCCGGCCACCTATCCGGAGATCACCCGCTTCCTGATCGATCAGCGCATCGACTCGATCAGCGCCAACCCCTCCAGCGCCTTCGCCCTGATGCGCCTGGCGGCCGAGTGCGAGGCGGCGCAAGGCGCCGGCGGTTCCGCCGCGTCCGCCTCGCCCAGACGGGTCGCAGGCGCCGCTGGCTAGGCGGCGTCGGCGCCGCGACGCCGCGTTGGCGGCCTGGGCGTCCACCGGTCGCCCGTCTTCGTGTAGCGCCGCTTCACCGCCGCCCAGGCGACGCGGTGGGCGATCGCCTCATGGTCGGGCCGGCCGGCGTAGGACGCCCAGGCGTCGTTGAACGCGGCGAGGTAGATCTCCTGCGCATGCGGCGGCAAGCGCCGGCGCAGCGAGAGCGGGAGCTCGTCGACGTCGGCGTAGGGCATCCCGTCCGGTCCCTAGGAGGGCCGGCGGACGTTGACCGCGACCTCGGCGCCGGCGCCGCAGCGGTCGAACTGGCGAGCCAGCCAGGCGGCATGGGCCAGCGCGTGCAGGCGTGACGGATAGCGCTGCATCAGCCGCTCTCCCAGGCGCAGCGTCCAGCCCGCCGGCTCCTCGCACACCTTCAGTGTTTCCATGGGTCCGCCCTCCGAGACGCCCTTCAGCATCGCGCCAACGGGGGACGGGCGCCTTGCGCCGCCTCAAATCGCGCCCGAGAAGGTCGCCAACGCACCGGCCACGGAGGTGCGCGCCACGCCGAGGGCGTCCATCCTGCGGACGGCGTCGCGCATCGAGCCTGCGACATCGAGCCCCCGGCAGGCGTCCTCGAGGACGATCACCTCGAACCCGAGGCGCCGCGCGTCCTCGGCCGACCAGACGACGCAGAAGTCGAAGGCGAGCCCGGCCAGGAACAGCCGCTCAAAGCCGCGTTCGCGGAGATACCCCGCAAGGCCCGTCGGGGTGATGCGGTCGTTCTCGAAAAAGGCCGAGTAGGAATCGACCGCCTGCCGGAACCCCTTGCGCAGGATGAGTTCCGCCTTGGCCGCGACGAGGCCCGGATGGAACTCGGCCCCGCGCGTTCCCTGGACGCAATGGTCGGGCCAGAGGGTCTGCGGCCCGTACGACGCCGCCAAGGTGTCGTAAGGAGCCGAACCCTGATGCGACGAGGCGAACGACGCGTGCCCCGTGGGATGCCAGTCCTGCGTGAGGATTACGTGGTCGAAGCGCTCGACGAGCCGGTTGATCGGCGCCACGACCTCGTCGCCGCGCGGCACGGCGAGCCTGCCGCCCGGGCAGAAGTCGTTCTGGACGTCGACGACCAGCAGCGCGTCACGCACGGTCATGACCGGGCTATCGCGTCGATCCGCCGGTCCACCTCGTGCGCCAGCCGCCGCAGGCGCGGCGCGACCTCGACGCGGTAGTTCCAGCCCGGCTCGAGCTTGCGCAACGGCTCGGGGAGACGGCGCAACTCCTCGGCGGCATGGGCGCGGATCTCGGCCAGCGACGGCTGCGGCTCGACCGGGCGGCCCTCCCGCATCGCCGGCCGCAGCCGCGGCTCGCCGGCCGCCGCATCGCCTTCGACCGAGATGACGTCGCCGATCATCCGCCCGGCGCCGTCATAGCTGCGCCAGACCTGCTTACGGCCGGGCCACGTCGCCTTGCCGGTCGAACGCTTGCGGCGCGCGAGGCCGGCGTACTCCTCGAGCTTGTAGGCGCAGTCCAGCGCTGGCGCATCGGAGGAGGTGGTGAGACTGGTGCCGACGCCGTAGCCATCGATCGGCGCGCCCTGGCGAGTGAAGCCCGCAAGGTCGTCCTCGTCGAGGCCGCCGCTGGCGAAGATCGTCACTTCTCGCAGGCCGCCATCGTCGAGGATGCCCCGCACCGCCCGCGAAAGCGCGGCGAGGTCTCCGCTGTCGAGGCGCACGCCGTGGAGCTTGACGCCCATCTCGCGCAGCCTCGGCGCCAGGGCGACGACCTTCCGCGCGGCGGCTTCGGTGTCGTAGGTGTCGATCAGCAGCACCAGGTTGTCGGGCCTGGCCTTCGCGAAGGTCTCGAACGCCCGGGCCTCGTCGTCGAACACCTGCACGAACGAATGGGCCATGGTGCCGCTCAGCGGAATGCCGAAGCGCGCACCAGCCAGCATGGTCGCGGTCGCGTCGAAGCCGGCGATGTGGCTGGCGCGCGCGGCCAGGAGCCCCGCCTCGGCGCCGTGCGCGCGTCTCAGGCCGAAATCGACCAGCCTCTTGCCGGGCGCGGCGAGCACCATCCGGGCGGCCTTGGAGGCCACGACCGTCTCGAAATGCAGAAGGTTGATCAGCCGCGACTCGACCAGCTGGGCCTGCGACAGCGGGGCCGTGACGCGGAGGATCGGCTCGTCGGCGAAGAACACGGCGCCCTCCGGCATGGCGTCCACGTCGCCGGTGAAGCGGAACGACCGCAACGTCTCGATCAGGTCGGGCGAGAAGAGGCCGGAGCCGCGCAGCCAATCGAGTTCTTCCTCGGAGAAGCGCAGGCCCTCCAGCCACGCCAGCGCCTGCTCGAGGCCCGCCGCCATGAGGAACCCACGCCGGTCGGGCAGCTTGCGCACGAAGAACTCGAAAACCGCCGTCGCGGTCCGACCGCTCTGCAGGTACGCCTGCAGCATGTTGAGCTGATAGAGATCGGTCAGCAGGGGGCTCTGCTCAGCGTTCATCGCGGCCTCGCGGGAAGCTTTGCGCGCATCCTTAGCGCGCCCGCTCGCATCCCGCAGCCGAGTTGGGCGCCGCTCAGTTCTCGCGATGTCTCAGACCATCCAGGATCACCGTCCTGCGACCGCAGAAGATGGTCTGGATATCTTCCAGGTTCCGAAGGAGCCGCGTGGCTTCGTCGGTGTCGGCGCTCAGCTGCGTGAGTTCGGCGATCCGGGCCCTCTGCTGTGCGATTCTGGCCGCGCAGTCCGCCAGCTGCATGTCCACTGCGCCCAGCCGCGCATAGAGCGCGCCCAGACGTTCCTCCTCTTCGATGAGCAGCTGGCGCAACACCTCGCGGCGACCGCCGTCGGCCTCGTGCCGCAGCCTGTCCACGAACCGCGACACGTTCTGGTCGTGCGCGAATCTCCCTGTATCGTTCACGCGCGCCTCCTGCCCCACGAAGCCCGCAGCCCGTGGTGACAAGCCACGGTGGCGAGTTTCTCGTTACAGCCTCGACGGGTGGTTCCGCTGTTCGGAACCGAACATCGGTCGGCGGTTGACCGGCGACGAGCCGGCTTAGAAGGCAGCGGGCGCGAAGAGCGCCCGGATCGCATCCTGGCGCGCCGCGTAGCATTCGCAGGCGCGGGCCTGCATCGCTGGCCGATCGATGATCTTCAGGAGCCCGGGATGCTGTTCGATCAGGCCGGCGGTCTTGAGCGCGCCGAGCGTGAGCGTCACACCGGTCCTCGTGCCGCCAAGCATTTCTGCGAGGGCCTCGTGTGTGAGCGGAAAAGCGTCGTGCTCAGCGCTCTCGGCGGCGATCAACAACCAGGTGCAGCAGCGCTGCTCGATCGAATGAAGGCGATTGCAGGCGGCGTGCTGCGCCATCTGGCCGAACGCGAAGCGCGCATAGGCGGAGATCGCAGTCCTGAACGCCGGTTCCTCGGCCATCAGCCGCTGCGCTAGACCGTGGTCGAGACGGTGGGCGACGACCGGGATCTGCACGACGGTGTCCACGACCGCCCGGTTCGGGGCGAGCAGCGAATTGACGCCGCAGACGCCTTCGGAACCGATGCCCCCCACCTCGACCGACCGGCCGTCGCGCATCGATCGCACGATCGAAGCGAACCCTGCTTCGATGAAGTGCAGGTGCTTGACTGGCTCGTCCACGCGATCGATGGCCTGTCCGCGCGCCAGTTCGACCATATGCAGGTCGTCCGCCAGCCGCTCCCGGAGCCGCCAGGACAGCCCCCTCAGCACGCGATTTCGCACGGCCCCCGGTTCGACGGGCGCTCGATGCACCGAGGACGACCTGCGCGGTCCGCTCCCCAAGTTCGACATGCTGGCCATGGGCGACCCGTCCCGCGCCGGCCGGCGGGCCCCTCAGTCCGCCTGCGATTGCATATGAGTACTGACTAGACCAAAAGAGGAGACATAGAAAAGGACTTGCATCGGGCTCGTCCGATCATGGGTAGGCGCTCCCCGCAGGCAGGGTGAAGCGGAACACGGTCCCTCCGCCGGGACCTTCCTCGGCCCATATCCGGCCACCGTGCGATTCGATGATCGAGCGGCAGAGCGAGAGGCCGACGCCCATGCCGGTGGCCTTCGTCGTGGCGAACGGCTGGAACAGTCTGTCGCGGATGGCCGGCGCGAGACCTGGGCCGGTGTCGGCCACGGCCACCTCGACCAGGTCGCGCGCGGGCTTCGAACTCGAGATCACGAGTTCGCGCCGCGGACCGCCCGCCATGGCCTCCACCGCGTTGCGGATCAGGTTCACCAGCACCTGCTGGACCTGGACCTTGTCCATCAGCGCGGTGGTCGCGTCGGGGGAGAGGCGCATCTCCGCCTTGACCCCTTCGGCGCGCGTGCCCACCAGGGCCAGCGCGCTGCCCTCCTCGAGCACCTGCGGCAGGTTCTCGGGCCGCCGCCGCTCCTCGCCCTTGCTCACGAAATCGCGCAGGCGCCGTATGACTTCGCCGGCGCGGAGCACCTGCTCGCCGGCCCGCCGGCATCCAAGCCGCGCCTGGTCCAGCGCGCCGCTCTCGATCAGGCGTCCCACCCCCGCCAGATAGTTGCTGGCCGCGGACAGCGGCTGGTTCAGCTCGTGCGCGAACGCGGAGGCCATCTGGCCGATCTCGTTCAGGCGGGATACGTGAAGCAGCTCGGCCTGCAGTTCCTGCAGCCGCCGCTCGCGGTCCTGGCGCTCGGTCAGGTCGCGGACGAAGCCGGTGAACTGGCGGCCGCCGCCAAGCTTCACCTCGCCCACGGCGAGCTCCATCGGAAAGGTGCCGCGGTCCTTGCGCTGACCCATGACGATGCGTCCGATGCCGATAATGCGGCGCTCGCCGGTCGACAGATAGCGCGCGAGGTACGCATCGTGCTCCCTCCGGTAGGGCTCAGGCATGAGCATCTTCACGTTGCGCCCGACGAGTTCCTCGCTCGCGTATCCGAACAGCCGCTCCGCGGTCGCGCTCAACGACTGCACCACGCCGCGCTCGTCGATGATGATCATCGCGTCCGGGATCGTCTCCAGCACGGCGGCGAGGCGCGCGGCGTGGGCCTCCGCCTCGCTGGTCCGCCGTTCGACCTCGCGCTCCAGCGACGAGCGGATCGACCGCAACTCGTCGAGGGTCGCGCGGCGGCCCGCGATCTCCTCCTGCAGCCGCGCATTGGCCTCGGCCAGCGCCTTCGGCGAAGGAAGCCGGAGCAGCCTCGGCAGCATCAGCCACAGGATCAGCGCGGTCGGCGCGGAGACGAGAGCCGTGACGGCCTTGACGGCGCCGTCGAGCACATAGGCCGGCCACCACAGCACGGCGATCGCCATCAGATGCGTCAACCCGCAGCTCAGGATGAAGACGCCGAACAGCAGCGCGATGCGCCTCTGTTCCGGCTCCAGGTCATCGCGACGGCGGACGAACGCCGCGATGGCGAGCGGGATGCTGAGGTAGGACGCTCCAATCACGCCATCGGACGCGACGTGCAGCGCCAGGATGTCCGGCCGCCACAGCAGGCAGTAGCCGTGCGGCATGAAGCCGGCCGTGCTGAACAACGCCGAAAGCGCGCCCATATTCCGCTCCCCCGAAGCGCGGCGCAAATGCCGGGCGGGCCGCGCATCGATGGGAATCCAACAACGGTTGTGTTGCGGATTTTTTTCGCAACTCCAGCGCGCCCTGATCCGCCGGCGCCGCGCCTAGCCCGTCTGGGCGGGACGATAGATCCTGCACAGCATGCCGATCAACTGCAGCGCCGCTGGATCCACCAGCCGGTAGTAGATCGTCTGCGCCTCGCGCCGGGTCGCGACCAGGCCTTCCGCCCTCAACTTCGCCAGGTGCTGGGACGCGGTGGTCTGCGAGAGTCCGGCGTGCCGCGCCAGATCGCCGACCGAAGCCTCCGCCTCGCTCAGGCGACACAGCAGCATCAGCCGCTGCTCACTGGCCAGCAGCTTCAGAAGACGCGCGGCGGCGGTGGCGCTGGCTTCGAGCACGGCCAACTCGTCCGCCTTCGGGGGAGCGCCGACATCGGCGCCGGGCTCGGGCATCGGGGAATCTCCGTCCGCGATCCTAGCCGCAACCGGCGCCGAGCGCGAATGGATCGAGCGCCCCGGCGAAAGGGAGAGCGCCCGCGCGAAGCGGTTTCGGGTGTCGGGAGGCGCCGGCGCAGACCCCGGGCCGGGCGTGATCGGGCATGGAGCGGCTCCTAGGCGGGGTGCGCCGTCGACGAGGCGGGGCGGTTGTCGTCGCGCAGCACGACGTAGATCGCCGGGATGACCAGCACCGTGAGCAGGGTCGAGGAGGCGAGGCCGAACAGCAGCGAGATCGCCAGGCCCTGGAAGATCGGGTCGGTCAGGATCACCGCCGCGCCGATCATCGCGGCGACCGCGGTCAACAGGATCGGCTTGAACCGGATGGCGCCCGCCTCCAGCAGGACGTCGCGCAGCGACCGCCCCTCGCCCTGCTTGTGCCGGATGAAGTCGACCAGCAGGATCGAGTTGCGCACGATGATCCCGGCGAGCGCGATGAAGCCGATCATCGAGGTCGCCGTGAACGGCGCGTGGAACAGGATGTGGCCGATGACGATGCCGACGAGCGTGAGCGGGATCGGCGTGAGGATGACCAGGGGCAGCTTGAAGCTTTTGAACTGCGCGACGACCAAGAAGTAGATGCCGAGGATCGCGACCCCGAACGCCGCCCCCATGTCGCGGAAGGTCACCCAGGTGATCTCCCACTCGCCGTCCCAGAGCACGGTCGGCTTCGATTCGTTCACGGGTTGGCCGTTCAGGCGGATCGCGGGCGTGGGGATCGCGCCCCAGTCGTGGTGCTGGATCGCGGCGTCGACGTCCAGCATTCCGTAGATCGGCGCCTCGTACTTGCCGGCCAACTCCGCCATGACCATGTCGACCGCGCGCCCGTCGCGCCGGTAGATGTGACGCGAGCCGGGATCCGAGCTGGCGTCGACCACCTCGCCGAGGCCCACGAGACGGGGGTCCGCTCCCGGGGTCGCGGCCACCGGCAGACCCTCCAGGCCCTGGCCCCAGACACGCGCCGACTGCGGCAAGCGCACCGAAATCTCCAGCGGATCGCGGCCGCCGCCCCTGTGGGCGTAGCCGACCACCTGGCCGTTGAAGGCCGCGGCGATCGAATCGAGGACGTCCCGGTCGCTCACCTTGAGCGATTCGAGCCGCTCGCGGTCGGGGACGAGCCGCAGGCCTGGCCGCGGGACGCCCCAACTGTCGTGGGTGTCAACGATGTAGGGGATCGAGCGGAAGATGTGCTTCACCTGCTGGGCGACGGCGAGCCGGGTCGCGGCGTCGGGACCGTAGATCTCGGCCAGCAGCGTCGCCATCACCGGCGGCCCAGGCGGCGTCTCGACCACCTGGATCGTTCCGCCCTGTGGCAGGGCGATCGCCGCCAGCCGCTTGCGCAGATCGATGGCGATGGCGTGGCTGGCCCGCTGCCGCTCGTCCTTTGGCGCGAGCTCCACAGCCAGGTCGCCCATCTCGGGCTTGTTGCGCAGGTAGTAGTGACGGACTAGGCCGTTGAAGTTGAACGGCGAGGCCGTGCCCGCATAGGCGGTCAGCGCGGTCACTTCGGGCAGGCCGCGCGTCACCGCGGCGGCGTTGGTGAGCGCCCGCTCGGTCGCCTCCAGCGAGGTCCCCTCCGGCATGTCGAGCACGACCTGCAGCTCCGACTTGTTGTCGAAGGGAAGCAGCTTCACGGTGACGGTCTTGGTCGCGAACATCGCGCAGGCGAGCAGCGTCGCCGCGCCGACGCACAAGAGGAAAATCCAGGCGCTGCGCCGGGTTGCGATCACCCGGCCGGCGATCCGCCGGTAGAGGCGCGACAACCGGCCCTCGGCGTGCTCGTCGAGCATGTTGTGCTCGCTGGCGAGGGCCGTGCGAGCGAAGCGGACCATCAGCCACGGCGCGATCACCATCGCGACGAAGAACGAGAATATCATCGCCGCAGAGGCGTTGACCGGGATCGGCGCCATATAGGGCCCCATCAGGCCGGACACGAACAGCATCGGCAGCAGGGCCGTGACGACCGTCAGGGTCGCGACAACGGTCGGGTTGCCGACCTCGGCGACCGCCTGGATCGCCGCGTCGACCTTGGTGCGCCCGTCGTTCATGCCCCAGTGCCGCGCGATGTTCTCGATCACCACGATGGCGTCGTCGACCAGGATGCCGATCGAGAAGATGAGCGCGAACAGGCTGACCCGGTTGATGGTGTAGCCCATCAGGTTGGAGGCGAAGAGAGTGAGCAGGATGGTCGTCGGGATGACGACCAGTGTGACCAGCGCTTCGCGCCAGCCGATGGCGAAGCCGATCAGCACCACGATCGAGACCGTGGCGAGCGCGAGGTGGAAGAGCAGCTCGTTGGCCTTGTCGTTGGCGGTGGCGCCGTAGTCGCGGGTGACCGCGACGTCGACGCTGTCCGGGATCAGCGCCCCCTTCAGCGTCGCAAGACGCGCCAGCACCGCCTGGGAGACAACCACCTGGTTGGCGCCCTTGCGCTTGGCGATCGCCAGGCTGACCGCGGGCTCGTCGCTCCACCCGCGACCCTGCCGCGCATAGCGCCACGCCCGGGCCTGGTCCTCTCGCGGCCCCTCGATGACGTTCGCGACGTCACGCACGTAGACCTGCCGACCGTTCACCGAAGGCAGCGCCAGCAGGCCGATGTCCGCCGGACTCGTGAGCGTGTGGCCAGCGGTGACCGCGACCGCCTGCCCGGCGTCGCGCAGGTCGCCCGCCGGGAAGGCGCGGTTGGCCTGGCGGACCGTGTCCATCAGCGCCGCCATGGAGACCCCGTGTAGCGCCATGCGCGCCGGATCCGGCTCGATCCGTATCTCGTCCGGGCGGCCGCCGACAATGAACGTCAGGCCGACGTTGTCGACCTTGGCGATCTCGGTGCGCAGCCGCTCGGCCAGCTCGTAGAGCGCCTGGTCGGTCCACGCGCCAGGAGCGTCCGGCTTCGGCGACAGCGTCAGCACGAGGCCCGGAACGTCGTTGATGCCGCGGACCTGGATCAGCGGCGGGGGAATGCCGGCCGGGATCTTGTCATAGTTGGCGCTGACCTTCTCATGGATGCGCACCGCGGCCGCGTCCGGATCGGTCCCGACCTTGAAGCGCGCGGTCACCATCACCTGGTTGTCGTCGGCGAAGGTGTAGACGTGCTCGACCCCGTCGACGCTCTTGACGATCGTCTCGAGCGGCTTGGCCACCAGCTCCACGGCGTCGGGCGCCCTCAGACCCGGCGCCTGGACGATGATGTCGACCATCGGCACGCTGATCTGGGGCTCCTCCTCGCGCGGGATCGTCATCACCGCCAGCAGGCCCATAGCGATCGCCGCGAGCAGGAAGAGCGGCGTCAGAGGCGAGGCGATGGTCGCCTTGGTGAGACGTCCGGAGAGCCCGAGGTTCATGGCGCGCCCGCCGGCGTCAGCACGTCGCCGGACCGCACCCCCGAGAGTATCTCGACGGTGTCGGCAGAGGGCCCCGCGGTGGTCTGGACGGGCATCTCGGAGACGGTTCCGTCGGCGGCGACGAGCCGGGCGTAGTCGACGCCGTCACGAGTGACGATATAGCGCCGCGGCGCCAGCAGCGCCTGTCGCTCGCCCACCTGGACCATCGCGCGGACCCGCGCGCCGACGAGATCGGTCGGCAGGCCGGGCGCGGTGACATCGGCCTGAATCTGGCCGTTGTCGATGGCCGGGTAGATCTGGGTGATCACGCCCTGCGAGGCGGCGCCGTTCAGGTCGCGGGGATTGAGCCGCACCACTTCGCCGAGCTTGAGCGCGGACGCCTCCGCCTCGGGCAGCTCCAACCGCACCACGACCGGGCCCGCGGTGATCCGCGCGACCGACTGGCCCGCCATCACCACCGAGCCTACGGGCGTGTCGGCGGCGAGCACCCTGCCGGCGGCCGGCGCGTAGATCGCGCCCTGTGCGCCGAGCTCGGCGCTGGCGGCGCGCTGGGCCCGCGCGGCGGCGAGCTGGTTGCTGGCCACCTTCGCGGCCGCCTCGACCTGCTCGAGCCGGGCCTTCGCGTAGACGCCGTGATTGTACAGATCCTGCGTCCTGGCGAGATCGGCCGCCGCACGCGCCGCCTCGGCGCTCGCCGCGGCGACCTGCGCATCGTAGGCGCCGGTCTCCATGCCGATCCGCTCGTCGCGCACCATGGCGACGAGCTGGCCCTGCCGCACGTTGTCGCCATCCTTGACGGTGAGGCGCGTCAGCACGCCCGAGATGCGCGCCCGGGCGTCGGCCATGTCGCGGGTGGTCAGGGTCGCGGGGACGGGCTTCATGTCGGCGACCGTCTGCATCGCCAGGCGCAGCCGCCCCTCGAGCGGCGCGGTCGGCGCGCTCCTGGCCGCGGGTTGCTGCGCGCCGCAGGCCGCCAGCACCAGCGCGCCGCCCAGGGCGCATAGCGTCCCAAGGACACGTCCGTTCGCCATTCCAACCCCTCCTTTCCGCGACAGCGCCTAGACGCGGTCGCGCACGCGCCCCGAGTCCGGGTCGACGCTGGTCGTCGGCAGGCCGGCGGCCTTCCACGCGATGAGGCCGCCGGCGAGGTGCGACTCGATGTGGCGCCCGGCCTTCAGGCAACGCTCCACCGCCATCGCCGAGCGCTTCCCCGAGCCACAGCTGAAGACGATCAAACGGTCCTCGGCCTCCGGCAGGGCCTGCGGGTCGAAGGTGGAAAGCGGCGCATTCACGGCGCCGTGGATGCGCTCGACGGCGAACTCCGCCGGCTCGCGCACGTCGACGAGCAGGATGCGCCGCTCCGCCAGCTCGGCGCGCACCGCCTCGGGCGAGAGATCCTTGACCTTGCGTTGTCCGAACATCGTGCGCTCCGTCGGCAGTTAATTTCTTACTTGCGTATATGCGTCTATTCACATATATAGTCAAGCGCCGATGGTGTCGGTCATAGACCGGCGCGCGACAGCCGTGTGTGACACAGATCAAGGACGCGTGGGTTGCGCGGCGTTAGGCGCTCCTTTCACGCACGAGCCTGACGGGAGGCCAAGGTGGCAAAGCCGAACATCGTCGTTCTAGGCGCCGGGTTGGGCGGCGCCATCGGCGCCTTCGAGATCAAGAGCGCCGTGGGCGACAGAGCCGATGTGACGGTCGTCAACGAGGGCGACGCCTTCAGCTTCGTGCCGTCCAACCCCTGGGTCGCGGTGGGCTGGCGGGAGCGCAAGGAGGTGCAGGTCAGCCTGCCGCCCACTTTCATGCGCCGCGCGATCGGTTTCAACGGCGTGGGAGCGAGGCGCGTGGTCCCCGCCGAGAGCCGCCTCGAGCTGAACGACGGCTCCAGCCTCCCCTACGATTATCTGGTGATCGCGACCGGCCCCGAGCTCGCGTTCGACGAGGTGCCCGGGCTGGGACCGCACGGCGGCTTCACCCAGTCGATCTGCCACATCGACCACGCCGAGACGGCTGCGGCCGCGTTCGACGCCTTCGTCAGGAACCCCGGCCCGATCGTGGTCGGAGCCGTGCAGGGCGCCTCGTGCTTCGGGCCCGCCTACGAGTTCGCAATGATCCTCGACACTGAGCTGAAGCGCCGCAAGGTCCGCGACCGCGTACCGATGACCTTCGTCACGCCCGAGCCCTACATCGGTCACCTCGGCCTGGATGGCGTGGGCGACACCAAGGGTTTGCTCGAGAGCGAAATGCGCGAGCGGGACATCAAGTGGATCACCAACGCCAAGGTCGCCTCTGTCGATGCCGGCGTCATGCACGTGGAGGAAGTCGACGACGCGGGCCAGCCCAAGGCCGCACATGACCTGCCGTTCGCGTTCTCGATGATGCTGCCGGCGTTCCGGGGTGTCGCGGCCGTGCGCGGCGTCGAGGGGCTGGTCAACCCGCGCGGCTTCATCGTCGTCGACAAGAACCAGCGCAACCCGACCCACCGCAACGTCTTCGCGCTCGGGGTCTGCGTCGCGATCGCGCCGACCGGCAAGACCCCGCTGCCGGTGGGCGTCCCGAAGACCGGGTTCATGATCGAGAGCATGGTCACCGCCATCGCCCAGAACCTGAAGGCGCTCATCGAGGACCGGCCCGCCGACCGGGAAGCCACCTGGAACGCCATCTGCCTCGCCGATTTCGGCGACAGCGGCGTCGCCTTCGTCGCCCAGCCGCAGATCCCGCCGCGCAACGTGAACTGGTCCGCCACCGGCGGCTGGGTCCACCTCGCCAAGGTCGGTTTCGAAAAATACTTCCTGGCCAAGGTGAAGCGCGGCGAAAGCGAGCCGTTCTACGAGAAGCTCGCCCTCGACATCATGGGCGTGAAGAAGCTGAAAGCCTGAGGAGCGCTGCGATGAGACAGTTCATCTGTCCGGTCTGCGGCGCCGCGAACCGCGCGCCGGAGGGCAAGGACCCGCTCGCCGCCAAATGCGGGCGCTGCGGCGAGCGGCTCTTCAGCGGCCACCCGATCGAGGTCACGGGCGCCCAGTTCAAATCCCACGTGACGTCCACCAAGGGCGCGGGGGTGCTGGTCGACGTCTGGGCGCCCTGGTGCGGACCCTGCCGCGCCATGGCCCCGCAATACGCAGCGGCGGCTCAGGCGCTGGAGCCGCAGGCGCGGCTCCTGAAGCTCAACTCCGACGCCGAGCCCGCGATCGCCGGCGAGCTTGGAATCAGCGGCATTCCCGCCCTGCTGCTCTTCGAGGACGGCAAAGTCGTCGCCCGCACCGCCGGGCTGATGCGCGCCGACCAGATCGTCGCCTGGGCGCGCCAGGCCATGACCCAGGCCTCGTCCAGGGCCCACTAGGAGACACAACACCATGACCGTCGACCGCGCAGTGCTCGCATTTGCGGGTGCAGTGGTGCTCATCGGCATCCTGCTCGCCCTTCTCGTCAACATCTGGTGGCTCGCCCTTTCGGTGTTCGCCGGCCTCAACATGCTGCAGGCCGCGTTCACGGGCTTCTGCCCCGCTGCGATGATCTTCAAGTCGCTCGGGCTGAAGCCGGGCGCCGCCTTCCGCTGATGTCCGCCCGCCTCGCGCTGGCGCTCGGCGTCGTCTCGGCGCTCGCCGCGGGCCTGCCGGCCACGGCGATGTCGCTCGGTGAAGCGATCGCCATGGCGCAGCGCGCCAACCCGACGCTCGCCCAGTCGCGGGACGAGGCGGACGCCGCCAAGGCGAGGCTGGCCCAGGCGCATGCGGCCGCCTTGCCGTCGGTGACGCTGAACGGCTCGGCGGAGGGGGGCAGCTACAACCTGGGCGGCTTCTTCGGCTTCCGGCGCAGCACGGTCTACCCTTCGGAAGTGTCGCTGGAGCTGCGTCAGCCGATCTACGCCGGTGGGGGAATCGCGGCCGGCATCGACCGGGCCCGCGCCGCGCAGGAAGCCGCAGTGCTGCGGGTCGGCGGGACGAGGGCGCTGTTGTCGGCGCAGGTGGCGGAGGCCTATGTCGACGTGCTGAGCGCCCGCGAGGTGGCGAGGCTGAGCGACATCCAGGTGAAGCAGCTCACCGAAGTGGCGCGCCACGCGAAGCTGCGATTCGCCGACGGCGAGATCCCTCGCACCGACCTGGCCGAGGCGGAGGCGCGGCTGGCGCAGGCGCAGGCGGGCCAGGCCCAGGCCGCCGGAGACGTCGCGCGCGCCGAGTCCCACTTCCAGTCGGTCGTGGGCGCCGCGCCCGACGCGCTCGAACCTCCGGCCCCACCGCCGCTTCCTGTCCCCACGCTCGACGACGCCGTGGCGAAGGCCTCGGACTCCAGTCCGACCCTGCTGGCGGCCGAAGCTTCGCTGAGGTCGGCGGAGGCGGCCCTGCGGGCGGCCCAGGCCGAACGCCTGCCGTCGGCGGCGCTGACGGTGAGCGCGGGCGCGATGCGCGACCAGTTCTTCCCCGGCTATCGCAACGACGCGGTCGCGGTCGGCGTCGAGGGACACTGGACGCTGTTCGCGGGCGGCGCGGTGACCGCCAGAATCGACGAGGCGCGCGCGGCGCGCCGATCGGCCGAGGACGCGCTCGACGCGGCGCGGGCGCAGGTCCGCGACGCCGTGGTCGACGCCTGGGAGGACGCGCAGGTCGCGCGCAGCACGGCGAAGGCGGCGGCGGACCAGGCGGCGGCGGCGGAGACCGCACGCGACAGCGTCGCCCAGGAGGTGCGCGTCGGCCAGAAGCCCACGCTCGACCTGCTGAACGCCGAACAGGAAGCCCTCGCGGCCGACAGCGCGCTGGTGCGCGCCAGGGGTTCGGTGGTCGTTTCGGCCTACCGCCTGAGCGCTCTCCTCGGCATGAACTAGGAGCCCATCGCCGGCTTGAGGTCGCCGCCGCGCGCCTGGGCGCCGGCAGGCCGCTGCGCCCGCCGCGAGCTTGCTGTAGAGTGGCTCGCCATGACGGTCACCGACGAACTCATCGAACTGCGCGGGATGCGCTTCCATTTCCGCGACTGGGCGCCGGCCAAGGCGGGCGCGCCCGACCTTGTGCTGCTACACGGCTTCACCGGTCACGCGAGATCCTGGGATGCGTTCGCCGAGGCCATGAGCGACCGCTACAGGGTGCTGGCGCTCGACCAGCGCGGCCACGGCGAGAGCGCCTGGGCGAGCGCGGACAAGTACGGCGCCGATGAGATGGTGGAGGATCTGGCCGCGTTCGTGCGGGCGCTCAGGCTGCAGCGGTTCACGCTGCTCGGGCTCTCGATGGGCGGCAACGTGGCGATCCGCTATGGCGGACGCCTCCCCTCGGAACTGGCGGCGCTGGTCATCGTCGACATCGCCCCCGAGATCGTTCCGGCCGGGGCCAGCCGTATCCAGACCGGCGTGCGCGCCAAGGACGTGTTCGAGAGCCGCGACGAGGCCTTCGCGGCGGCGCGGGCCGCCAGCTCGGTCCCGCCCGAGGCGCACCATCGCCATCGCATCGACCACAACCTGATGCTGACCGAGGATGGCGCCTGGACCTGGCGCTACGACCGGGCGCTGCGCGCGCCGGGCGCGGTCAGGGCCCGGGACCCGGAAGCCGGCTGGCGCGCAGTGGCGAACATCGGCGTGCCGACGCTGCTGATTCGAGGCGAGAACTCCGACATCCTCTCCCCCGAGCTTGCGGGGCGGATGCTCGACGCGAACCCTCGGATCGCGATGACCACGGTCGTCGGTTCCGGCCACAGCGTGCCGCTGGACTCGCCGGACGGCTTCCTCGCCGCCTGCCGTCCGTTCCTGACCGGCGCTCAGTAGCTCCCGGCGCGCCAGCGCTCGCGCACGCTCTCCAGCACCGGCGCCAGGTGTTCGAGGAACGCGTCGGGGTTTTCCGACATCGGGAAGTGGCCGACGCCCGGCATCGCGCGCCAGGTCGAACCGGGAATGGCGCGGTGCGCAGCCTCGCCCAGCTCCATCGTGCCGCTGCCGTCGTATTCGCCCGTGAGGATGTGGACGGCCGTGCGCGCGGTGTCGATGCCGCCGGCTTCGCCCGTGAGGTCGTAGTCCTCAAGATAATAGTATAGGTCGCCGCGGAACGCCGGCGGCCAGCCCGCCGCGTAGACCGCGCTCGTCTCCTTGCGGTACGCTTCGGGCGAGGTCGGGCTCATCAGCCCGTTCATCAGCCGCGCCTTGTACTCGTTGCTCACCTGCGGATGCCAGAGCGCGTCCAGCCGGCTGAGGTCGCCGTCGATCCTGAGCGCGCCCTCCAGCGAGATCACCGCGCAGAACACGTCAGGGTGATGGCGCGCCAGGTCCAGCGCCAGGAGACCACCCACCGAGCAGCCCATGAACACAGGGCGCTCGAGCCCGAGCGCCGCGGCGAGGCTCACAGGCACGGCGCGCAGGAACGCCTTGGTGAGGAGGTACTCCTCGGCCCACCAGGCCGGCCCCACCGGCGGCAGCGACTTGCCGTGGAACGGCAGGTCGTAGGCGATCAGGCGGAAGTGGTCGGTGATCTCGCGCCGCTCGAAGAGGTGGCGCCATTGCGATCCGTGGCAGCCGGCGGTGTGCTGCAGCAGCATCGGCACGCCCGCGCCCGCCTCCTCGAAATAGATGCGGTAATCCTGGCCGAGGAGGTCGAGATGGATGTAGCGGCCGACCGGGCTGTCGAACGCGCCGGCCCGCCGCGGAGGCTCGCGAGCAGGCTGGGCGGGCGCGGCGGGGCGCAGCAACTCGATCGCGCGCATGATGGCCGGGTAATACTGGGCGTAGACCACCGGGTCGGCGGCGAGCGTCATCCGCTGGCCTATCATCAGGAAGATGTCGTTGGAGAGCCGCTTCGGCGTGGCCGCCAGCAGCTCGTCCCAAACCGCTTCCGCCGCGCCGAACGACACGACGCCGGGCCCGCCTGCATCCGGCGGGCCCGCGCTCGCCACACCCTGAGCGAGCCGCAGGCCGATCGCGCCGACCGGGCTCTCCAGACGGAACCCCCCGGTCCAGTGACGCGCCGCGAGGTGGAACTCGCCATCCGCCGCGCAGCGCGCCGCCAGCGCCTCCGAGGTCAGCTCGCCCGATCCGAACATGTTAAGCCTCCTCGCGCTCAGGCGCCGAACGCCGGGTCGGAGACGCCGACGCTCTCCGCGGCGTCGCGGATCTGCGCCCAGGTGTTCTCGTCGATCGGTATCCCGGCCGCCGAGCGCTGCGCCAGGCTCTCGCGTTCCGGATCGCCGGGCAGCCGCACACGGTCGACGCCCTCAGCGGGCGCCGTCGCGCGGATATAATCCAGCATCGCCTCCGCTTCGGCCTCGAACGCCGCGCGGTCGCCGAACGCGTCCGGGTCGATGACGATGGCGAGCATGTTGTTGACAGCCGCGCCGAACGTACGGTCCGACCCAGGCTGCATCGTCCACTGGCCAGCCAGCGCGCCGCCCAGAAGTTCGCAGAGGATCTGCAAGCCGCCACCCTTGTGGAGTCCGAACGGCAACAGCAGCGAGCGCGCCTGCCCTTCGAAGAATGTGCGCGGGTCCTCGGTGGCGCGGCCCGACAGCTCGACGAGCGCGCCCGGCTGCACCGGCTCGCCCTTCATGTAGGCCACGCGCAGCTTGCCGATGGCGATCGCGCTGGTGGCGAAGTCGAGAACCACGTGTTCGCCGCCCGGCCGCGGGATCGCGCAGCAGTAGGGATTGGTCAGCATGCGCGGCTCGCGCCCGCCGAACGGCGCGACGGCGGGGCCGGCGCCCACGACGTTGACATAGTGCATCGAGATCATCCCGCGGTCTGCGCACTGTTCGCCGTAGGTCCCGATGCGGCCGATGTGGCACGAATTGCGCAGGGCGAGACAGCAGACCCCGAGCTCCGCGGCCCGCGCAATCGCGAGGTCGACGGCCTCGCGCGCCACCGGCTGGCCGAGGCCGAAGCCGCCGTCGACCACCATCACCGCGCCGCGGTCATGGACCACCTGGGCCCGGGCGTTGGGCTTCAGCTTCCCCGAGGCGATCCAGCGCACGTACGACGGCGCCATGCCGACGCCGTGCGAGTCGTGCCCCTTCAGGTTGGCGGCCACGAGATGCTCGGCGCAGATCCGGGCGCGCGCCGGCTCGGTCCCCGCATGCTCGAGGATCTTCGCCAGCAGGTCGGTCAGACGGTCGGCCTCGATGATCAAGCGCTTCCTCCCTCTTTCTTTTGGTGCCGACTTATAGAGACTGATCGGCTTCACGTCCTTGGGGAGGACACGACAGCATGAACGGCGCCGAGAGCCTGGTCCACACGCTGCTGAAGAGCGGGGTCGACACCTGCTTCGCCAACCCCGGCACGTCGGAGATGCACTTCGTGGCCGCGCTGGACCGGATTCCCGGCATGCGCTGCGTGCTGGGGCTCTTCGAAGGCGTGGTCACCGGCGCGGCCGACGGCTACGCTCGCGCCGCCGGCAAGCCCGCCGCCACGCTGCTTCACTGCGGCCCCGGCCTTGGCAACGGGCTGGCCAACCTTCACAACGCCCGGCGCGCCTCCACGCCGATGGTCAACATCGTCGGCGATCAGGCCACCTACCACCGCCCCTTCGACGCGCCGCTGACGGCCGACACCGAAGGCTGGGCGCGGGGCGTCTCCGGCTGGGTCCGCACCGCCAGCGACGTAGCCACGGTCGGCGCGGACGCCGCGGCGGCCGTGCAGGCGGCCCAGATCTCGCCCGGCCAGATCGCGACGCTGATCCTTCCCTCCGACACCTCATGGAACGAGGGCGGGATCGTCGCCGGGCCGCTGCCGAAGCTGCCCACGCCCGCCGCGGCGCCGAGCCAGATCGACGAGGCCGCCGCGATCCTGCGCGCCGGCGGCGGGCGCAAGGTGGCGCTGATGATCGGCTACGGCGCCGTCACCGAGGAGGGCCTGACGCTCGCCTGGCGGATCGGCCAGGCGACCGGCTGCCGCGTCATGGGCGATACGTCCGGCAGGACGCCGCGCGGGCGCGGCCGCCCGATGCTCGAGCGCACGCCCTACGTCGTCGACGCCGCGGTCGCGGCCCTGGCCGGGATCGAGCACCTGATCCTCTGCTCCGCGAAGAAGCCGGTGACCTTCTTCGCCTACCCGGGCAAG
>JAKAZA010000069.1 GCA_021816155.1 Pseudomonadota bacterium | reverse complement strand
GCCTGGCCGCTTCCTCGTGCGCCTGGGCCAGCGTCATGCCGGCTTCGACCACCAGAACGTCGTCGAGAGCCGAGGCGTCCCGCACGGCGCGCATCTTCTCCAGAGACAGCAGCACCTCGCCGGCGGCGATCTGGCCGCCGACGAGCCCGGTGTTGCCCCCCTGCGGCGTGATCGCCACTCCGGACTCGGCGCAGACGCCCACGACCGCCGCCACCTGCTCGCTCGAGCGCGGCAGCGCCAGGAGCGGCGTCTGGCCGCTCCAGCGGTCGCGCCATTCCACCAGCTTGGGCGCGAGGCGCTCCGGGTCCTGACTCCAGCCGCCGTCGCCAAGCACTGCCTTCAGGCGCGAGATGACGTCGGCGGGGACGGCGAGGGTCATGGCGGCGTGATACGCTTCGGCGCCGCGCGAGGCCAGCGGGCCTCAGCCCACGTAGCCGGCGGCGCGTCTGAGGCGGTCGTTGATCGCCTCGCCGAGGCCATGGTCCGGGATGGGCGCGACCGCGATGGCGGTCGGGCGCAGGGCGTCGGCGGCGCGCAAGGCCGAGAACAGCCGCGCGGCCGCCTCGCGCAGGTCAGCGCCGGGGCTCAGGTTGAAGACGGCCGGCGCTTCCGGCGCGGACCCGAACGCGAGGTAGGCCTCGCCCGGCGCTGGCTTCTCGGCGTCGAGCCGCACGGGCGAGGTGGGGGCGTAGTGACGCGCGAGACGGCCGGGCGAGCGGCGGGCGTCGGCTTCCGCTTCGCCGAGAGGGCCGATGAGGCGCTCGACCTCGGCGCGGGTCACCGGGCCCGGCCGCAGCAGCCGGGGCCGATCGTCCAGAAGTGCGACCACGGTGGACTCGAGGCCGACGGCGCAATCGCCGCCGTCGAGCGCGATAGCGGCCGCCTCGCCCGTCTCGGCCACGGCGTCGGCGAAGTTGGTCGGGCTTGGCCGGCCCGAGCGGTTGGCGGACGGCGCGACGACCGGGCGTCCGAGCGCCTCGATCACGGCCCGCGCGAGCGGGTGCGACGGCGCGCGCACGGCTACCGTGTCCAGTCCGGCCCGCGCCAGGTCGCAGACCACGGCCGCATCGCGCACGGGAACGACGACCGTGATCGGCCCCGGCCAGAACGCCGCCGCCAGCGCCCGCGCCCGCTGGTCAAGCGCCGCGAAGCGGTCCGCCATGGCGACGTCGGTCACGTGTGCGATCAGCGGGTTGAAGCGCGGACGGCCTTTGGCCTCGTAGAGCCGCGCGACGGCCAGCGGGTTGGCTGCGTCGGCGGCGAGGCCGTAAACGGTCTCGGTCGGCAGGATGACGAGCTCGCCCGCGGCCAGCGCGGCCGCCGCCTTCAGGGTGTCCGGTGCGCCGTCAGATCGATGGCCACCGTCACGCCCGCCGGAATCGTGTCCACCGCAGACCACTCGCCCTGCCCGACGCCGAAGGCCAGCCGGTTGAGGCTGATCAGGGCGTTCATCCTCGCGTTGGCGCCGGTGATGACGAGCGTGAAGGGCAATGTCAAAGGCTTGCCGACGCCGCGCAGCGTCAGCACACCGGGCGCCGCGTATCGACCGGGGCCGAGCGCCTGGAAACCGTGCGCCACGAAAGTCGCCTGCGGAAAGTGGCTGGTCCAGAACCAGTCCTCGTCCGGCAGCTCGGCGTCCCGGTCGGCGTCGGCGGTGAAAGCCGACGCGAGGTCGATGGTGGCCGTCACGTCGGAGTGGGCCAGGTCCTTCGGGTCGAAGTGGATCACGGCGTCCCAGCGGCGAAAGACCCCGGTGAACGGCTTGCCGCTGACGCTGGAGCTGAACGTCAGCTTCGAGGCCGCGTGGTCCACCACCCAGAGCGGCGGCGCCGCGAGCGCCAGGGCCGGCGCCGCCAGCGCCAGCGCCGCCGCGACGAAGAAGCTGCGAAACCGCATCAGGCCGCTCCCTTGCCGCGTATGAGCGGGATCATGCGCGCCATCACGTCGTCGTGGTCGATGAGCTGGTGCTTGATGGCGGCGGCCACGTGAATCACGATGGTGGCGTAGGCGGTGTAGGCCAGCAGCTCGTGGGTCGCGCCCATCAGCTTGCGCACGCCGTGCAGCGCATCGGGACCCAGGCCCGGGTACGGCACCGCCGGCCACGGGACCATGCCGAAGAGCACCGTCGGGTGGACCTTGATAAGCGGGCTCGCCGACACCATCGCCCAGCCTGAGAGCGGCAGGCCGAGCATCAGCACGTAGAAGACGAAGTGCGAGGTCCTCGCCGCCCAGATCTCCCAGCCCTTCATCGTCGCGGGCAGCGGCGGCGGGCGCGAGACGAAGCGCCAGGCGATGCGGGCCAGCGAGAGCAGCAGCACCGTGATCCCGATCGACTTGTGCACGCCCAGCGGCGCGATCACCGCCGGACCTTTCAGCGTGCCGAAATACCAGGCGAGGCCGATGTTGGCCGCGATCAGCGCGGCGATCAGCCAGTGGAAGACGATTGCGACGGTCGAGTAGGTTGAACGGCCGTTCCCCGCGGTCGTGGGCGCGGCGGGCGCAGCTGCGGTCATTGCTTGTCGAACTCCGCTTCTATGGTCAGTGTCACCTCGTCGCCCACCAACACCTGAAACGCCGTCGAGCCGAAGGTGGAACGACGTATGGTCGTCACCGCCTGGAATCCAACCGCGCGCTGGCCGAACGGAAGCGGCAGCATTTCGTGCGCCGAGCCGGTCAGCGTAACGTCGAACGTGACCGGTCTGGTGACGCCCATCAACGTGAGCTCGCCGGTCATTTTTGCGCTGGTCTCGCCGGTCAGCTCTACCTGGGTGGATGCGAACGTCGCCTGCGGAAATCTGTCCGCCTTGAGGAACTGGCGCTGGAAGCTCTCGGCCCAGTCGCCGTTGACGTCGAGCGAGGTCGTATCGACGCTGGCGACCAGCTTCGTCGCCTCCGGATGCGCGGGGTCGTAGTCGAAACTCGCCCGCATGCGGTCGAAGCGCAGCACGTAATAGGATACGTGCTCGTGCATCACATGGGCGACCAGGCTGGCGTGCCGATTGTCCAGCACGTAATGGCCCGCCGGGACGGCCGCCGGGCCGAGCGGGACCGGGGCGCCGGCCGCCACGCTGGCCATGACGGCCGCGAGCGCGAGGCCGAGGGCGAGTGCGGACCTGCTCCGTCGCATCGGGCGTTCACTCCAGAACCGGGCCAGGTTCAGCAAGCGGAACGCGCGCCCGGTGACGCTTTTCCCGCATGGCGCGTTCCGACTGCTCACGAAGCCGTGATCCTTTTTTGTCCAACGGCTTGGCCCGTCGCCGTCCGCCGAATAGAAAGCCGCTTCGGCCTGGCCAGGAAAGGACGGCGATGACCTACAAAGCTCCGGTGCGCGACCTGGCGTTCGCGCTCGAGGCCGCGGCGGACTATGGGCGCCTGGCCGGCGCCTTTCCGAACGCGGACGCCGAGACGGTCTCTGCAGTGCTCGACGCGGCGGGACAGTTCGCCGCGGACGTGATCGCGCCGCTGAACCGCCCCAGTGATCTCGCTGGCGCGACGTTCGAGAAGCGGACGGTGCGCGCCGCGCCGGGCTTCGCCGACGCCTACAAGGCGTTCGCGGCCGGTGGCTGGAACAGCCTGGCGTCGGCGGAGGCCTACGGCGGCCAGGGCATGCCCAAGGCGCTCGAAATCGCGGTGTTCGAGATGATCCAGGCCGCGTCTCTGAGCTTCGGGCTCTGCCCGATGCTGACACAGGGGGCGATCGAGGCGATCGAGAAGAACGGCACCGAGAGCCAGAAGGCGCGCTACCTGCCGAAGCTGGTTTCGGGCGAGTGGACCGGCACGATGAATCTCACCGAGCCGCAGGCGGGCTCGGACCTCGGCGCCCTGACCACCCGGGCCGAACCGGACGGCGAGGGAGGCTGGCGGATCACCGGCCAGAAGATCTTCATCACGTGGGGCGACCACGACATGACGGACAACGTCGTGCACCTGGTGCTCGCCCGCCTGCCGAACGCGCCGCCGGGGTCGCGCGGCATCTCGCTGTTCATCGCGCCGAAGCGGCTCGTGAAAGCCGACGGTTCGGCCGGCGAGGCCAACGCCGTCGCGTGCGGTTCGATCGAACGCAAGCTTGGCATCCACGGCTCGCCGACCTGCGTCATGCTCTACGAGGGCGCGCGGGCCGAGCTGCTCGGCGCACCCAACGCCGGCCTCGCCGCCATGTTCGTGATGATGAACGCCGCGCGCCTGCAGGTCGGCGTGCAGGGTGTGGCCATCGCGGAGCGAGCCTACCAGCAGGCGCTGGCCTACGCGCTGGAGCGCAAGCAGGGCCGCTCGGCCTGGACGGGCGCCTATCCTTCGCGGCTCTTCGACCACCCCGACGTGCGCCGTACGCTGATGCTGACGAAGGCCAAGATCGAGGCGGCGCGGGCCATATGCCTCGCCACGGCGGTCGCCTCGGACCTCGCCCGCACCGCGACCAACCCGGTCGACCGCGACACCGCGAACCTGCGCCAGGAGCTGCTGACGCCGATCGCCAAGGCCTGGTCGACCGACATGGGCGTCGAGGCCGCCTCCGCTGCGCTGCAGGTGCAGGGCGGCATGGGCTTCATCGAGGAAACCGGCGCCGCACAGTACTATCGCGATGCGCGCATCCTGCCGATCTACGAGGGCACCAACGGCATCCACGCTATCGACCTGATGGGTCGCAAGCTGGCGCTCGGAAAAGGCCGTGCGGTGCGCGAGCTGGTGGACGACATCTTCCCCACCGCCGCGGCCCTGAAGAGCGCGGACGACGCCTGGCTGCACACGGTGGGCGCGCATCTCGAGTCCGGCCTTGCCGCCGTGCAGTCTGCCACGGGCTGGCTGATCGAGCGGCGCGGCCACGCTCAGCCCGACGCCCTGGCCGGTGCGACGCCCTACCTCAAGCTGCTGGGCGACGTGGTCGGAGGCTGGTTGCTGGGCAAGGCGGCGCTGGAAGCCTCGCGGCGCCTCGCCGCGGGCGAGGGGCCGCAGGACTACTACCGCACCAGAATCGGCCTCGCGCGCGTCTTCGCCGAGCAGGTCCTGGCCCAGGCGCCCGGCCTGACGCAGGCCGTGACGCAGGGCTCAGTCGACCTGTTCAGGGCGACGCCGGAGGCGCTGGGCGCCTGAGCCGGTGTCAGAGCTGCGCCAGCATGTATTCCGCGGATGACACGCGGTATTCGCCGCCGGCTTCGACGTTCAGCTCCTTCACGACGCCGTCCTTGACGATCATGGAGTAGCGCTGCGAGCGCTGGCCCATGCCGAAGCGCGAGCCGTCGAGCCCGAGGCCGATGGCGCGGGTGAAGTCGCCGTTGCCGTCCGCCAGCATCAGGATGTCGTCGCCGACGGCCTGGTTCTCGCCCCAGGCCTTCATCACGAAGACGTCGTTGACCGAGACGCAGGCGATGGTGTCGACGCCCTTCTTCCTGAGGTCCGCCGCGTGCTGCTTGAAGCTCGGCAGGTGCTTGGCCGAGCAGGTGGGGGTGAAGGCGCCCGGGACGGCGAAAAGGGCCACGGTCTTGCCCTTGAACAGCTCGTCGGTCGTGATCGGGCCCGGCCCGTCGGCGCGGAATGTGGTGAACGTGGCGCTTGGAACGGTGTCGCCGACCTTGATCGTCATGAGCGCTGTCTCCCTTTTCGGCTCGGAGCCGCACATAGGATGGTCAGCCGCCTGCGCCAAGTCGCCGCAGGATCCGAATGACTTGAATCCGCCGCGCTCGGCGCCGATCATGGGGGCATGTCCGAGTCTGACAAGAGGCGCCCGGCGCGTCGCGCGCGGGACGAGTCAGGCCGGCCGGCTTCGGTCAAGCGGGGCCGCGGGCTTGAGCCGGACGGCTTCCTGATCGGCCGGATGCTGGTCGCGATGCCCGGCATCGGCGATCCAAGGTTCGAACGGGCGGTCATCTTCCTGTGCGCCCACACCGCCGAGCACGCCATGGGCCTGGCGGTGAACCGGCCGATGCAGGGTGTCAGCCTGGCCAGCGTGCTCAAGCGCCTGAACGTCCAGTCGTCGATCGCGCTCCCGGACGACCTCGTGCTGATCGGCGGACCGGTGGAGCGGGACCGCGGGTTCGTGCTGCATACCGACGATTACGCAAGCCCTCACTCGAGCGTCGCGGTGATCCCGGGGGTGAGCCTCACCGCAACGCCGGAAGTGCTGGAGGCCATTGCGGGACACAACCGACGCCCGCGCCGTTCGCTGCTGGCGCTTGGCTATGCGGGCTGGGACGCCGGCCAGCTGGAGCGCGAGATACGACAGAACACCTGGCTGACGTGCGAGGCCGACGAGAGCCTGATTTTCGACGACGACCATGACCGCAAGTGGGAGCGGGCGCTGGCCAAGATCGGCGTCTCCGCCGCACGCCTCTCGCCGCTGGCGGGACGGGCTTAGCCTTTCGCCTTCACCGGCGCCGCGCCATCGGCGTAGCACTCGTTGAGGTAGACCTCGGCTTCCTGCGGGGAGAGCGCGGGCGCGTAACCGTAGCCCTGGCCGTAGTCGCAGCCGAGCTCCAGCAGCGCCCGGGCCATGACGCCGTTCTCGACGCCCTCGGCCACCACCTCGAGGGCGAGGTCCTGGCCCAGCTGGATCACGGAGCGCACGATCTTGGCCGAGCCCTCGTTGGACGCCATCGTGCGCACGAAGTAACGGTCGATCTTCAGCGTGTCGAAGGGCAGGCGCGTCAGGTAGCTGAGGGACGAGAAGCCCGTGCCGAAGTCGTCGAGCGCAAGGCCGGCGCCGGCGTCGCGCAGCGATCGCAGGGTCACGGCGGCGCGGTCCGGATCGCGCATGATGTCGCTCTCGGTGATCTCCAGCTTCAGCGAGCCGCGACGAAGTCCGTTCTCGCGCACGAGGTCGGCCACCTCGTCGACCAGGCCCTCGCGGTCGATCTCTCCGGTGGAGAGGTTGACCGAGCAGGTCAAGTGGTCGACCGCCGGGTGCGCCCTGCGCCAGGCGCCGAGCTGGCGGGCGGACGCGCGCATCATGTGGGCGCCCAGCTCGGCCATCATACCCATCTCGGACATCAGGCCGAGGAAGTCGTCGGGCGCCAGGAAGCCGCGGCGAGGATGGCGCCAGCGTGCAAGCGCCTCGAAGCCGGAGAGCTCGCCGGTCGAAAGCCGCACGATCGGCTGGAAGAATGCCATGATCTCGCCACGTGCGATCGCGCCGCGCAGGTCGGCCTCGAGCGCGAGCCGCGACAGCCCGTCGCTCTCGAGCGCGCGGCCGTAGGCGGCGGCGGGCGCTCCTCTGCCGGCGGCTTTCGAGGCTTCGATGGCGAGTTCGGCGCGCCGCAACAGCTCGGCGGCTTCGGGCGCGTCGTCTCCGCCATCCACCTCGACCTCGCCGATCGACAGCGTCGGATGGATGTCGAAGCCGGCCACGCGCAGCGGCTGCTCAAGCGCGGCGCGAAGGATTTCGGCGCAGGACTTGGCGCCCCTGCTCGCGAGCACCGCGTACTCGTCCTCGCCGATGCGGGCCATCACCGCGTCCTGGGGGAACGCCGCCGCGAGACGCGAGCCGAGCGCAGCCAGCACGAGGTCGGCCCGCTCGTGGCCCAGCGCCTCGTTGAGCCGGCGCAGGCGGTTGAGGTCGGCCACCACGAGCTCGAAGCGGCCTGCCTGGGCCAGTCGTTCGCGAGCCCTGGCGACGAAGCTGCGCCGGTCCAGGAGGCCGGTTAGGGAATCGCGCTCGGAGGCGGCGAAGCGCGTCTCCCGGGCGACCACGCCGGCGGCGCGAAGGCCCTCCTCGAGCCACACGCCGCGCCACAGACAGGGCTCGCCGCCGCGCATCCTGAGCCGCGCGGCGATCTCCGAGCCCGGCTCGCGCACCCTCAGCATGTCCTCGGCGGCGGCTCGATCCTGGGGCAGCACGAGCGCGCGCAAGGCGGCCGAGGCCGCTTCGGGCGCGAGCGGGCCGAGACCGAGGGCGCGCGAGGCGCCCGAGAGCCGCACGCGGTCGCGCTCGGGCTCCCAGACCCAGAGCGCCACGTCGGCGGCGCCCAGAGCCTCGAGCACGGTCGTCGTATCCCAGACCAGCCGTTCGGCTGCGCCCATACCCTCCTCGCGTCCTGGCGGGGCGGCGCAGGGGTCTTCAGACCAGCACGTCCTCGCCTCGGTGCTGGCTCGCCGGTGTCGGCGAGACGAGCCCGAACAGGAGATGATCTTCCCAGATACCGTTAATTCTCAGATAAGCACGGGCCAGTCCTTCCTGGGTGAAGCCGGCTTTGGTCAGAACGCCGCGCGATGCGTCGTTGGACGGAATGCAGGCGGCTTCCAGGCGGTGCAGGCCCAGTCGCTCGAAGGAGAGCCGCGTCACCGCCCGCACCGCCGCCAGCGTGTGCCCCTGGCGGGCGAATGGTTGGCCGGCCCAGTAGCCGATCGTGCCCATCTGGGCGACGCCGCGGCGGATGTTGGAAAGGGTGATGCCGCCGACCATCGCGTTGTCGCTCGTGCGGAAGACGAGGAACGGATAGGCGAGCCCGCGCTCAATGTCATGCGCGTAGGCCGACAGGCGCCGTCGCCACGCGCCGCGGGTCAGGTCGTCGATCGGCCAGGTCGGCTCCCAGGGCTGCAGAAATGCGCGCGACGCGCTGCGCAGCGCCGCCCATTCCTCGAAGTCGCTGCTGCGATGCGGCCGCAGCCGCACCCCGTCGCCGGTGAGCCGCAGGTCATGGTCGGATGAAATCCAATCCAGCAGCGCCATGGCCGGAGTTCTACAACCCTTCCGCCTGCAGGGAAAAGGCGGCCTATCCGAACATCGCCCGGTGGAAGCGGTCGGCTGCGGGCAGGGCGCGCGCCGGTCCGAGGACGGCGGGCGCGCTCTTCGCCGGTTCCAGCAGCCGCCGCGCCACCCGGGCGATGTCGTCCGTGCGCACGGCGTCGATCGCCGCGGCGATCTCCTCCGGCGTCAGCAGGCGCTCGAAGACCAGCAGCTGGGCGGCCGCCTGCTCGGCGCGTGCGGCGAGCGATTCGCGGCCCATGAACAGCGAGGCCTTCAGCTGCGCCTTGGCGCGAGCGAGCTCGGCCTCACCGATCGCGGCCGCGAGGCCGAGCGTCTCGGCGGCGACGACGTCGGCGAGACGCGCGGCGTCCTTGGCCGCGCAGCCGGCGTAGACGCCGACGAGACCGGCGTCCTGGTAAGCCTCGACGAAGGCGTCGATGGCGTAGGCGAGCCCGAGCCGCTCGCGCGCCTCCTGGAACAGCCGGCTCGACATGCCCCCGCCCAGCGCCTCAGCGAAGAGGCGCGCGGCGAAGTAGTCGGGATCCACCGCGCCGACGCCGGGCAGATAAAGCACGAGGTGCGCCTGTTCGAGTCTGCGCGTTTCCGCGGCGCGGCCGCCGATGAACGTGGCAGGCGCCAGTCCGGGCGGGGAGACGCCGACCGCGCCACCGAACAGGCGCTCGGCCAGCTCGACGAGCTCGGCCTCGTCCACTGCTCCGGCGGCGCTGACGACAAGGGCGTCGGGTGCATAGATCTGCGCCCGCCAGGCCTCAAGCAGCGCGGGTGTCGCCGAGCCGATGCTGGATTGCGTCCCGAGCACGGGACGACCGAGCGGTTGGGCTTCGTATGCGGCGGCCTGGGCCATCTCGAACACGAAGTCGTCCGGCGTGTCGGCGGCGTCTGCGATCTCCTGCGCGATCACGCCCACTTCCTGGGCGAGGTCGGCTGCGTCGAGCGTCGGGCGCAGCAGCATGTCCGCGATGACCTCCATGCCGAGCCGGAGCCCGCCTGCGAGGCTGCGCACCTGGAAGCTGGTCCGCTCGTAGCCAGTCGCGGCGTTGATCGATCCGCCCTGCGCCTCGATAGCCTCGACGATGTCGCGCGCCGTGCGCTCGCCCGCACCCTTGAACACCATGTGTTCCAGAAGATGCGACCAGCCCGCCTCGCCCTCGCTTTCGGCGCGGGCGCCGCGTCCCGCTGTCACGGTGAGCGCGAGGGTCTGGAAGCCCGGAACCGGATCGGCGACCACGCGGACGCCGTTCGCGAGCGTATGGACGCGGCTCATCCCCTGGCGAACCGTCGAACGTAATCCTTGGCCGCGTCGACATCAGCGCCGATCGTTTCGAACCGCTCCGGCCGCGTGGCGAGGTGGGCCACGTTGAGCGGCGCCTCCGGCTCGATCCCGGTCGCTTCCCTGACGGTCTCGGGGAACTTGGCGGGATGTGCGGTCGAGAGCGTCACCATCGGGGTCCTCGGGTCCGCCGGGCCGACGCGCGCGGCGGCCGCGAGGCCGACAGCGGTGTGTGGGTCGACGATCTCACCGGTCTGATTGCGCGTCACGAGGATGCTGCGCGCGGTGTCAGCCTCGCCGACCGCCGCGCCGACGAAGAGGCCGCGCATCGCCGTCAGCGCCTTGGGCGGAATGTCGATGACGCCGCGCGCGGCGAAGGCGGCGAAGGCGCGCCCCGTTTCCAGGGCGTCCCGGCCGCTCGTCTCGAAATACAGACGCTCGAAGTTCGAGGCGGCCTGGATGTCCATGGCCGGGCTGGAGGTCGCCACCGCCTCGCCCCGCGCGTAGAGACCGCTGGAGAGCGCGCGGGCGAGGATGTCGTTGGCGTTGGTGGCGACCACGATGCGCTCGATTGGCAATCCCATGCGGTGCGCCACGTAGCCGGAGTAGGCGTCGCCGAAATTGCCTGTCGGCGTAGCGAACGCGACCTTGCGGTGCGGCGCGCCGAGAGCGACGGCGGCGGTGAAGTAATAGACGCTCTGGGCGGCGATGCGGGCGAAGTTGATCGAGTTGACGCCGGAGAGGTCGACGGCGCGCGCGAACTGCGTGTCCTGGAACATCGCCTTCACGATCGCCTGGCAGTCGTCGAAGTCGCCCTTGACCGAAAGGCAGGCGACATTGCCATCGTCCGCAGTGGTCATGAAGCGGCGCTGCACGTCGGAGATGCGGCCCTCGGGGAAGAGGACGATGATGCGGGCGTTGCGGCGGCCGCGGAACGCCTCGACCGCCGCGCCGCCGGTGTCGCCGGAGGTCGCGCAGACGATGGTGAGGCGCCGATTCCGCCGGGCGAGCGAATGGTCGTAGAGGCGCGCCAGCAACTGCAGCGCCACGTCCTTGAACGCCAGCGTCGGCCCGTGAAAGAGCTCCAGCATGAAGCCGCCGGGGGACAGCTGCTTCAACGGCGCGACCGCCGTGTGGCTGAAGCTCGCGTAGGCCTCCTCGCACATTTCGGCCAATACGACAGAATCGATTGAGTCCCCGGCAAAGCGGCCGATCACCTTGGCGGCGACCTCGGCGTAGGGGCGGCCGGCGAATGCTGCGATCTCGGCGTGGCTCAGTTTCGGCCACTCCTGCGGCACGTAGAGACCGCCGTCGGGCGCAAGGCCCGCGATCACGGCCTCGACGAAGCTCGCGGGCGGCGCCTCGCCCCGGGTGGAGATGTAGTTCATCGGTGGGGGTGATACCTGCGCCAGAGCATGGCCGCATAGAAGCACGCGGCCACGCCGGCAAGGCCGAACCAGGTCGGCGCGTAGCTGCCGACGTACTGCAGCTGGTCCGCCGCGGCGCCCGGATAGGGCGACGGCGCGATGCCGGGCGCGGCCGGCGTCTCGGACTTGGCCAACAGCACGACGGGGGCCGGGCGACGCAGCGACGAGGCCGGCGCGGGCGATTTGGCGTAGAGCACGCCCGCCACCCGGACGGGCGCGGGCAAGGTCACGGGCGGCGGCTGAGCCTGGCCGCGCGTCGCAGTGACGAAACCACGATCGACGACAAGGCCGTCATAGGGCGGCGCAGCGATTACGCATGGGCTGAGCGCGCGGGCCACCCACTCTCCATGGTCGGTGGTCATATGCAGCAGCGCCGGCGCCGGCGCGGCGGGCGCGCACGTCGCGGTCACCGGCGTGAAGTCGACGTTGGCGCCCTGCGCGAGGCGGGTCAGCGCGTCCGTGACCGGCGTGGGCGCCGCGTGCAGCACCGCGGCGATGCGCGCCAGCTCATTCTTTTTCCAGGTTGCGCGTTGCAGCTGCCAGACGCCCAGCACGCAGCAGATGGTGACGACGGCAGTCGCGGCGACGGTGAGGCCGAAGGGAAAGCGCCGCTGCGCTTCAGACGTCATGCCGGCCGGCTTCGGAGGCCTTGTTGACGAACTGCGCCGCGATCATCAGCCCCTTCAAGGGCCGGAGCAGGGCGAGACAGAGGATCGCGGCGATGGGCAACCAGACGACGATATGCACCCAGATCGGCGGCCGGAACACGATCTCCGTCACCAGGATGCCGAATGCGGCGACAAAGCCGGCGATGAAGATTACGAACACCGCCGGCCCGTCGCCGGAGTCGGCCTTGGCGAGGTCGAAGCCGCAGGACGAACAGCGAGGCGCGACCTTCAGGAAACCGGCGAAGAGGGGGCCTTCGCCGCAGTTGGGGCACCGCCCCAGGGCGCCGGCGAGAAAAGGCGCCGCGCCGCCGCGTTCGCTCAATGTCCCCAGCCGGCCCCGAAGGTGAAGTACAGGAACGTGAACAGGAACAGCCACACGACGTCGACGAAGTGCCAGTACCAGGCGGCCGCCTCGAACCCGAAGTGCTTCTGCGGCGTGAAGCCGCCGCCCAGCAGCCGGATCAGGCAGATGGTCAGGAAGGTGGTGCCGATGATCACGTGGAAGCCGTGGAAGCCGGTCGCCATGATGAAGGCCGAGCCATAGAGCTTCGAGTTCGCCGCGTCGGGGCCGAAGAACAGCTGGTTGGCGAAGATGTGGTGGTACTCGAAGGCCTGGATCGAGGTGAACAGCATCCCCAGAATGATGGTGAGCACGAGCCCGATTTTCGCTCCGTTGCGGTCACCTTGCTGGAGCGCGTGGTGCGCCCAGGTCACCGTGGTGCCCGACAGCAGCAGCGTGATCGTGTTGACCAGCGGCAGCTCGAAGGGCGGCACCGTCTCCACCCCAGCGGGCGGCCAGGTTTTCCAGGCCGAGGCGACGTCGGCGATTGGCGAAAGCGTCCGATGGGCGTGGAAAAGCGCCATCTCGAAGAAGATCCAGAACCAGGCGACGAAGAACATCACCTCGGAGGCGATGAACAGGATCATCCCGTAGCGGAGGCCGATCGAAACCACCGGTGTGTGGCTGCCGGAGTTGGCCTCCTTGACCACGTCGCTCCACCAGCAGGCCATGGTGGTCAGCACGAGCGCCACCCCGACCGCGAACACCCACCACGAGCCCTTCTCGATCCCGAAGGCGCCCTTGATCCAGACGACGATGCCGAAGGTGAGCACAAAGCCCGCGAACGAGCCGAGGAGCGGCCAGGGGCTCGCTGGCACCAGGTGGTAGTCGTGCTTGACGTCTGCGTGGGCCATGCGGCGGTTCGATGCCTCTGAAAGTCTCGCTAGCCCGTCGGACCCTGGGGGGCCGCGGTCTGCGGGTTGCTATAGCTTGGCGCTCCGTTCGTCGCCAAGGGCTTGGCGGGATAGAAGGTGTAGGAAAGCGTGATCTCGGTGATTCCGCGCGTGTCGTCGTCGAGACCGAAGCGCGGATCGACGTAGTAGACGACCGGGAACTCGGCTGATTGATGCGGCGCGAGCGTCTGATTCGTGAAGCAGAAGCACTCGAGCTTGGAGAAGAACGCGCCGGCGCTTCCGGGCGTCACGTTGTAGACGGCGCGTCCGGTGAGGGGCTTGTCGGAGTTGTTGGTGACGCGGAAGAACGCCAGCTTAGAGGCGCCGACGGGCGCGACCTGGCTGGGCACGTTCGGTGAGAAGCTCCAGTCGAGGCCGCGGACGTTGGTGTCGAAGGCGACCATCACCGTGCGCCCGGTGGCGACCGTCGGCCCGACGCTGGCGCGCCGCACCGTGCCGCCGAAGCCCGTCGCCTGGCAGAACGCCCTGTAGAATGGCACCGACGCGAACGCCGCGCCGACCATGCCGGCGAACAGCGCCGCGCAGATGATCGCGATCCGCGCGTTGCGCGCCGCGAGGCGCTGCGAATCAGTTGCCCGTGGAGAGGACATTGCCGCGCAGGTGGGTGATGGTGACGATGAAGACCAGAGCCACGAAGGCCAGCAGGCCGAGCATGATGGCTATGTTGCGGCCCTGGCGGGCCTTGCGGAACGCCGCATCTTCGTTCTTCGGGTCGCTCATCTGAAGAGACCCAGCGGCGCCAGGCCGACGAGGTGCTCGCCGAGCAGCGCGGCGAACAGCAGGAACAGATAGAGGATGGAGAAGGCGAAGAGGCGTCTTGCGTCCCGCTTGTCCTTGCGCGCCAGGAGCCGGGTCGCCAGTCCGATGAAGAGCGCCCCGCCCAGCGCCGCCACCGCGAGGTAGAGCGGCCCGCCGAGCCCGGTCGCAGCTGGCGCCAGGGCCAGCGGAACCAGGATCAGGCTGTAGACGAAGATTTGCACGCGCGTGGAGGCTTCGCCTTTCACGACCGCCATCATCGGCACGCCGGCGCGCTCGTAGTCGTCGCCCATGGTCAGCGACAGCGCCCAGAAGTGCGGCGGTGTCCAGGCGAAGATGATCGCCACCAGGAGCCAGGCGTTCAGCGGCGCGGCGCCGCTGGCCGCGGCCCATCCCACCGCCGGCGGCAGCGCGCCGGCGAGGCCGCCGATGACGATGTTCTGCGGCGTCGCGCGCTTCAGCCACATCGTGTAGACGACGGCGTAGAAGAAGATCGTGAAGGCGAGAAGGCTGGCGGCGAACAGGTTCACCGCGAGGGCCATCAGACCCACTGAGAACAGCGAGAGCGTGATTCCGAGCGCCAGGGCGTCCGCACCCTGGACTCGCCCGGCGGGCACCGGCCGGCCGCGGGTCCGCCGCATCAATCGATCGATGTCGGCGTCGTACCACATGTTGAGCGCCCCGGAGGCGCCGGCGCCCACCGCGATGCACAGGATGGCGGTTCCGGCCAGAACCGGGTCCATCTTCACGTTGGCGCAGACGAGGCCGGTCAGCGCGGTGAAGACAACAAGACTCATCACCCGCGGCTTCAGCAGCAGGACATAATCCTGCCAGCGCGCGGGCGCCGCTGCAGCGGCCTGTAGCTCAGTGGCGCCGATCTTCAGCATCTATGCTCGAAGTCCGCCGCACCATCTCGGGCGCGGCGGACTGCTCTGGTCAGTGGCTCTCGGTGTGGACGACCGGGAGCTCGTTGAACTGGTGGAACGGCGGCGGCGAGGAGAGCGTCCACTCCAGCGTGGTCGCGCCTTCGCCCCAGGGGTTGGCCCGGGCCGGACGGCGCCGCACGGCGGCCTCCAGCATCGTGACGAAGAAGACGCACACGCCGACGGCGGTGATGATGTAGCCGACCGACGACACGTAGTTCCAGAAGTGGAAGGCGTCGGGGTAGTCGACCTGGCGTCGGGGCATGCCCTGCAGGCCCAGGAAGTGCTGCGGGAAGAAGACCACGTTCACGCCGACGAACATGATCCAGAAATGCAGCGACCCGAGGAATTCGTTGTAGCGCACGCCCCAGATCTTCTCGAACCAGTAGTAGAAGCCGCCGAAGACGGCGAACACCGCCCCGAGGCTCAGCACGTAGTGGAAGTGCGCGATCACGTAGTACGTGTCGTGCACGTTGTAGTCGAAGGCGGTGTTGGCCAGCGCGACGCCGGTGACGCCACCGACGGTGAACAGGAAGATGAAGCCCAGCGCCCAGAGCATCGGCGTCTTGAACTCGATGGAGCCGCCCCACATCGTGGCGATCCACGAGAAGATCTTGATGCCGGTCGGCACCGCGATGACCATGGTCGCGGCCGAGAAATAGGCCTGCAGGTCCACGTTCATTCCCACCGTGTACATGTGGTGGGCCCAGACGATGAAGCCGATGAAGCCGATGGCCACCATCGCGTAGGCCATGGCGAGATAGCCGAACACCGGCTTCTTCGAGAACGTCGAGACGATGTGGCTGATAATGCCGAAGCCCGGCAGGATCAGGATGTACACCTCAGGGTGCCCGAAGAACCAGAACAGGTGCTGGAACATCAGAGGGTCGCCGCCATTCTGGGCGTCGAAGAAGTGCGTGCCGAAGTTCCGGTCGGTCAGCAGCATGGTGATGGCGCCGGCCAGCACGGGCAGCGACAGCAGCAACAGCCAGGTCGTCACCAGGATGGACCACACGAAGAGCGGCATGCGGTGCAGGGTCATCCCCGGCGCGCGCATGTTGAAGATCGTGGTGATGAAGTTGATCGCCCCGAGGATCGACGAGGCGCCGGCCAGGTGGACCGAGAAGATCACCAGGTCGAAAGCCGGGCCGGGTGTGCCGGTGGTGGAGAGCGGCGCGTACATCGTCCAGCCGGTGCCGGCGCCGTAGCCCGGGCCGCCGTCGACGAACATCGAGCAAAGCAGCAGCGCGAACGACGCCACGAGCAGCCAAAACGACATGTTGTTCATGCGCGGGAACGCCATGTCGGGCGCCCCGATCATGATGGGCACGAACCAGTTGCCAAATCCGCCGATCATCGCCGGCATGACCATGAAGAAGATCATGATCAGGCCGTGGGCGGTGGCGACCACGTTGTACGCGTAGTGCCCCGTGGAAATGCTCGTGATGTGGAGCAGGCCGGCGATGAAGCTGCCGGGCCGGAAGATCTGAATGCCCGGGTTCATCAGCTCCATCCGGATCAACCCGGAGAGAGCGCCCCCGATCACCCCCGCCATGATGGCGAAGATCAGGTAGAGCGTGCCGATGTCCTTGTGGTTGGTCGACAGGAACCAGCGAGTGAAGAAGCCCGGCAGGTGGGCGTGCTCGTCGGCGTGGGCGCCGTGCGGCTCCCCGTAGGCGGCTCGTTCGTGGGCGTCGGCAGCGTGGGCCATCTTCTACTACTCTCCTCGAACGATCGGTATCAGTGGTGCGCCGGAGCGGGCGCTGCGGTCGCGGCCGGCGCTGCGGTGGTTGGCGCCGGCGGCGTCGCGGGCTTGGTCTGGCTCGCGACCCAGGCGTCGAAGTCGGCCTGGCTCAGCACCTTCACCTCGATGGGCATGAAGCTGTGGTCGGTGCCGCAGAGCTGCGAGCACTGGCCGTAGTAGGTGCCGACGTACTTGGCCTTGAACCAGGTGTCGTTCAGGCGTCCGGGCACGGCGTCGATCTTGATGCCGAACGCCGGGACCGAGAACGAGTGGATCACGTCGGCGCCGGTGACCAGCACGTGGACCACCTTGTTGACGGGCACCACCAGCGGGTTGCTGGCGGCCAGCATGTACGGCTCGCCGGCCGCCCTGGCCTGATCCTCGGACAGGATCGTGGAGGTCTGCTCGTCGATCTTCTGGTCGGGATAGGCGTAGCCCCAGTACCACTGGTAGCCGGTGACCTTCACCGTCATGTCGGGCTTGGGCATGTCGTGGTAGGCGAACAGCAGGCGGAACGAGAAGATCGCCATGATCAGCAGGATCAACACCGGACCGAGCGTCCAGATCACCTCCACCGTGGTGTTGTGCGTGAAGCGCGCCGGCTTCGGATTGGCCCGCGCGTTGTAGCGGACCACGCACCAGAGCAGCAGGCCCAGCACCAGCGCCGAGATGCCGAACAAGATCGGCAGCAGGACCCAGGTATGAAAGTTCATCGCCTCCTGGCGCAGGTCGGTCGCGGCTGGCTGAAGGTTGATTCCCCCGTCGATGGGCTGGCCGAGAATCTCGCCGGCGAACGCCTGGCCGGCGATCGCGGCCGCGGTGACGGCCGCTGTGGCCCCGGCGGTCCACCGCCCGATGCTGAAGTAACTCGGCTTCATGTCCCTCACGGCCCTGACCCCGGCGCCGTCCGCGCCCGATCCAAAAAAGAAAGGGTGGGCGCAACGCGGCCGCCGGCCCACGTCTCTTAAGACCAAAGCTCGGTGCGGCCAGCGCCCGCGAGGCGAGCCTTTTTGTCGCACCCTCCCCGGTCCTCGGGGGGGTCCATACGCGGATCACCGGCCCTTGCCAAGGCGCTAGCGCCCCTCTGGGAGCGCTCGGCGTGTTTGTGGTTTCGCGCGGGACTGGCAGACCTTATCTCTATCGCCTCATGCGGCTTTTCGAGCGAGCGAAACACACATGAACGCCCACGTCGCCGGCCTCTCCCTGCTCCAGGCCTCCGGGGTCGATCCCGAACGCGCCGGCGAGGTGCTTGGCGAGGCCCTCGCCGGCGCCGACGACGGCGAGTTGTTCCTCGAGCGGTCGGAGTCGGAAGCGTTCATGTTCGACGACGGGCGACTGAAGTCGGCGTCCTACGATTCGAGCGAGGGCTTCGGCCTGCGCGTGGTGGCGGGCGAGACCGCTGGGTACGCGCACGCCAGCGAAATCTCGGAGGCCGCGATCCGCCGGGCCGGCGCGTCCGCGGCGCTGGCGAAGCGCGGCTATTCCGGCGTGGCCGCCGAGGGCCCGCGCGCCACCAACGCCAAGTTCTACGGCGAAGACGATCCGCTGGCCGCGCCCGCATTCTCCGACAAGGTCGCGCTCCTGCAGGAGATCGACGCCTTCGCCCGCGCCCGCGACCCGCGCGTCGTGCAGGTCACCGCTTCGCTGGCCGGAGAGCGGCGCGTCGTCGAGATACTCCGCGCCGACGGCCGCCTGATCCGCGATGTGCGCCCGCTGGTCCGAATCAACGTCGGCGTGACGGTCGAAAAGGACGGCCGGCGGGAAAGCGGTTCGACGGGCGCCGGGGGCAGGGCCAGCTTCGAGGCCTGGATCGCGCCGGACAAGTGGCGAGCGCACGTCGACGAAGCGCTGCGCATAGCCCTGGTCAATCTCGAGGCGGTCGCCTGCCCGGCCGGCGAGATGGACGTGGTGCTCGGCGCCGGCTGGAACGGCGTGCTGCTGCACGAGGCGGTCGGCCACGGACTGGAAGGCGACTTCAACCGCAAGGGCACCAGCGCCTTCTCGGGCCGCGTTGGCCAGCGGGTGGCCGCGCCAGGCGTGACCGTGTTCGACGACGGCTCGATCCCGGGGCGCCGCGGCTCGCTGACCGTGGATGACGAGGGCACCCCGACCGAGCGCACGATCCTGATCGAGGACGGCGTTCTCGTCGGCTACATGCACGACCGCCAGAGCGCCCGGCTGATGGGCCTTGCGCCCACCGGCAACGCGCGCCGGCAGTCGTTCGCGCACATGCCGATGCCGCGCATGACCAACACCGGCATGCTGGGCGGGTCGGACAAGCTGGACGACATGATCGCCTCGACCAGGCGCGGCCTCTACTGCGCGACGCTCGGCGGCGGCCAGGTCGACATCACCAACGGCAAGTTCGTGTTCCAGTGCACGGAGGCCTACCTGATCGAGGACGGCAAGGTCACCGCGCCGGTGAAGGGCGCGAGCCTGATCGGCGACGGTCCCTCGGCGCTGACGCGCGTCACGATGATCGGCGACGACTTCTCGTTCGACCCCGGCATCGGCGTCTGCGGCAAGAACGGCCAGGGCGTGCCGGTCGGCGTCGGCCAGCCCAGCCTGAAGATCACCGGCCTCACCGTGGGCGGGACGAAGGTCTGAGTCGCGCGGCGTCGCCGGCGGCCCCGTCGCCGGCCGCGACGCCGTCCGGCGTGGTGTC
>JAKAZA010000001.1 GCA_021816155.1 Pseudomonadota bacterium | reverse complement strand
CCACGTGCGGGAGTCCGATGTGGTCGCACGGATCGGCGGCGACGAGTTCGCCGTGATTCTGGTCCAGGCCGACGACGCCGCCGCCCAGGCGAAAGGCGAGGCGCTGGCGAGCCTCATCGCCTCTGCGCCAGCCACGTCCGGGACCTGGCGGACGCCGTTGCGCGCCAGCTGGGGCGCGCGCCAGATCGACCCCACAGCGGACTGTGAGGCCGAATTGGCGCGCGCCGACGCGGCGATGTTCGCGATGAAGCGCCAGGCGCGGCGCTAGGCCCCGCGCCGGCTGCGGTCAGCGCGCCGGCGCCTGCTCGGCCGCCTGAGCCATGCTCGGGACCGGGCGGGCCAGCGGGTAGAACTTGTCGTTCATCTTCGCGAAGGCCTCGCTGATGATCGTCTCCGGGGTCCAGCCTTCCGGCTTGGTCAGGGTCTCGACCGGGCGCGGCTGGCTGTAGAGGATGATGTTCTCGCCGCTGGCGCCGAAGATCTGGCCGGTGACGTTCTTCGCCGCTTCCGCGCAGAGCGCCACCGACAGGCGGGCCGGCTGGTCGGGACGGATCGACTGGGCCATCTGCGCCCGCCGCGCGGCCGCGGCCTCGTCCTTCACGGGCACCGACTGGGTCATGCGCGTCCAGGCGACCGGCGCCAGCGCGTTGGCCCGCACGTTGTTGCGCGCGCCTTCCATGGCGATGATCCGCGAGAGGCCGGCGATGCCCATCTTGGCCGCGCCATAATTGGTCTGGCCGATGTTGCCCAGGAGGCCGGACGTCGAGGTGAAGAACACGTAGGCGCCGTCGTTCTGGTCGCGGAAGTGCTCGATCGTGGCGCGCGCCACGTTGAACGAGCCCTTCAGGTGGACCTCGATCACGCGATCCCAGTCCTGCTCGCTCATCTTGTGGAACATGCCATCGCGCAGGATGCCCGCCGGGTTGATGACCGCATGCAGGCCGCCGAGTTCCTTCAGCGCCTGCTCGACCATGCCCTGGACAGCGGCGAGGCTGGTGACGCTCTCGGAATTGGAGATCGCCTTGCCGCCCGCGGCGCGGATTTCCTGCGCCACCGTCTCGGCCGGGCCCGCGGAGCCCTCGTCGCCGCCGGCGAGGCCGCCGCCGAGGTCGTTGACGAGGACTTTCGCGCCTTCCTTGGCGGCGATCAGCGCGCAGTCGCGGCCGATACCGTTGCCACCGCCGGTGACCAGCACCACCTTGCCGTCCAAAATGCCCATGGGTCTATCTCCCGTTTCAAAGAGCGAAATGATGTGTCGCGCGATGCTCTAGGCGAGGCGGTCGGCGGTGCGCAAGGCGGGAAACAGGCGCGCCCAGACCCCGGTCACGATCAGGGCGCCAAGGCCGCCGTAGACGACTGCATTCACCGGCCCGAGGAATCTCGCGACGAGGCCGCCGCGGAACTCGCCGAGCTCGTTCGACGCGGAGACGAACAGGGTGGAGACGGCCGCGACGCGCCCGCGCATCGGATCAGGCGTCACCAGTTGCACCAGCGTCTGCCGGACGAAGACCGACATCATGTCCGCGGCGCCCAGCATCGCCAGCGCGCCGACCGAGAGCCACAGCGTCCGAGAGACGCCGAAGACCACCGTGGCGAGCGCGTAGGTCGCGACGCCGATGAACATCTTCAGGCCGGCCGCGCTGCGGATCGGCCGAGCCGACAGGTAGAGCGCCACCAGCGCCGCGCCGGCCGCGGGAGCGGAGCGCAGCAGCCCGAAGCCTTCGGGTCCGATCTTCAGCACGTCGCGGGCGAAGGCGGGCAGCAGCGCGGTGGCGCCGCCGAGGATCACGGCGGCGAGGTCGAGCGAGATGGCGCCGAACACGATCCGGTTGCTCCAGACGTAGGCGAGGCCCTCTTTGACCAGCGTCAAGCGGGAACCCGGCTGCGCCTGAGGCCGGGTCTGCCCGCGGATCTGGCTGATGCCGATGAGCGCGGCGAGATAGAGGCCGAACGCGCCCTCGAACGCCGCCGCCGGCGACAGGGCGATCAGCACGCCGGCCGCCGCCGGCCCGGCGATCGACGCAAACTGACCGGCAAGCGAGTTCCAGGCGATCGCGCGCGGCAGCAGCTCGCGCGGCACCAGCATGGGCCCAAGCGCCGTCAGCGCCGGGGCGAAGAACGCGCGGGAGGCCCCGAAGATCACCGCGACCCCCAGGAGCAAGGGCACGGAAGCGAAGTGGAAGAGCTCGGCGGCCGAGAGGATCGCCGATGGCGACAGCTCCGTGAAATAGCAGAACTGCATGATCCGCCGGCGATCGTAGCGGTCAGCGCTCATCCCGGCGGGGAGCGCCAGGAAAAACAGCGGCGTGAAGGTGATGAGGCCGATCAGGGAGACGTTGAATGAGGCCTGGTTGATCGACAGATGCTGCTGCCGCGACAGGTCGTAGACTTGCCAGCCCATCGCCACGCTCTGGATCTGAACCCCCAGCGACCCCAGCGATCGCGAGACCCAGAAGAGGACATAGTCTCGCTGGCGCAGCAGGTCGCGGGCGGAGGCGGGCGGCGGGGTGTCGGACACGGGCGGTTCTCTGATGCCCGAGCGTGGCCGTCGCCGCAATCCTCGTTGACGGCCTGGGAGGTTGCCCCTATGTGCGCGCGCCTTCCGATGAGCCTCGCCGTCGCCACATCGCCGCCCACGCTCGCCGCGGAGAGGGCCGAGGATGCCGAAGCGGTGGAGCGGCTGGTGTTTGCCGCTTTCGGACCGGGCCGATACGCCAAGGCCGCCGAGCGGTTGCGCGAGCATGGCGAGGCGCCGCTCCTCGACTGCTCGTTCGTGGCCTGGGACGGGCCGCAGCTGGTCGGATGCGTGCGGCAATGGGCGGTGAGCGTCGCCGGCGCACCGGCGCTGCTGCTGGGTCCAATAGCCGTCGATCCCGCCTACCGGCGCCACGGGCTTGGCGGGGCGCTGGTCGAGCGCGCCTGCGAGGCGGCCGCCGCGGCCGGCCACAAGCTGATCGTCCTGGTCGGCGACACGCCGCTCTTCGGACCGCACGGATTCGCCGCCGCGCCCAGGCTCGTGATGCCGGGACCGGTCGACCAGCGGCGGGTGCTGGCGAAGGCGCTGGCCTCCGACGCCCCCCCGCTGGAAGGTCCCGTGGCGGCGGCTTGAGCCCCTTCCCGCTTCGTCCTACCTACGTCCCATGGCGGAGACTGCGGGCGGACTGGAGCGGGTGACGGAGGCGGCGAAGCAGGCGCCCGGCCGCGGCCTGCCGCCGGTGCACCTGTGGAACCCCGCCCACTGCGGCGAGATCGACATCGTCATCAAGAAGAACGGCCTCTGGTTCCACGAAGGGACGCCTATCGGCCGCGAGGCGCTGGTGCGGCTGTTCTCGACCGTGCTGCGCAAAGACCCCGACGGGATCTATCTGGTCACGCCGGTCGAGAAGATGAAGATCACCGTCGAGGACGCGCCGTTCGTGGCGGTCCGTGTCGACCGAGACGGCGAGGCGCTGAGGTTCCTCACCAACGTCGGGGACGCGGTCGAGGCCGGGCCGGAGAACACGATCCGCGTCGACGTCGATCCCGCAACCGGCGAGCCCCGGCCTTACGTGCACGTGCGCCGCGGCCTCGAGGCCCGCATCGCGCGCCCCGTGTTCTACGAGCTGGTGGAGATGGCCGAGGAGCGGGACACGCCCGAGGGTCCGCGGCTGGGCGTCACGTCCCGCGGCGTCTGGTTTCCGATCGGTCCGGCCGGAGCGCACCAGGTATGAGCCCGGATTCGCCCCCGATCGCGCTGCGCGGCTGGATCACCCGCCACCTCGATCCGCTCGACGCGGCCCTCCTCGGCGAACGGCCGGTCCGATCCGACCTCAGCATCGATCCCGACCGGGCAGCCGACGACGCGGCCACCTGGACACCCGCCGCCGTGCTGGTGGGCCTGGTGCAACGCGAACAGGGGCTCACCGTGCTGCTGACGCGCCGCGCCGACACGCTGCGCAGCCATACCGGCCAGGTCGCCTTTCCCGGCGGTCGCAGCGATCCCGGTGAGACCCCGTGGGAGACGGCGTTGCGCGAGGCGCACGAGGAGATCGGCCTCCACCCGTCGCATGTGGAGCTGGCCGGCCTTTCCACGCCGTTCCGCACCGCCGTCACAGGCTTCCAGATCACGCCGGTGGTCGGCTTCATCGAGCCCGGCTTCACGCTCACGCCCAATCCGGCGGAAGTCGCGGACATCTTCGAGACTCCGTTCGGCTTCATCATGGACCCCGCCAACCTCACCCAGCAGGAGCGCGAGATGCCGGCCGGCGACAAGCGCCGCTTTTACGCCGCCACGTGGGAGGGCCAGTACATCTGGGGGGCGACCGCCGGGATGCTGCGCGCGCTCTATGATCGGCTCTATGGCGCCGCCACCTAACCGGCCTGTCGGGGCGCTGCGATGATCGAATCCCTCGGTGCGGCGCCCTGGATGACGCGGTCCTCGACGCGCGGCGTCATCGCCGCGCTCGAGGCCGCAGGCGGGCCGGGCTGCGCGCGGTTCGTCGGCGGCTGCGTCCGCAACGCCATCCTCAAGCGGCCGATCGACGACATCGACATCGCCACCACGCTCACCCCGAGCGAGGTGATCCGGGCGCTCGTCGCGGCCGGCCTGAAGGCGCATCCGACCGGCGTGGAGCACGGCACGGTGACGGCGGTCGCTGAAGGCAGGCCGTTCGAGATCACCACCCTTCGCCGCGACGTCGAGACCGACGGTCGGCGCGCCGTCGTCGCCTTCACGACCGACTGGGCCGAGGACGCCCAACGGCGCGACTTCCGCCTCAACGCGCTCTATGCCGATCCGAACGGACGCCTCTACGACCCGACGGCCGGGGGCCTCGCCGACGCGCGCGCCGGCCGCATCGTGTTCGTCGGCGACGCCGAGACGCGTATCCGCGAGGACGCGTTGCGGATCCTGCGCTTCTTCCGGTTCTACGCCTGGTATGGGCGCGGCGAGCCGGACGCGACCGCACTGGCCGCTTGCGCGGCCTTGCGCGAGCTGGTCAGGGCCCTTTCCGCCGAGCGGGTGTCGGCCGAGCTCCTGAAGCTGCTGGCGGCGGAGGATCCGCGCGCGGCGCTGCGCCTGATGGCCCAGGCCGGCGTCCTCGCGCTCGTGCTGCCGGAGGCGCGGGGACTCGAGCGGCTCGAGCAGCTGGTGGCGATCGAGACCGAGCAGCTTTTCAGCGAGGACGCGCTGCTTCGCCTAGCGGCGCTTCTGCCGGACGACCCCGCGACCGCCGCGCGCCTGGCCGAACGCCTGCGCCTTTCCAACGCCCAGCGCGACCGCCTCGCGGCCGCCTTGAACCCGCAACCGCGCCTCGTCTCCTGGATGAGCCCGAAGGAAACGCGCCAGCTCGTCTACCGGCTCGGCCTGCAGGCCTTCTGCGACCGCGCGACGCTCGGCTGGGCCGCCGGCCGGCCGGCCGCCGCGACGCAGTGGCGGGCCCTGCTGCCGACCGCGCAGAGCTTTCCGGTCCCACGCCTTCCAATGACCGGCGAGGAAGTGATGGCCGCCGGCGTGCCGGAAGGGCCCCTGGTGGGCGAGGTGCTGCGCGAGGTCGAGGCATGGTGGATCGACAACGACTTTCCGAACGACAAGCTCGCGCTGATCGAGCGGCTGAAGGCGGTCGCGCAAGGCATGGCGTACTAGGGGTGAGGAAGCCATGAAGATCGGCGTTCTCGCCGCTGGGCGCCCGCCGCGCGCGCTGCAGCCCCGCTTCGGCGACTACCCGGCCATGTTCCAGACGCTGCTCGCCGGCCGCGGCTATGCGTGGGCGACCTACGATGCGCCTGACGGAGGCATACCGGACAGCCCGGAGGCCTGTGACGCCTACATCGTCACCGGCGCCGCCGCAGGGGTGTACGATGGAGACCCCTGGATCGCGGACTTGCTGGCTTTCCTGCGCGCGGCCCGGGGACGGGCGAAGCTGGTGGGCGTGTGCTTCGGCCATCAGGCGATGGCCCAGGCGTTCGGCGGCGCCGCGATCAAGTCGCCGAAAGGCTGGGGCGTGGGATTGCACACGTATGACGTGGTGCGGCCGGCCGGTTGGATGCAGACCTCCGCGAGGGCGGTCTCTCTATCGGCCTCGCATCAGGACCAGGTGGTCGAGCTGCCGCCGGACGCGACCGTCCTCGCCGGCAGCGGCTTCTGCCCGAACGGGCTCGTCGCCTACGGCAACGACGCAGTCTCGTGCCAGCTGCACCCGGAGTTCGCGCCGGCCTACTCGATGGCGTTGATCGAGGGCCGCAAGGGCGCGCGGATCGACGCGGCCCTGGCGGAGGCGGCGATCGAGAGCCTCGCGCGACCCGACGACCACGTCCTCGTCGCCGGCTGGATCGCGCGGTTCCTCGAGGGCTGACCGGGGCGGCGTTCAGGCCGGCGCCCGCGCTCGCTTCACGGCCGAGAGGATGCCGCTCACAAACACGTTGAGCGTCGGCGCCGGCATCTCGTGTCCGACGCCGGGCACGACGATCAGCTCGGCGCCCGGCACGTTCTCGGCGGTGTCGCGGCCGCCTGCCAACGGGACCAGCGGGTCGTCCTCGCCGTGGATGACCACGGTGGGCGCCTCGAGCCTGCGCAGCTTCGGCCGGCGGTCGGGCGAGGCGAGGATGGCGGCGTACTGACGCTGGAAACCCACCGGGTAGTGGCAACGCCTGAAATCGGCCAGCGCCTGGGCGCGCACCATCGCCTCGTCCGGCGCATATCGAGAAGCCATCACCTTGGCGCCCTCGACCGCGCTGGCGAGAAAGCCCTCCAGGTCCTTGTTCGGGTCGGGCGCGGGCGTGGTCAGCCGGGCCATCGCCTCCGGCGTGGCGCGCGGCAGGTCCGGATTGCCGGTCGACGACATGATCGAGGTGAGCGACAGCGTCCTCTGTGGGAAGTCCGCCGCCACCAGCTGGGCGATCATCCCGCCCATCGACGCGCCGACGATGTGCGCTCGCTCGACGCCGATCGCATCGAGCAGGGCGGCGCCGTCGGCCGCCATCTCGGAGAGCGTATAGGCGACCGGCGCCGCTCGCCGCTCGCGCACGGCGGCCACGACCGCACCCATGTCCGGCGCGCCGGCCGAGTCGAGCTTCCCGGAGAGGCCCACGTCGCGGTTGTCATAGGCGATCACCCGGTGGCCGGCGGCCACCAGCGCACCGATCATCTCCGGCGACCAGCGCGTCATCTGCGCGCCGAGCCCCATGATCAGCAGGATCGGTTCCGCGTCGTCTGGGCCGTGGCTCTCGTAATAGATGGAAAGGCCGTTCGCATTCGCATGGGGCATGGGCTTCCTCCGTCGTCGGGCGTGACGGTCGGACTTCGTGCGCCGCCTGTCGAGTATGCCGCGGCGTCAGCGCATGCGGCGAGCACCGGGCGTCACGGCCACCGCACCAGCGGCGGCATCGAGGAGAGCATCGTCTCGATGTTGGCGCCTTGCTTGAAACCGAACATCGTGCCGCGGTCGTAGAGCAGGTTGAATTCGACGTAGCGGCCGCGGCGCACCAGTTGCTCCTCGCGGTCGGCCTCGGTCCACGGCTCGTCCATGCGATGGGCGACGATCTTCGGATAGACATCCAGGAAGGCCTCGCCGACCGCCCGGGTGAAGGCGAAGTCGCGCTCGAAGTCGCCGCTTGAAAGCTGGTCGTAGAAGATGCCGCCGACCCCGCGCGGCTCGCCCCGGTGCGGCAGGAAGAAATACTCATCGCACCAAGCCTTGTATTTCGCGTAGCAGCCGGGATCGAACCGATCGCAGGCCGCCTTCATCGCGGCGTGGAACAGCACCGCGTCGTCCGCCTCCTGGCTGCGCTGGGCCCCGATCATCGGAGTCAGATCGGCGCCGCCGCCGAACCAGCTCTGTGCGGTCGAGAGGAAGCGGGTGTTCATGTGCACGGTGGGCACGCGAGGCGACCACGGATGGATGATCAGGCTGATGGAGGCCGAGACGTAGGTCGGATCGACGTCCGCGCCCGGCATCGACTTGGCCATGTCGGGCGAGAACCTGGCCGTCGCCGCCGACGTGTGCACGCCGGCTTTCTCGAAGAGACGGCCGGTCATGAAGCCGCCGAGCCCGCCGCCTTCGCCCGTCTGCCGGGTCCACGGCCGGAAATCGAAGCGGCCGGCCGCCTCGGGGTACAGCTCCGCCGGCGCCGCGTCCTCAAGGCGCTCCAGTTCCGCGCAGATCCGCTGCTGGAGCTCCTCGAACCAGGCCTTCGCACGGTCGCGTCGATCCCGGATGTCGGGGGCCAGCACGGTCGTCGATGGGGCGGTCACTCGTGCGGTCTCCCGGGCCGTCTTGGTGAAATGCGGAATGGCATGTTGAAAAAGCCTAAGACGCATTCTAGGGGAACCCCCACAAGAGCTTTCTGGGCCGGGGGGCGGCGGTCGACGGGGACGCTGGTTTGCGGCGCCTTGACGCAGGCCGCCTTTCGCACCGAGGCCAGTTGGTTCTTGCGGGGCGCGCCGTTCCGTTCGAGTGGTTCGCGCGCAGAGTCAGGAGCGGTCGGGGCGCCCGCCACGCGGGGCACGGCCGAAGCGCGAGGTGAGCCGAAGGTGGCCGAGAGCGTAGTGGGCGCACACGCGGACGAGGCGCCGGATCAGGACCGGCGGGATTTCATCCATATCGCCGCCATGGCTGCGGCCGTCGGCGGCGTCGCGGCCGTGGCCTGGCCTTTGATCGACCAGATGAACCCGTCGGCCGACACCCTGGCGCTGTCGTCCATCGAGTACGACGTCGACAAGGTGCCGCTGGGCCAGCAGGTCGTGCTGCTCTATCGCAAGCAGCCGCTGTTCGTGCGCCACCGCACGCCGCAGGAGATCGCCGAGGCGGTGGCCGGCGATCACGCCGACCTGCGCGACCCGGCCACCGACGCTTCGCGCGTGAAGCCCGGCAAGGCGGAGTGGCTGGTTCTGATCGGCGTCTGTACGCACCTGGGCTGCACGCCCGGCTTCGACGGCGGCAACTTGGCCCCGGGCCACTATGGCGGCTGGCTCTGCCCCTGCCACGGTTCGGTGTACGACACCTCGGGACGCATTCGCAGGGGGCCGGCGCCGCTGAACCTGGCCGTGCCCGATTACGTCTTCGAGACCGACACCAAGATCAAAGTCGGCTGAGAGAGAGCATGAGCGGACACTCTACCTACGAGCCGAAAACGGCCGTCGAACGCTGGATCGACACGCGGCTGCCCATAATCCGCTTCGGCGTCGACCTGATGGATTTCCCGACGCCGAAGAACCTGAACTACTGGTGGACGTTCGGAGGCATCCTCGCCTTCTGCCTGGTGACCCAGATCGTCACCGGCGTCATCCTGGCGATGCACTTCGATCCGTCGGGAACCGGCGCGTTCTCCTCCCTCCAGGGCATCATGCGCAATGTCGACTACGGTTGGCTGATCCGTTACATCCACACGACCGGCGCCTCGATGTTCTTCGTCGCGGTCTACATCCACATCTTCCGCGGCATCTACTACGGCTCCTACAAGGCCCCGCGCGAGCTGCTGTGGCTGATCGGCGCCGCGATCTATCTGGTGATGATGGCCACGGCGTTCTTCGGCTACGTGCTGCCCTGGGGCAACATGAGCTTCTGGGGCGCCAAGGTCATCACCAGCATCGTCGGCGCGGTGCCTGTGATCGGTCCTTCGATCACCACCTGGCTGGTGGGCGGCTTCACCGTCGACGCGCCGACACTGAACCGCTTCTTCTCGCTGCACTACCTGTTCCCGTTCATCATCGCGGCGCTAGTGGGGCTGCACATCTGGGCGCTGCACGTGCCGGGCAACTCGAATCCGCTCGGCGTCGACGTAAAGAGCAAGTCGGACACGGTGCCTTTCCATCCGTACTACACGGTGAAGGACGGCTTCGCGATAGCGCTGTTCATGATCCTGTTCGCGGTGTTCGTGTTCTACATGCCGAACGCACTGCTGGACACGGACAACAACATCCCGGCCAATCCGCTGCAGACGCCGGCGCACATCGTCCCCGAGTGGTATCTGCTGCCCTACTACGCCATCCTGCGCGCCATCCCGGACAAGCTGAGCGGCGTCATCGCACTGGCCGGCGCGATCGCCTGCATCTTCGCGCTGCCGTTCCTCGACACCTCGCGGGTGCGCTCGATGCGCTACCGACCGCAGGCCAAGCTCTATTTTTTCATCTTCGTGGTCGACTGCCTCGTCCTCGGCTTCTGCGGGGCGCATGAGCCGAACGAACAGGTCATCCCGGGGCTGACCACGTTCAACCTACTCGACTCCGATCTGAACACGTACGTGTGGCTGAGCCGGATCGCGGCCGCATACTACTTCGTCTACTTCCTGGTGATCACGCCGATCCTGGGCCTGCGCGAAACGCCGCTGCCTGTGCCGGAGTCGATCTCGTCGCCGGTGCTGTCTCATCCAGCCGCGCCCCCCGCCGGCGCGACCGCCTCGCCTGAGAAGAAGGGTTGACCCGACCGATGCTTCGCAAAGTCCTAGCTCTGGCCGCGGTCGTAGGCGCCATCGCCGCCCCCGCCTTCGCCGCGACCAGCTCGCTCGAACCCAAGGTTCAGTCGTGGTCGTTCAACGGCCCGTTCGGCATGTACGACCAGGGCCAGCTCCAACGCGGCTTCAAGGTCTACGAGCAGGTCTGCTCGGCATGCCACTCGATGAACTACGTAGCGTTCCACGACCTCGGCGAGCCCGGCGGCCCGTGGTGGAATCCGAAGTACCCGAACTCCAACGACAATCCCTGGGTCAAGGCGATCGCCGCCGGATGGCCCCGGCAGGTCAGCACGATCAACTCGGACACCGGCGATGAGACGCACCGGCCGCCGACCACGGCGGATGTGCTCGTACCGCCGTTCCCGAACGACGCCGCCGCCCGCGCCTCCAACGGCGGCGCGCTGCCGCCCGACATGTCTCTGCTGGTCAGCGCCCGCGACGGCGGCCCCAATTACGTCTATTCGATCGTCACGGGCTTTGCGGCGCCTCCGGCCGGCCTCGATGTGCCGCCGGGCAAGTACTACAACCCCTACTTCCCGGGCGACGTCACGGCGAACTGGCATGGAACCGGCCCGACGCCGCCCGGCGGCTTCATCTCGATGCCGCCGCCCCTGACCGACTGCAAGGTCACGTTCGACGACGGCACGCCATGCAAGCTCGACCAGGAAGCGAAGGACGTTGCGGCCTTCCTGCAGTGGGCGTCAGATCCCAAGATGGACCAGCGCAAGCAGCTCGGCTTGGCGGTTATGATCTACCTGTTCCTGTTCTCGGGCCTTCTCTACGCGAGCTACCGCCGCATCTGGCGCCACGTGGCGCACTGACGATCGGCGCTCAGGGCGGCGCCAGGACCAGGCGCCGCCGCCCGGAGTCCAGCCTGACAGTGTAATGCGACCAAACGGCCGTGCCGATGGTTCCGGCGAGCCCGGGCGTCGGCGCGCTTTCGATCGCGGCCGGCACGTCGTGGAACACCCGGCGACCGAGCGTAAGGTCCGCCAGGCGGGCGGGCGGCGCCAGCCGCGAAGCGGGGTCGGCGCCCGAAGACGGCTGGCGGTCGAGCCGCGCCAGGTCGGGCGAGAGGCGCACGCCGGCCGTCCCGGTGTCGATCGCGAAGAGCCCGGTGACGCGCCGCACGCCGTCGCTCACGGTCGCCTGCACGGCCGGCACGCCGCCCACCACACGCAATGGCAGCCACGCGAGCGCCCGGCGCCACGGCGCGCGCCCGCGCCAGACCTCGAGGCGACAGGGCGCCACACGCAAGTCCGCCACGTCGCCCGCCACAGCATCGGCGCCGATGAGGCCGTTGAGCGTCGTCGGGAGGCCCAGCGTGCGGGCGTCGAGCGGACGCACGGCGAACGTAACCGGGCGCCGTGTCCGGCCAAGCCACAGCGTTTGTCGCCAGATTGGGCCACCGACGCCGTGCGCAGCGGCCACGTCCGTCTCCAGCGCGCTGGCGGGCGCGGACAGATCGAGGAGGAAGTCGCCGGCGATATCGCCCGCTCTCGCCGAGACAACCACCGCGCCGCGGTCGAGCCAGCAACGCGCCTCGCCCCCGCGGGCGGCGGACGTCGCCAGACTGGCCATGGCGAGGGCGAAAGCGGCGGTCCGGCGAAGCATCGCGGAGCCCACCATAGCCAAGCGCGCCCGCGTCGGCGATAAGGCCGCGCCAAGGACGGCTGCCGACCGCTTCGGGCCGCCTGCGGCGGAAAGGACGGCGCCAGCGTTGAACCTCGCCCAGACCATCCGCACGATCCCGGACTACCCGACGCCAGGGGTCATGTTCCGCGATATCACGACGCTGCTTGGAGACGCCCGCGCCTTCCGCCGCGCGGTCGACGAACTGGTTCAGCCCTTCGCCGGCGCCAAGATCGACAAGGTGGCGGGGATCGAGGCGCGCGGCTTCATCCTGGGCGGCGCGGTGGCGCACCAGCTGTCTGCAGGCTTCGTCCCGCTGCGCAAGAAGGGCAAGCTGCCGCACCAGACGCGAGCGGTGGAGTACGCGCTCGAGTACGGCTCGGACGCCATGGAGATGCACCTGGACGCGGTGCGTGACGGCGAGCGGGTGATGCTGGTCGACGACCTGATCGCCACCGGCGGCACGGCCCTGGCGGCCGTGAAGCTGCTGCGCGAGGCCGGCGCCGAGATCGTCGCGGCCTGCTTTGTCGTCGATCTGCCTCAGCTCGGCGGCGCAGCCAAGCTTAGCGCCGAGGGCGTGAGGGTCTCGACGCTGGTGGCCTTCGAAGGCGCCTGAAACCGCAAGTCCCCCCTTTCGCTGCCGGGCTGGATCGCCACATTAAAAGGGATGGGTGTCAGCGTCTCGTGGCGTCTGTTTCGCCGGATGCAATATTCGGCTTTCGCGGCCGGAGCGCTGATCTATGCGGCGGCCGCGACCTACGGCTGGTCCGTGCTGCCTTGGACCCCGAAGTACAAGCTCGTGTGGATGCTGCTCTATCCAGGCGCCTGGTTCCTGGCGACGCTGGTGATCCTGCTTGCGACCCCGTCCCTGCGGGGGCTCATGAAGGCCCATATCTGGATCAGCTTCCGCACGGGCTTCGGCCAGAGCGTGATCTCGGTCCTGGCGGTGACGTTGGTGCTCGGCGTGGCGGCGGCGTTCATCTACAGCGACACCACCGACGCGGCGCACGGCGGCCGATTCCCGACCAGCGCCTTCACCGCCTACGCCGCCGGCGTGGGCGTGCTTCTGGCCCAGGCGGTGTTGGTGCGGCGGATCGAGCGCGACCCTGCTCTGCGCTCACGCATCGAGGGTCCGGCCTGAACGGGGGCGCCACGCGGCGACGCTCAGATGTCTCCCCGGCCGCCGCCGTGCATCGAGAACAGCTGCAGCGTGCGCAGGCGAGCCAGACGGGCGCAGTCGGCGTCGTAATCGGCGCGCCGGTCGGAGACGAAGCCGTGGCCGGCGTCATAACGGTAGACGGGGACGTCCGGATGAGCGGCGGCGATGGCCTCGACGGTGGCTGGCGGGATCGTCGGATCGCGCATCCCGAAGTGCAGGATGATCGGGCAATGCGGGGTCTCGGCGATCAGCTCGGGAATCCGCCGTCCGTAGAAGCTCGAGGCGGCCGCGACCCCCTCGCAGCGGCAGGCGGCGAGCCACGTCGCCGCGCCGCCCCAACAGTAGCCGACGACGAATACGGGCTGCGCCAGCGCCGCCACGCACGCCGCCAGGTCGCCCGCAACCTGATCCCACGGCGCGGCCTCGGAGTAGCGACGCGCCGCCTCGATCCCCGCGCGGTCGTAGCCAGCCTGAAAGCTTGGCGCCTGCCGGTCGTAGAGCGACGGCGCGAGCGTCTCGTAGCCGTCGGCGGCGAAGGCGTCGGCAAGCTCACGGATATGGTCCGTGACTCCGAATATCTCCTGGATCAGGACCAACCCTCCGCGGCGCGCGTCCTGGTGCAGGGCGCGGTAGGCGCCGAAGGCGAAGCCGTCGCTCGGGCTGGTGAGCGAGAGGGTCTCGCCCATCACGCTCTCTCGAACAGCTCGAGCGTGCGCTTGCGGGCCAGTTCGGCGGCCGCTGCGGAGTGGCGGGCCGGGTCCTCGTTGTTGAAGCCGTGGCCGGCGTCCTCGTAGATGTAGACCGGCACGCTGGGATTCGCCGCCTCGACCGCGGCCTTGACCGCGTCGGCAGGGATGCCGGCGTCCAGGCGGCCGAGGTGGACGATCGTCGGGCACCTGGGGGTCAGCGAGGCGTTCGCCTGAACCATGCTGCCGTAGTAGCTCGAGGCCGCCGCGATGCCGTCCAGCATGCCAGCGCTGAACCAGGCGTAGGAACCGCCGTAGCAGTAGCCCACCACCATCACCTTGCCACGCGGCGCAAGGTAGTCGCGGCAGGCGGCGAGGTCAGCAAGCACCTGCTCGCGCGGGGTCGCCATGGCGTGGGCGATTCCAGCCTTCAGGCCCGCTTCGTCATGGCCGGCGACGAAGCCGGGCTCGCGCCGTTCGTAGAGGCCCGGGGCCACAGCCTCGTAGCCGAGCGAGGCCCAGCGGTCGACGTCGCGGCGCACATGCTCGTCGATACCGAAGATCTCCTGGATCACGATGACGCCGCCCTTGCGGCCACCGGCAGGCGCTGCGTGGTAAGCTGGGAACTCGAATCCGTCCTCGAAGCCCGACTTGATCCTGATCATCTCGCCCATCGGCGCCTCTCCCTGCACGTCTGGACGTCACCCCTAGCCGAGCAGCCGGGCGCGGCGCAACGAGGGCGATGCGCGGAGCCGTCCGCCCGGCTCTAGACGTTGAACCGGAAGTGCATCACGTCGCCGTCGCGCACGACGTAGTCCTTGCCCTCGGCGCGCAGCTTGCCGGCCTCCCTGGCGCCTGCCTCGCCGCCGAGGCGGACGAAATCGTCGTAGGCGATCGTCTCGGCGCGGATGAAGCCCTTCTCGAAGTCCGTGTGGATGACTCCGGCCGCCGCCGGGGCCGTGGCGCCGACCGGAATCGTCCAGGCGCGCGACTCCTTCGGGCCGGCCGTGAAGTAGGTCTGCAGACCCAGGAGCGCGTAGGCCTCGCGGATCATGCGGTTGAGACCAGGCTCGGCAAGACCCAGCGTCGCCAGGAACTCGGAGCGTTCCTCCGGGTCGAGCTGCGCTATCTCACTCTCGATCTTGGCCGAGATCATCACCGACTTCGCGCCGTCGCGCGCCGCCCGCTCGGTCACCGCCGCCGAGAGCGCGTTTCCCCGCTCGGCCGAGGCCTCGTCGACATTGCACACGTACAGCGCCGGCTTGGAGGTCAGCAGCTGCAGCATGCGCCAGGGCCTGGCGTCGTCGTCGGCCACCTTGGCCGCGCGCGCTGGCCGACCGGCGTTGAGCTCCGCCAGCGCCAGGCTGACCAGCCGCAGCGTCACGGCGCTCTCCTTGTCGCCGCCCTTGGCGCGCTTCTCCAGATTGGACACGCGCTTCTCAAGGCTTTCGAGGTCCGCGAGCATCAACTCGGTCTCGATGATGTCGAGGTCCGCCAGCGGGTCGACGCGGCCCTCCACGTGCGTGACGTCGCCGTCCTCGAAGCAGCGCGCCACGAAGGCGATGGCGTCGCAGTCACGGATGTTGGCGAGGAACTGGTTGCCGAGGCCCTCTCCCTGCGAGGCGCCGCGCACGAGGCCCGCGACATCGACGAAGTTGATCCGGGCCGGGATGATCTCCTTCGACTTGGCGATCTTCGCCAGCACGTCCAGCCGAGGTTCGGGTACGGCCACATCGCCCACGTTCGGTTCGATCGTGCAGAACGGATAGTTGGCCGCCTGGGCGGCGGCCGTCTGCGTGAGGGCATTGAACAGGGTCGACTTGCCGACATTCGGCAGGCCTACGATCGCGACTTTCAGGGCCATGGAATTGGAGCGCTAGGTCCGGGACGTCGATGGAGCGCGCATCTCGTGCGTCACCCGTCGGGTGTCAACCTCTCGCCATCGCATTGGCCGCCAGATCGCGCCACGCCCGGCCCTCACGGCGGAACTGGGGATTGGCGCGCTGCAGGCGCCGGTCGATCTCGGCGAGGTTGTCCGCGGCTTCCGCGCGCCGTCCCGTGGCGGCGAGGAAGGCGGCGTAGCGGGCGATCGCCTCCAGGCCTGGAAGGCGGCCCGCGGCGAACTGGTACGCTTCCTCGGCCTCGCCGAAACGGCCGACGGCTTCGAGCACGCGGGCCTGGGCGAGCGCCGTTGACGGGTTGCGGGCCGCCTGCTCCTCGGCCAGCCTTTCGACCAGCGGCAGCGCCTCCGCGGCGCGGCCGAGCTCGATCAGCGCGTTGGCCCGGCCAAGCAGCAGCGCCGGATCGTCGGCGTGGATGCCGTGCGCGGCGACGCGGTACAGCTGCTCGGCTTCCTCCCAGCGGCCCATATGAGCGGCGGCGGCGGCCAGACGCATCTGGTTGTGGACGGTCGGGCTCTCGTCGGCGTCGGCCTTGGCCTGGCGGTACTCGCGGCCGGGGTCGAGGGCGTCGCGCGCCACCATGCCCATCCTCTGCGCGCGCGCTCCGCCGGCCATCTCGGGGATCGCGACCGCGATCAGGTAGATAGCCCAGCCAATCGGTCCCAGCAGCAGGATGATGAGTATCCAGAACAGCTGCTGGCCGGTGCGGACGACGTGCACGCAGAGCAGGACCGGGATCAGCAGGAACAGCAGCCCGCCGAGGTAGAAGCTCATCCGGCCGTCTCCATCTCCCGCGCGGCTAGTCCCATGGCCTTCCGCGCGGGGTCAATCTTCGCCCTCGCCGCGCGGCTTGGCGCGCGGATCGAGCTTCGGCGCCGGCGCGAGGCGCAACACCTCGGCCTGGTAGCGCTCGTCCTCGCCCGCCGCGAGCAGCGGCAGCGCGTCGGCGCACGCCGCCAGGAGCGGCCTGGCCCATTCGATTTCGGCCTTGCTGAAGTCGGAGAGCACGTGGCCCATCACCAGTTCCTTGTGCCCAGGATGACCGGTGCCAAGGCGCGCGCGCCGAAAATCCGGCCCGATATGGGCCGCGATGGAGCGCACCCCGTTGTTGCCTGCAGCGCCGCCACCGGTCTTCATTCGGAACCGCCCGGGCGCGAGATCGATCTCGTCGTAGAACACGACCACGTCGCCAGGCTCGGCCTTGTAGAACCGCAGCGCCTGCTGCACCGCCTTGCCGCTGTCGTTGTAGTAGGTCTGCGGGCGCAGCGTCAGCGTCTTCACCTGCCCGGATGGCGTGGGGATCGCGCCCTCCCGCACCAATCCCGAAAAGCGCGACTTCTCGGGCCCGAAGTTCCACCGCTCGGCGATCGTCTGGACAGCGGCGAAGCCGAAGTTGTGGCGGTTGCGCGCGTATCTGGCCTCGGGGTTGCCGAGGCCGACCAGCAGCAGCATCGTCAGGCGCCTCGCGGCCGGGCCGGCGTCTCCCTCAGGCCTGCGCGGCCTCGCCGCCGGCGGCCTCCGTCGCCTCCTCCGCCTGCAGCGCCGACGAGCTTGCGATCGAAGCCACCGTCGCCTCTCGCAGGTGCGCGACGAGTTCGACGCCCGTCGGCAACGCCACGTCGCCGCCACGGACCGAATCGCCGATCTCGAGGCCAGTCAGATCGATGATGATCTCTTCGGGGATGTGGTCCGCCGCCGCCATCACCTCCAGTTCGTGGAGATTGATGTTGAGCGTGCCGCCGCGCTTGATCCCGGGAGACGCTTCCTGATTGCGGAAGTGCACCGGCACCGCAATGCGGATCAGCTGATGCTCGTCGACGCGGTAGAGGTCGAAATGCACCGGCGCGTCGGTGACCGGGTGGAACTGCACCGCCTTCGCGATCACCGGCTGGGTCTCGTCGCCGTACTTCAGCGTGACCAGGTGGCCCAGGAGCTTGCCGGTGTAGAGCGCCTTGCGGAACTCGTTATGGGCGACGGCGATCGCGACCGGACCGCGGGCGCCGCCGTAGAGCACGCCCGGCAACTTGCCTTCGCGACGGACCGCCCGCGCGGATCCCGATCCGGCGCTCTCGCGCACTTCCACATTCAGAACGATCTCGGCCATCGCGTTGCCTCAAAATGCGAACCGCCGCGCGAGAGGCCCGCACGGCGCCAAAGACCCTCGCGCCATGAGGCAGGGGCCTAAAAGAGCGCGGCTAGATACACGCCTCGCCAGCACGATGCAACGCCCGCCGGCCCGGCCAGGCGGGGACGTTAGCCCCGCCGCCGCCGGCGCCGTACTCGGCGGTGCACGCCCACGTGCGCCGGCGGGATGTGCGGCGACGGCGCCACTGCGATGTCGATGGGCACGGTGGACCCGGCGGCGCGGACGACGCACGATCCGGTGTCGCGCATCGCATGCTGGCCGAGGCAGAAGGCGTACTCATAGCTCGGACGAGCGACCGCCAGGCACTCGTTCAGCGCCAGCTTCGTCTCCGAGAGACAGTGATCCATGAAGTAGTCGTCGCTGAGCCAGCCCAGGTTGTGCGCGGCGTCGTCGCCGGCCTGGCCGATCGCCGCCAGCGCCGCCAGCGCGACGGCGCGCACAACCAGCGGGGAATAGGGGCGCGCCGCAGGCGCCGGAGGGTCCGCGGCGGCGCCGCCCACCTGCCGCTCGAGCGCGGCGACCTCGTCGCCTGACGCGGTGCGCTCGGTCGACGAGAGCATGCGCACCTTCGCCGATCGGGCGTCTCGATCCGCCACCTGGGACAGCGACCAGGCCTGATGCTGCATGGTGTAGGCTGCGCCAATGACGCCGCCGCCAGCGTCGAACAGCTGCATGCCGCCATTGGCCAGCACCGCCTTGGCGATCCCGGCGACCGCCGGCCCGTCAGGGAAATCGAGGGCGTTCGCCGGATTGGAATAGATGCGCGCGACGAGCGCATACCGCGACTCCGGCGTCGGCCCGGCCTTGCGGACCTCGTCCACGAACGCGGAATCGGCCAGGATCTGGATCGCGGCGTAGGCGACGGCGCCGCGGCGCAGTTGTCCGGGCTCGAAGGCGGCGCCGACGTTCAGGGCGTTCTCGACATCGTCGGCGCTGGCGAAATTCGGCGAGATCGCCGAGGCCGCGCGCATGAAGTCCTCGTACGTCGCCGCCTCGCGAACGAACTTCGCGCCGAGCCCGACGCTCGGCATCGGGATGGGCGGCGGCGGGGGATAGATCACCGGCGGCGAGCGCGGCCTCGCATCCGCCCCCGACAGCGCGGCGCCGGCGCCCAGGAGGGCGGCCACCATCGCCAGCGCCAATCTGGCGGGATGAAGCTTGGGCATTTATCGGCCTCCTGACCTCGCGACTCGCGCGAGCGGTTCTAGCACGCGGCGCCGCTTCGGCAGGCGCCGGCTCAGTCGAAGAGTTTGGAGACGGACTCTTCGTTGGCGATGCGACGGATGGCCTCGCCGATCAGGTTGGCGCAGGTGACCTGGCGGATCTTGGACGAGCCCGCCACATGATCCGTAGCCTCGATGGAATCGGTGGTGACGAGTTCGGCCAGCACCGAGTTGGTCACCCGCTCCACCGCCGCGCCGGACAGCACGCCATGGGTGACGTAGGCCGACACGCTCGCCGCCCCCGCCTCTTTCAGCGCCGCGGCGGCGTTGCAGAGCGTGCCGGCGGAATCGACGATGTCGTCGAAAAGGACGCAGCGGCGGTCCTTCACATCGCCGATGATGTTCATCACCTCGGAGACGCCGGGACCCGAGCGCTTCTTGTCCACGATGGCGAGGTCGGCGTCGAGGCGCTCGGCCAGAGTGCGCGCCCGCACCACGCCGCCTACGTCGGGGGAGACGATCATGAGCTCGCCCACCTTTCGGGCGCCGCGACGGATGTCGGCGTCGATCAGCGGCGTGGGCAGGAGGTTGTCCGTCGGGATGTCGAAGAACCCCTGGATCTGGCCTGAATGCATGTCCATCGTCAGCACCCGGTCGGCGCCGGCGCGAGTGATGAGATTGGCCACCAGCTTGGCCGAGATGGGCGTGCGGCCGCCGGTCTTTCGGTCCTGTCGGGCGTAGCCGAAGTAGGGCATCACCGCAGTGATCCGCCGCGCGGACGCCCGGGTGAGGGCGTCGATGCAGATCAGCAGCTCCATCAGGTTGTCGTTGGCCGGATAGCTCGTCGACTGGATGACGAACACATCCTCGCCGCGCACGTTCTCCTCGATGACGACGAAGACCTCGTTGTCGGCGAACCGGCGTATGTTCGCACGGGTCAGCGGCGCGTCGAGCACGTGAGCGATCGCCTGCGCGAGGCGCGGATTGGAATTGCCGGCCAGCAGCTTCATCGGATCGACCGCCCTCGGATGTCCGTCCCCGCGCCGGCTTCTAGCAGCGCCAGGGCGCGGGGCAAGGCCGGCTCAGGGAGTGAGGCAGATCGCCGACAGCAGCCGGCCGTAATCGCTCTCTCCGCGAAGCACCGCGCGACGGTTCGAAAAGAACCATTCTTCCTCGGAGACGGTGTCCCGCCCAATCCACTCGGCGCGGGCGACTCCCGCGGCGGCGAGGCGGCCGAGCACGAAGCCGGGCAGATCGAAGAACCGCTTGGCCTCTCTCACCCCCGGGGCGAAGAACCGCGCGTTGGCCTGATCGGCTTCCAGGAAGCGGCCCTCGAACTCCAGACCGACCTCGTACGACGTGGGCCCGATGCAGGGGCCGACCGCGGCGACCATCCGCGCCGGTTCGCCGCCCAGGCGCGTCATCGCCGCGACGCCCGCCTCGACGACGCCCGCCAGCGCGCCCCGCCAGCCAGCGTGGACCGCGGCCACGACCCGCGCCTCGGCGTCGGCGATGAGCACCGGCGCGCAATCGGCGGCGAGCGCCCCGCAGATGACGCCCGCGGCGCCCGTCGCCACCCCGTCCGCCTCGGGCCGCACGTCGCCCAGCGCGCAGCCCTCGGCGACGACCACCCGCGGCGAGTGGACCTGATAGCAGATCGCCAGCGCCTCGGGGCCCTGACCGAAGTGTGCCGCCGCGCGGCGCCGATTCTCGCTCACGCTCGGCTCCTCGTCGCTCGATCCGCGACCGACGTTGAGGCTCGCGAAGAGCCCGGTCGAGACGCCGCCCTGGCGCGTGAAGAAGGCATGCCGCACGCCGGGCAGTGCGTCGAGGAGCGGCGAGGTCAGGGCGGGCACATCGCTCATTCGCCAGCCTCGAACGCGGGGGGCGTCGCGCCGACCCAAATCGCGGCGGCCTTGAACAGCTCGCCCATCTGGTCGGGCGCGATCAGGCGATCGAGCTGGCGCCGGACCTGCCCGGCGCGGTCGGGCCGGGCGCGGGCCAGCGCCGCGGCGCGCGCCTCGATCCCGAGCCTCAGGAGCAGCTCCCGCTGTGTGACGAGCGACGCCGCTGCGCCGGCCGCGCGCGCCGCCTCGAGCACCGCTGGAAAGTCGGCGTGCATGGTGAGGTCCGCGCCGTCGGGGGCGCTCAGCGGACAGACCTTCCGATGGCGCCAGACGGCCTGCAGCGTGTCGCCGAAATCCGGCGCAGAGCGCCCGTAGTCGACCAGCAGCGCCGCGCCTTCCTGGCGCGTCAGCCGCTGCGCCAGTTCGGCCGCGAAACCGCTCTGCGCGGCCGCGATTTCGATGATCGCGCCCAGTGGCGCGTCGATGCCTGCCGGCCCGGCGGGGCGCAGACCGAACGCAAGCGCACCTCCCGGATCCAGGCCGACCACGCGCTCCGCCCAGCCGCGCTCGGTCCTGAGAAACTGGCGCGCCGGCAGGCAGTCGAGCAGCTCGTTGGCGACGAGGAGCAGCGGCGCGTCCGCCGGCAGCTCGGTGAGCGTGGCGGCCCAGCGCGGGGAGGCGCGGGCGAGGCGCTCGGCCTGCAAGGCCCTGAGCGGCCCGGAGGTCTCGACCAGCCATACCTCCGCGGCCGCGGCGAACGGCGGCGCGACCCTCGCGGCGCGCAGGATGTCAGCCATCAGGGCGCCGTCGCCCGGTCCCACCTCGGCGAGGATCACGCGGTCGGGCGCGCCCAGACCCCGCCAGGTCTCCGCGAGCCAGAGTCCGATCAGCTCGCCAAACATCTGCGAGACGAGCGGCGCGGTGATGAAATCGCCCCGTTCGCCGAGCGCTGGCCGCGTGGCGTAGTACCCGTCCTCGGGATCGTGCAGCCGCCTCGCCATGTACTCCGCGACGCTGATCGGCCCCGACACGGCGATTTCCGCGGCGATCCGCCGGACGAGGCCCCCGGCGTCGGGACGGTCGCAGAGGCTCATGACGGCTGCGGCTGCCCCGGGGGTTCGCGGAAGGCGCGCCAGAGCAGCCAGACGCCGGCGACGATCATCGGGATCGACAGGATCATGCCCATGGTGAGCCCGAAGGGAAAGTTGGGCATCCCTTCGTCGGGATTGCGCACCGTCTCCAGGATCGTGCGCGATACGCCGTAGCCGGTGAGCCAGAGACCGAGGATCGCGCCGCGCTTCTGCAGCCACTTCGCGCGGTGCGTCGCCCAGCGCAGCACGATGAACATCACGAGGCCCTCGAGCGCCGCCTCGTAAAGCTGGCTGGGATGCCGGGGCGTCAGCCCGGCCGGGCAGACGCCTCCATTGGCGTCCTCGATGCGCGAGTTGCAGAAGATCATGGCCCACGGGACGCTGGTAGGCCGCCCCCAGAGTTCGCCGTTCACGAAGTTGGCGATGCGGACGAAGAAGTGGCCGATCGGCTCGCACGGGGCCGCCAGGTCGGCGAGCCGCAGCAGATCGATGCGATTGACCCGCGCGAAGATGATGATGGCGATCGCCACTCCCAGGAACCCTCCGTGGAAGCTCATGCCGCCATTCCAGACCTCGAACGCCTCCCAGGGGTGGGCGAAAAGGTCGGCTCGCTGGGCGTCGTTGACCAGCATGTAGAACAGGATGTAGCCGATCCGCCCGCCCAGGATGATGCCGATCGTGACCCAGAGGATCAGGTCATCGACCTGCAGCGGCGTGGCTGTCGGCGCCCTGGACCCCCAGAGTTTCTGGTTTCTCACCAGTGCGACGCCGTATCGCCAGCCCAGCAGGATGCCGGCGATGTAGGCCAGAGCGTACCAGCGAATGGCGAACGGCCCCAGCGTCAGCGAACCCAGGTGGATCGCCGGGAGCGGGATCGCCACCGGGTTGAAGTCCGGGAACTGCAAGGCCACGCCTGTTGCCTCCGAAATGGGCCCGCCGCGGCGAGTCATCGCCCTCTAGCCGACAAGTTCTTCGCTTTCACCTGCCGTTTCCCATATAGGGGGCTCATGCAGAGCCAAAATCCGTTCCTCGACGAGATGGCCAAACTCGCCAGCGCCGCCGCGGGCCTCGCCCAGGCGGCTGGCGACGAGGCCAAAGCCGCGCTCCGCTCAGGCGTCGACCGCGTGGCCGCCGACATGGATCTCGTCCGCAGAGACGAGTTCGAGGCGCTGAAGTCGGAGGTAGCGGCGCTGCGGGCGGAGGTCGCCACTCTCCGCCCGAAGGTCGGGAACTGATCCCATCTTGTTCGCGCCCGGCGCGAAGCGGCTTGAGACGGCGGCCGCGAAGCAGACTAGGCTCGTCCTCCGGCGTCGGCGCCTCGCCCGCGCCTGGACGCCTTGATCATCGAGGTCCCATGGACACCCCGCACCCGGAAGAAGACGACGTGATGATCGCCCTCGATCCGCTGGACGTCGTCGAGCGCGTGCTCAACGCCGAGAACCTCACCTTCGATCGCACGGAGGACGGCGACCTAGCGTTCACGCTGGCCGGCGACTGGAGAGACTACGAACTCTGGTTCGCCTGGCGTCCCGAGGCCGACTGCCTGCAGCTGTGCCTCTCGATCGACCGCCGCGCCGCCAAGGACCAGCGCGCCGGCGCCTGCGAGCTGGCGAACCTGGTCAACCAGCGCGTCTGGGTCGGCCACTTCGAGGTGTGGAGCGACGACGGCGAGATCGTCTTCCGCCACGCCATGGCGCTGCCCGAGGGCGAACGCCCGACGCTGGCCCAGGCAGCCTCGATGATCGACGCGGCGATGGAGGCGGCCGACCGCTTCTACCCGGCGTTCGACTTCCTGCTGACGGCTGGGAAGTCGCCCGAGGACGCGATCGCGGCTTGCATGTTCGAGACCGTCGGCCAGGCCTGAAGGCCCACGATGACGACGCCGATCCTGCTCGTCTCCGCAGGGAGCATGGGCGGAGCGCTGTTGGCGGGCTGGCGCCGCGCCGGCGCGTTCCCGATCTCCGAGGTGATGATCCGTGAGCCGGCGCCGAATCCCGATGTCGCATCCTCCGGCGCGCGCCTGAACCCGGACGACGCGGCGATCGGCGCCGCGCGCACCGTGGCGCTGGCGATGAAGCCACAGATCTGGCGCGAGGTCGCGGCCGAGCTGGCGCCGCTTCTGGCCGACGACGCCGTGATCGTCTCGGTCGCTGCCGGCGTGGCCTCCGCGGACATCGCAATGGCGTACGGCGGCCGCCGGGTGGCTCGCGTGATGCCGACCACAGCGGCCCGGATCGGCCACGGCGTCGCCTCGGTCTACGCCGCCGACGCCGTGGCGCGGGCGCGGGCGCACGCGCTGTTCGAGCCGGTCGGGACGGTCGTCGACCTCGACGACGAAGACCTGATGCACGCCGCCACCGCCGTCTCCGGCTCCGCGCCCGCCTACCTCTACGCCTTCGTCGAGGCGCTCGAGGCGGCCGGCGTGGCGCTGGGCCTCGGCCCGGCGGTGGCGCGCGATCTAGCCCGCGCCACCACAGCCGGCGCCGCGGCGCTGATGGCCAGCACCGGCGCCGACGCCGCCGAGCTGCGCCGCCAGGTCACCTCGCCCGGGGGCACTACGGAAGCGGCGCTGAAGGTGCTGATGGGCGCGGCCGGCCTCGGCCCGCTGCTGCGCGACGCCGCGGCGGCTGCGGAGCGCCGCTCGAGAGAGCTGGGACGCTGAGGGCTTTACGCGCGGCGTCCCCGCCGCCAAATGCCGTCGCATGAGCGAGACTCTAGATAAGGCCGTGGACGCGGCCCTGGCCCTGGCGGCGGAACGGCCCTGGCGCGAGGTGTCGCTGCGCCAGATCGCCGAGCGCGCCGGCGTCGATTTCGCCCAGCTCTACGCCGAGACGCCCGGCAAGCCGATGCTCACGCTGGCGCTGTCCCGGCAGCTGGACCAGGCAGCGCTCGCCACCGCGGCCACTCCGTCGGACGACGTCCACGACCGCCTTTTCGACGCCGCGATGGCCCGGATCGAGGCGATGGAGCCGAACCGCGCCGCGCTGCTCTCGATGGCGAAGGGTGAAAGCCGCATTGCGCTCGCCGCGCACCTGCCCCTCACCGCCCGCGCGATCCTGGAAGCCGCGGGCGTGCCGGCCACCGCGCCGCGGCTGGCCGCCATGACCCTCGTCTGGGCGCGCGCCGTGCAGGTCTGGCGCGACGACGAAGGGGCGCTCAACCGCACCATGGCCGAGATCGACCGGCGGCTGAAACAGATGCGCGAGCGCCTCGGCCGGATCGGCGCCGGATTCTGAACGCCGGCGGCTAGGCCGTCGCCGCCGCCCGGTTCTTCACCAGATCGTCGACCACGCTGGGATCGGCCAGCGTCGTGGTGTCGCCAAGGTTGCCGATGTCGTCCTCGGCCACCTTGCGCAGGATACGGCGCATGATCTTGCCCGAGCGGGTCTTGGGCAGGCCCGGCGCGAACTGGATCACGTCCGGCGCCGCGAACGGTCCGATCTCGCGCCGCACCCACGCGATCAGCGCCGCCTTCAGCGCGTCGCTGGGCTTGGCCTCCACCGTGAGCGTCACGTAGGCGTAGATGCCCTGCCCCTTGATGTCGTGCGGATAGCCGACCACCGCCGCCTCGGCCACGTCATGGTGCGCGACGAGCGCGCTCTCGACCTCGGCGGTGCCGAGGCGGTGGCCGGAGACGTTGATCACGTCGTCCACGCGTCCCGTGATCCAATAGTAGCCGTCCTCGTCGCGACGGCAGCCATCGCCGGTGAAGTACTTACCCGGGTAGGTGGTGAAGTAGGTCTGGATGAAGCGCTCGTGATCCCCGTAGACGGTGCGCATCTGACCGGGCCACGAATCCAGGATGCAGAGGTTGCCGTTCACGGCGCCTTCGAGCGGGTTGCCGTCGGCGTCCACGATCTGCAGCTTCACGCCCGGCAGCGGCTTGGTGGCCGAGCCCGGCTTCAGCGCGGTCGCGCCGGGCAGCGGGGAAACGAGGCAGGCGCCGGTCTCGGTCTGCCACCAGGTGTCGACGATCGGGCAGCGGCCCTCGCCCACCACGCGATGGTACCAGAGCCAGGCCTCGGGATTGATCGGCTCGCCGACGGAGCCGAGCAGCCGCAGCGACGCGCGGCTCGTCTTCTTCACCGGCTCCTCGCCCTCGCGCATCAGCGCGCGAAGCGCCGTGGGCGCGGTGTAGAAGATCTCGACCTTGTGCTTGTCGATCACCTCCCAGAAGCGGCTGGTGGTCGGATAGTTGGGCACGCCCTCGAAGATCAGCGTGGTCGCGCCGTTGGCGAGCGGCCCGTAGACGATATAGCTGTGGCCGGTCACCCAGCCGACGTCGGCGGTGCACCAGAATATCTCGCCCGGCCGATAGTCGAACACCAGCTCGTGGGTGTGGCTGGCCCAGACCAGGTAGCCGCCGGTGGTGTGCAGCACGCCCTTCGGCTTGCCGGTCGAACCCGAGGTATAGAGGATGAACAGCGGGTCCTCCGAGGCCATCGGCTCGGGAGGGCAGTCGGCCGAGACCTTCGCCGCCTCCTCGTGGTGCCAGACGTCGCGGCCGGGGCGCATGAACACCTTGTTGCCGGTGCGCCGCACCACGATCACGTCGGTCACGTCCGGGCAGGAGGTCAGCGCGATGTCGACGTTCTCCTTCAGCTTGACGATACGCCCGCCGCGCAGGCCCTCGTCGGCCGTGATCACGATGCGCGAGTCGCAGTCCTGGATGCGGCCGGCGATCGAATCCGGCGAGAAGCCGCCGAAGATGACCGAGTGGACGGCGCCGATCCGCGCGCAGGCCAGCATGGCGAAGGCGGCCTCGGGGATCATCGGCAGGTAGATCGTGACCCGGTCGCCCTTCTTCACCCCTCGCGCCTTCAGCACGTTGGCCATGCGGCAGGTCTCGGCGTGGGCCTCGGCGTAGGTGATCTTGCGGCTGTCCTTCGGGTCGTCGCCTTCCCAGATGATCGCTACGTCGTTGGCGCGCTGCGGCAGGTGCCGGTCGAGACAATTGGCCGAGACGTTCAGAACGCCGTCGGCGTACCAGCGGATGCGGAAGTCTTCGCGGTGGTAGGAAACCTCCTTGATCCGGGTCGGGAAGGTCATCCAGTCGAGCCGCCTGGCGACGTCGCGCCAGTAGCCGTCAGGATCCTCCTCGACCCGCCTGCAGGCCGCCTCGTAGCCGGCCGCGTCCATATGGGCGCGCCTGACCCACGCCTCCGGCGGCGGAAACACCTGCCCTTCGCTCATGGGCTCACTCCCTCACGTTGATTGGCGACGCTCCTAGCACCTCGCCGCGGGCGGCGGGAGCGGTTCGGCTCACGTCGCGCGCCGCGCAGGCGACGAACGGACCCGCTTCAGCGCAAGCGCGCCGGGCGTGGCGAACGCGAAGGCCAACCCCATCCCCGCGATCGCCAACACGCTGATGACGGCGGTCATCTCGACCAGGCTGCCCGACTCCATCCTCCACAAGGCGAAGAGGGCTACCAGCCCGCCGCCGGCGAGACTGGCCAAGGCCACCCAGACCCGCGCCTTGGCCTCCAGCGCAGCCCGGCGACAAACGAGCGCTACGGCGCAGGCGAACGCGGGCGGCAGCGCCAGCACGTAAGGCCAGATCTCTGAAGATCCGTCGGCGGCATTCAGCAGGGTGACCGCGACGACCGCGTAAAACGTCGCCCCGGCCCACCATAGCCATGAGAAGGCGGTGGCTGCGAAGACGCCCGGAACGGTCGTCGAGGCCGAGGAGCGGCGCTCCTGCGGAACGATTGCGGCGGCCGAAGGCGCGGGCGCTGGAACCGGGTCCGGCGCAGGAGGAGGGGGACCGTCGGCCGCTCGCGCGACGGGCTCGCCCGGAACGGACGGGTCGACGCGGCGGGCGGCGCGGGCGATCTGCACGAGGCTGCGCACGGCGAAGACCAGCGAGCGGAACTCGGGATGCTGCGGGCTACCGGTCCATTGGCTGAGGTCGGCTGCCTGCACCTGACGGAACCCGGCCGGCGGCCGCACCGGCTCAAGCACCACCGGGATCAACACGCCTCGCTGCCGACCCTCCTCCGCCTCGTCCTGCACCCAGTCGCTCTCGAGCGCGGCGGCGGTCCAGACCACAAGGATGCAGTCGGCCTGCGAGAGCTGCTCGTCGATCACCTCACGATAGCGCCGGCCCGGCACGAGCTCGCTGTCCCACCAGACCGAAAGGCCCTCGTTCTCGAGCGCGGCAGTCAGCTGGGCTACTCGGGCCTTGTCACGCCGCGCATAGCTTATGAAGACATTAGCCAATCGACGCACCCCCGTCGGGACGCGCAAATGATTTCACACGGCGGCGCGGACGAGAAGGCCCGGGCCCTGTTCAGCGCCGCCCGGTGTCGAGGAAGTCGCGAGCCTTGAAGTCCTCCGGCGCGGCCACCTCCACGATCGGATCGTCGCGATCGTCGAACTCCAGGCGCAGCGCCCGCACCATCACCGCGTGCATGTCGTAGAGGCAGGTGATGTAGGTGAGCTCCAGGATCTGCTCGTCTGACAGAAACGCCTTGAGCGCCTGGAACACACCGTCGGGCGTGCGCCCGCCGGCCAGTGCGAGACAGTCGGCGTAGGCCAGCACCGCGCGCTCCTCCTTCGAGAAGCAGTCCGCCGTCTGCCAGCTCGGCACCGCCGCGATCTTCTCCTCCGAGACGCCGAGCCCTCTCAGCGACTTGCAGTGCTGCGAGAAAACGAACTGGCTGCCCCTGGCCCAGCCGACGCGGGTCTGGCCGAGCTCGCGCAGCACCGGGTCGAGCTTACGCTCTCCGCGGTAGAGCGCGAAGCCGCGTACGGCGTGGTCGAACACGTCCGGCGAATTGGCGAACACGGTCCACCAGTCGCCGCGCGTGCCGGTGGCGGTGCCGGGCTGGCTCACCGGGTCGCGGTCGCCGAACAGCAGCTTGTAGCTGCGCAGCACGGTCTCCGAGGTCACCTCGGCGCGCGGGATCTCCCTGAGGCGCGGCATCAGGCTTGGACCGTCGCCTTGGCCCGCGCCGGGGCGTGGCGCACGTCGTCCGGCCGGCCGAGCGAGCGAGTCAGGCAGGCGAACTCGAGCATGATGCCGTTGGGGTCGGTGAAGTAGACCGAGCGCACGAAGACCCCCGGGTGCATGTCGCGCGAGACGCCAGCTGGGCTGTCGTCGTGGTTCACGACGACAGGCACGGAGACGTGTACGCCGGCAGCCTTCAGCGCCTCGATGCTCGCTTCCAGCTGATCCTCGTCCATCTCGAACGCCACGTGGTTCATCGAGCCGACCGCGCTCATCGGCTTCCTTGGGAAGTCCTCTACGGCGGCGACGCCCGGCGCGGCGGCCGGGGCGTTCTCCCACCAGAAGAAGGCGAGCAGGCTGCCGCCGCCGCAGTCGAAGAAGAAATGCTGCCCGCCATCCGGCAGGGCCACGGTCTTCACCAGCGGCATGCCGAGCACCTTGGTGTAGAATTCCACGGTCTCGGCCATATCGCGGCACACGAGGGCCAGATGGTTGATGCCCTTGGTCTTCATGGCGCTTCCTCTCGTATCTCGCCTGGGTCGATCATCGTCCCGGCTTTTGCGAAAGGCCAGACTGACGCGATGTCAGCCTGGGCGCCGACCGCGAAATGGGCGAGGAGGGGCTCGATGGAAAAGCGCAATCTCGGGCCGCTGGGACCGGTGAGCCGGCTGACGCTGGGTGGCGGCGGCATCGGCCAGATCTGGGGAGAAACCTCGGCCGAGGAGGCGCGGGCGACGCTGGCCGCGGCGCTCGACGGCGGGATCGACGTGCTGGATGCGGCGCCCGGCTACCGCAACTGCGAGACCTTCATTGGCGAGACATTCGGCGGGCGCCTGCCGCAGGGGGTGAGGATCACCACCAAGCACGCCCTCGGCACGATCCCGGCGGCGGAGGCGGCGCCTCGCCTGCGCGCCTCGCTGCAGGCGAGCCTCGCGGCGATGAGGCTGGAGCGGGTCGACCTCTTCTTTCTGCACACCAACATCTGCGCCGACGACTTCGTCTACGCGCACCAGCCGGAACGGCGCGATCAGGTCGCGACGCGCTGGTCGCTCTATGTCGACGAGGTCGTCCCTACGATGGAGGCGTTGAAGGCGGAAGGACTCGTCGGCGCGTGGGGCGTCACCGGCATCGGCGAACCAGCCGCCGTGATCCGCGCCGTCGGCCGTCACCCGAAGCCGCAGGCCGTGCAGGCGATCGCCAACCTGATGGACAGCGCCGGCGCCCTCAACCGTTTCGGCGGCCCCGCGCGGCCAAGAGAGGTGATCGCGGCCGCCCGCAGCGCCGGCGTGGGCGTGATGGGCATCCGCGCCGTGCAGGCCGGCGCGCTCACGGCCGCCGTGGACCGCGCACTGTCCGCGAACCATCCCGACCGCCTCGATTACGACCGCGCCGCGCCGTTCCGCGACCTCTGCGCGCGCTGGGGCGAGGACCCGGCCTACGTCGCGCACCGCTATGCGCTCGGCATCGAAGGCGTGGACACCGTGGTGCTGGGGGTCAAGAACCGCGCCGAGCTTGCGCAATGCCTCGCCGCGGAGGCCGCCGGCCCGCTCGAGCCCGACCGGACGGCCGCGATTGACGCCCTGGGGCTGAGATAGGCGGCTTCCGCCCTACCGGCGCCGGCGCCGGCGCGGCGGCTCGTCGATGTCCATGAAGGCGCGCACCGCAGCCCCGAGGTAGCCGGGATTGCGCACGGCCAGGAGCCCGGCGGCGATCGCGGCGCCGATCGAAGCGATCGGCCTGGCGCGGACAAAGTCGGCGACGTGTTCGGCCAGGCTCTCAGGCTCGGACCTGCGGCGCTTCGGCAGCCTGGCGAGGCCAGCGAGAAAGAGACCGATCAGGCCGATCATCGCGGCCGCGGCGAGCGCGACGACGGCCGACGCCCCGGCCGGCCCGAGCGCCGGCCTCACCAGCGCGTAGAGCGCATAGGCGAGCGCCACCATGACTATGCCGGCGCTCGCGCTCAGCGCGGCGGCGCCGGCGAGGAAATAGAGCAGCCTGCGGAAGATCACTTGCTGGAGCGGTTGGCCAGCATGAGACCGAGCAAAAGACCGACCGCGAGGCCCGCGGCGGTCGCCGTCACCGGCCGCTCTTTGACACGCTCGACGAGGTACTTCGAGGCCTCGTCGAGCTGCTGGCTGGCCTGCTCGCGATAGGGACCGGCGTGCGCGCGAATCTGCTCGACGGCTTCGCGCACGGCTTTTTCGATGCGGCGCGCCGCATCGCGGATATTCCGCTCAGCCAGCTCGATCGCCTCGTTCAGGCTGTCCTGGCCCTTCTCCGCGGCGGCGTGGGCGGTCTTGCCGACGCGACGCGTGGACGTGGCGGCGTCGGACGCCGCGGCTTCAGCGGTCGCGATGGTGTCGTCGGGCATGCGCTCGTCTCCGGACTTGCCGGCCAGGCGATCCGCGGCCGCCGGCCTTGCTGTCGTCACTATAGGCGGAAACGCGGCAAGGCGCGATTCGCGCCGCCCGGTTTTTGACTCGTCGCCATGCCCTCAAATGCGGCATAAGCTGGCGAGTATGGTGGACGACGCACGTAATACGCGCATTGCAAGCGAGCAGCCGGCCCTCGGCAGCGAGCTCGCGAGCCTCGCCCTTAGCGCGGCGCGGATCGGCGAATACGAGCTCGACAGAGCCGAAGACAGGTTCGTCGTCAGCGAACGCCTCGCCGCCATCACCGGCCTTCCCGCCGGCGAGCTGCCTCGCGAGGGTGGGCGGCTCGCCGCGCATGTCCATCCCGACGACCTCGCCGCGCTGAAGCGTGCGGATGAGGTCGAGCTGGCGGAGACGGGACGGCTGGACGTCGAATTCCGCTTCACGCGGCCCGACGACGGGCGCCTGGTCTGGCTGCGCAACGTAGCGAGCGAGATCAAGGGCGCCGCAGGCGGCCCCGGCCGGGTAGTGGGGATCATCGAGGACATCTCCCGGCGCAAGGCGGAGGAAACGGCCCGCAACGCCCTCGTCGCCGAGCTCGACCACCGGGTGAAGAATCTCCTGGCCTCGGTGCAATCGCTCGCGGCGCAATCGGCGCGCCGCACGACCTCGCTCGACGCGTTTCTCAAGACCTTCGCCGGCCGGCTCGACGCGATGGCCTCGGCCCATGCGCTTCTGATGGCCACACGCTGGCGCGGCGCCGAGATCGGCAACATCGCCGCGGCCGAGCTCGGCGGCCTCGCGCCCGGCCAGGCGCGCTGGTCGGGACCAGAGATCCTGCTCAATCCGCGCGCCACCAACGCGCTGGCCCTGGCGCTGCACGAGCTGGCCACCAACGCGGTCAAGTTCGGCGCGCTTTCGGTCGAGACGGGTCGCGTGGAGGTGACCTGGGCAAGGCGCGCAGGCGCGGGCTTCGAACTGACCTGGACCGAGCGCGGCGGACCATCGGTCGGCCAGCCGACACATCGCGGATTCGGCGTGACGCTGCTGGAGCGAGTCACGGGACGCGAGCTGGGCGGCGAGGCGCTGCTGGAGTTCCGCCCCGACGGCGCCCGCGCCCGGATCACCGCGGACGCGACGGCCATGGCGGCGACGGAAGCGTCGGCCCCCGCGGAGCGGCCGCCGGAGACCAAGCCGGAGCCGCAGGAAGGCGCCTCGGCCGGCGCGTTCGCGTCCGAGGCGGTGCGGGGCCGGCGCATATTGATAGTCGAGGACGCGGTGCTCTTGGCGCTGGAGCTCGAGGCCGGCCTCACCGAGGCAGGGGCGCGGGTGGTGGGCACGGCGGCCGACGTCGACGAGGCGCTGCAGCTGGCCGACACGTCGTTCGACGTGGCTGTGCTGGACGCCAATCTCAACGGCGCGTCGGTTACGCCGGTGGCCGCGGCGCTGAGCGCCAGGGGCAAGCCGTTCATCTTCGCGACCGGCTACGGCGACGCCGCCCCGGCGCCCGAGGGCTTCGACGCGCCGGTGGTGCGCAAGCCTTACAATGTCGCCCAGATCGCCGCCGCAGTCGCTTCGGCGCTGGAACGCGCTTCGGCCAAGGCTACGGTCGCTTAACCCAGCCCGACTAGGATCGCCGGTGTCCAGACGCGGCGCGCGAATGCCCACGACCACCGCCATTTTCGGGCGCCGAGGAGCGCGGGCGCAGCAGCCGCCGTCGCCCGCGCAGCCGCGCCCTGCCCGCCCGGCGCAGGAACTCAGCACGGACGCCGAGGCGTTCCGCGCCGAGATCGCCGCTGGCCTGGGCAGTCGGCCCGACGCCTTCGGCGACTGGCGGCGCGCGAAAGACGCGGAACGCTGGCTGATGCTGGTCGTGGCCGCCTTCTCCTTCGCGCCGGGCCTGGTCTCGTTCGCCATCCATGCGCCGCCCTTGCTGTCCTCGGGTCTCGGGGTCGCGGCCGTCGTCGGCAACTTCTGGTTCCGCGCCACGCGCCGCAGGCGCATGCGCGAGATCACGGCCTGGCGAGAGCCGGAGGCGCTCCCCTAGCTGAGGCGCCGGCTCCCCCGCTTATGGCGCAGTCCGAGGAAACGACGCGGCGCACGACATCGTCGTTGGGCGCCGCCGCGTTCCACGCGTAGCCTTCCGGACACGGAGCGGAACAGCACCGAAGGAGGAAAGCATGGCCGAGGAGCGCATCGAGTATTTCGGGGTGAACCACGTCGCCCTGGTCGCCCGCGACATGGCCGAGACGGTCGATTTCTACGAGAACGTGCTCGAGATGCCGCTGGTCAAGACGATCGAGTTCGCGAACGGACGCGGGCAGCATTTTTTCTTCGACTGCGGCGGCGGCGCGCTGATCGCGTTCTTCTGGTTTCCGGACGCGCCGCCCGCGGCCCCGGGAATCGCGTCGATGCACGAGGACGTCCGAGGCAAGGGCTCGGTGACCGCTCACGCCTCGATGAACCACCTCGCCATCTCGGTCCCGCTCGAGAAGTTCGACGCCTACGTCGCGCGGCTGAGGTCGAAGGGGATCAAGGCCTATGTCATCAACCACGACGACTCGCCGGCCGGCGCGGCGGCGGAGATGCACGACGGCGTGTGGATCCGCTCGGTCTACTTCCGCGATCCGAACGGCATCCACATGGAGATGGCCGCTCTGACGCGCGCCTTCCGGCCGGATGACGTCGCCCACGATCCGGTCAATGCGCGCGGCGAGCACGTCGCGCTGAAGCAGACGGTCCCGGCCGAATAGCGGGGGCTCATGCGGCGCCGCCGCTCAGCGCGGGGTCGCCCGCGCCGCCGCAATGACGCGCCCGGCGAGCACGAGGGCCTGAGTGGTCGCCTCCCGGACGCACACATCCGGATGGGGTCCCAGCAAGAGGTTTGACGGGGCGCGGCGATCGAGCTCCCGGCAAGCCTCGTTCGCAGTGGCGCGAATCCGACGCCGCAGTTCGGCGGCGTCCTGGGGCTTGCCGAGATCCAGATCGGCATAGCTGACCGTGCGCGTCAGCGAGACCACCTCGATCGGGTTGCCGAACCGGCCCACGCCCACTCGGCGTCGAACCACTTCCGGCGCAAAGACCGTGATCTCGGGCGCGCCGAGCGTCACGTCCTTCTCGACCCTGGGCGGCTCGACCTGCGCCACTGCGAGCGGCGCAACGAAGCTCGCAGCCGTGGCCACAGCGGCGGCCATGGCGACGAGGCGACGGGCCGAAGCCCCGGTACTGGCAATGCCTGGCATTGTCCTGCTCCTCGATTGCAGACGAAAGGCAAGCGAGCCTTCGGAATCCGGCTCAGCGCGCCCAGCAGGTTGCTGCATAGAGTCGGGCGCCGCTCCGGTCCTTGCGCCAAGTCAATCGGCCGCCAAAGACAATCTCTTCTCAATGCAGCCTAGTCACGAGGTCCTCTGCAGCCGTCAAGTCCCTGTCTCGAAGCCCCGACATACCGGCGCGAAAGAGACCATCCTTTGCGAAATGGCCGGCCCTAAGCGCCACCGTTGACGCAACTCAATGCGGCGAGCCCACGACGCGCAATGCTGGCGTCGCACTTTGGTCTGGCGAAAGGAACTTCGATGGAAGCGGATCATCCGGCCAGGAAGGCGGCGGTTGCGGCGGTCATCGGCTTGTCGCTTACGCTCGGCGCCTGCGCGGCCGCGACTCCGTACCAGCCGATAGGGCCCCATGCGGTGTCAGGCGGCTATTCTGATGTCCGGCTCGCGCCGGATCGCTATCGCGTCAACTTCGAGGGCAACGCCTTCACCTCACGCGACCGTGTCGAAGGCTATCTTCTCTATCGCGCGGCGGAGCTGACGACGCAGCAAGGCTACGACTGGTTCAGGATCGAGGACCGCAGCACGCGGCGCGATGTGCACAAGGTGTTCAGGCCCGACCCGTTCTACCACCCCTGGTACGGCGCAGGATACGCCTACTGGACGCCATCCTGGCGCTACTACCGGGCCTATGGCGGCTGGGCGACCTGGAATCCCTATTGGGGCGGTCCGTTTTGGGCGTCCCGTGTCGACGTGCGCACGGTGCAGCGCTTCGAGGCGACGGCGGAGATCAGCCTCCATCACGGCGCCAAGCCTGCCGACGCCCCCGGATCGTTCGACGCCCGCCAGGTCATCGCCAACCTCGGGCCGACGCTCGAACGCCCGACCGATTGAGCCTCAGACGCTCAGCCATCCCCGCCATCGAAGCCGACGAACCCCACGGCCTCGTCGACGCTCTCGCGGCGCGAGACGACGGCGTTCGCCGGGAAGCTAGCTCACCCGCGCCCGCGCCTCGCCACGGGCGCGGTACAGGCGCCAGAACTCGGCGGCGATCCTCGCGCCGTCGATGCCCTCCTCGCGCGCCCAGGTCGTCCCCGCGACCGCGCCAGCGATGGTGACCTCGCCCACGTACACCCCTTCCGGCGCGAGCTGCGCCGCGAGCAGGCCGACAAGCTTGCGCTTGGCGCCGTTGGCGAGCGCGACGCCCATCGTCTTGAGCCCCACCGCCAGCTGATCCATCGCCGGGGCGTCATCGCCAAAGGCGCCGTTGGTGACCAGCACGGCGCCGTCGCCCGCCGCCGCCTTCAGGTCGGGCAATGACTCCCGGACCGCGGTCAGCAGCCCGACGATGGCGATGTCGAACACGCCGCGGACGGCGGCAGGATCGACGGTCATGAAGTCGCCAGCGTCGCCGCCGCCGTATGCGTTCCAGTGGAGCACCGTGATCGGCCCCAGTTCGGAGCGGACCCGGGCGATCGCGGCGCGCAGGGCCGCCGGATCCCCGGCGTCCGCGGCGACGGCCGCCGCCTTGACACCCTTCGCGGCGAGCGCCGCGGCGCCCGCTGCGACGCGCTCGGCGCTGCGGGCCACCAGCGCCACCGCGAAGCCTTCCGCGCCAAATCGCTCGGCGACGGCCGTCGACACGCCTGGCCCGAAGCCGATCACCATGATGGTCTTGGTCACAGCGCCTCACCTCCCGGCGCGCCGGCGCCAGCCGGAGGGCAGGCCGCGTCGCCATCGATGACCGGAAGGTGTTTCCGCCTCCGGGCGTGGCGTCAAGTCCGGCCATAGCGTACGGCAGGCGTCGGCGAGGCATCATTTGGAGCCAGGGGAGCGATGACGTCAGGTGTGGGCGAGAGCGCGACTGATCTGACCACCTACGCGAAGGCGCAGAAGACCACCGGCCTTCTGGTGGTGCGGTCGGGGCGCACGCTGATCGAGCGCAACTGGCCGGCCGCCGACGAGGCGTTCGCGACGACGTTCGTCCGCGGCAGGGCCGCCGACGGCGCGCTCGCCGAGGACGTGGCCTCGCAGCAGAAGAGCCTGATCGCCATCCTCGTCGGCCAGGCCGTGGACCGGGGCCTGATCGACGTTATGCGCCCGGCCGGCGACTTCCTCGGCGCCGGCTGGACCAGGACCGGGCCGCGCGAGGAGCGCGCCATCGCGGTGCGCCATCTCCTGGAGATGACCTCGGGCCTCACCGAGCAGCTGACGTACGAGGCGCCGCCCGGCGCTCGCTTCTTCTACAACACGCCGGCCTACGCGCGCCTGCAGCGGGTGCTCGAGGTCGCCGCGGGCCAGCCGCTGGACGCGCTCACCCGCGAGTGGCTGACCGGACCGCTCGGCATGGCCGACACCGTGTGGCGCGCCCGTCCTGCGGAGCTGGCGCAGCTGTCTGGCAACGCCTGGGGCCTTGTCACCGCCCCGCGCGACCTCGCGAAACTCGGGCGCCTCGTGCTGGAGGGCGGCGTGGCGCCGGACGGGACGCGGCTGATCTCGGCGCGCGAGTTCGCCGCGATCCTCGCGCCCACGGCCGCCAATCCCGCCTACGGCCGTCTCTGGTGGCTGAACGGCGGCGCCTGGTCGGTCGACCCGCAAGGCGCCCGGCGCGACGGGCCCTGGGTCCCGACCGCGCCGGCCGACTTGGTGCTGGCCCTCGGCGCCCAGGGCCGCATCCTGGGCGTGCTGCCCTCGCGCGCGCTCGTCGTCGTGCGCCTCGGGGCGCAACCCCCCGCCGCAGACTTCGCCGCGCAGTTCTGGCGGCGCGTCATGGCGGCGGCGGAATGACGCGCGGCGATGAGGTGACCGGGATGGGCGCTCGCCAGCGCCGCTCAACCCTTCCGGAAGTAGGCGAAGATACGTTGCGCCAAAGCTTCGCTGACCCCCTCCACCTTGGCCAGATCCTCCGCGGAGGCGCGTGACACCCCGCGCGCCGAACCGAACGCGTGCAGCAGGGCGCGCTTGCGGGCCGGGCCGACGCCGTCGATCTCGTCGAGCGGGTTCCTGCGCATGTCGATCGCGCGGCGGGCGCGGTGCGTGCCGATGGCGAACCGGTGGGCCTCGTCGCGCAGGCGCTGCAGATAGTAGAGCACCGGGCTCTTGGGCTCGAGCATGAAAGGCGCCTTGCCCGGCATGAAGAAGCGCTCGAGCCCGGCGTCGCGGTCGGGCCCCTTGGCGACGCCCACCACGGCGATGTCGTCGACGCCGAGGTCGGCCATCACCTCGAGCGCGGCTTCGAGCTGCCCGGCGCCGCCGTCGATCAGGACGAGGTCCGGGCGGATGGGGTTCTCGCCAGCTTCCTCCTCCTTGGCGAGGCGCGCGAATCGGCGGCGCAGCACCTCGCGCATCATGCCGTAGTCGTCGCCAGGGGTGAGTTCGGCGCTGCGAATATTGAACTTGCGGTACTGATTCTTCTGGAACCCGTCGGGGCCGGCCACGATCATGCCGCCGACCGCGTTCGTGCCCATGATGTGGCTGTTGTCGTACACTTCGATGCGCTCGGGGCTGCCCTCCAGCCCGAACGTCTCGCAAACGCCAGCCAGCAGCCGCGACTGCGCCGAGCTCTCGGCCATCTTGCGGCCCAGCGCCTCGCGGGCGTTCGCCAGGGCGTGATCGACGAGTTCGCGCTTCTCGCCGCGCTGCGGCCGCGCGATCTCGACCTTGCGGCCGGCCTTCAGCGCGAACGCCTCGGCGATCAGCTCGCACTCCTCGGGCGTCACGCTGACCAGGATCAGACGCGGGATCGGCTTGTCCTCGTAGAACTGACCGAGGAACGCGGCCATCACCTCGGAGTCCTCGTCGGCCTTGTCGACCCTGGGGAAGTAGGCCCGGTTGCCCCAGTTCTGGCCGGCGCGGAAGAAGAACACCTGCACGCAGGCCTGTCCGCCCTCGGCGTGGAGCGCGAAGACGTCGGCTTCCTCGATGGTTTCAGGGTTGACCTGCGTCTCCTGGGCCACCGACGACAGGGCGCGGATGCGGTCCCGAAGCCGCGCGGCGCGCTCGAACTCGAGGTCGTCTGCGGCGCCCTGCATCTCGTCCGCCATGCGCGCCATCACCGCCCGGCTCCTGCCGCGCAGGAACGCCTCGGCCTCGTCCACGAGCTTGCCGTAGTCGTCCAGCGAGATGAGCCCCGTGCAGGGTGCGGCGCAGCGACGGATCTGGTGCAGCATGCAGGGCCGCGTGCGCGTCTCGTAGACACTGTCGGAACATGAGCGCAGCAGGAACGCCTTCTGCAGCGTGTTCAGCGTGCGGTTCACGGCCCAGGCGCTGGCGAAGGGGCCGAAATAGTCGCCTTTGATGGTGTGGGCGCCGCGGTGCTTCTTCAGTTGCGCGGCGGGATGCTCACGACGGATGACGATCTCGGGGAAGCTCTTGTCGTCGCGCAACAGCACGTTGAAACGCGGCTTCAGCTGCTTGATCAGATTGATCTCGAGCAGCAGCGCGTCGGTCTCGGTGCGGGTGGTTGTGAACTCCATGGACCGCGTCAGGTCGACCATCAGCGCGATGCGCTGGGTGTGGAAGCGCCCCTGCGCGTACTGGCTGACCCGTTTCTTCAGCGAGCGCGCCTTGCCAACGTAGAGCGCCTCTCCGCCGTCGCCGAACATGCGGTAGACGCCCGGCGCATCCGGCAGCCGGCGCACTTCGTCCTTGATCAGGGCGGCGCCGATCAGCGGAGGGGCGGCTGCGTCTTCGGGCATCGGCGCCAATATAGGCGAACGCGGCCCGGCGCCCATGTCAGCAGGCACGGCGCTCCTACCGCGGCTCACCCGGAAGGATCGGCGCAGGAAGCCCGCTGACCAAGCGGCGCAGCGAGACCGCGCTCGGCGCGAAGCCGCCGAATCGCATCCCGCCGATGCGGCTTGTCAGCCCGGCCGATGTCTCGACGGTGAGCGCTCCGATCAAGAAGACTGCGATCAGCGCCGCGAGCGCCCAGTCCAGCTTGCGCATCTTCCAGCCCCCGCTGGCGGCTCACACCGGCGGCGCCGTCCGGGCTAGGGTCGCCCCGATCACCGCAGGATTCATCGAATCGACCATGGCGCTCGGCATCAGGATCGTGGCGCCGCGCTCCTTGGTGGTCTCATAGATGATGTTCATGGCGCGCAGTTGAAGGGCCGCCGGACTGCGCGCGTAGATTTCGGCCGCTTCGACGAACTTGCTCGCGACTTCCTTCTCCGCCTGACCGAAGAGTACGCGGGCGTGAAGCTCGCGCTCGGCCTGGGCCTGGCGGCTCATGGCGTCCTGCAGCGCGGGCGGCACGGAGATGTCGCGGATCTCCACGGAAATGACGGAGATTCCCCATTCGGCGATCTTGCGGGCGATCTCGTCGCGCAACAGCTCGTCGCCCTGCTTGCGCTCGGCCAGGAGCGTCGAGAGCAGCGAAGATCCGACCATCTCCCGCAGGGACGTCTGCGCGACGCGCTCGATGCCCGAGCGGTAATCCGTGATCTCCAGCGCGGCGCGCTCGGCGTCGTGGATCTGCCAGAAGATCACCGCGTCGATGTTCACCGGAACCGTGTCGCGCGACAGCGCCTCCTCCGCGTTGAACTCGGTCGTCTGGATGCGCTGGTCGAGCCAGGCGGCGATGCGGTCGAGGATCGGCACGATCCAGAACACGCCGGGTCCCTGGATCGCCTGCAGCTTGCCCATGCGCAACACCACCGCGCGCTCCCACTGGTTCGCCACCATCAGCGACTGGGGGATGAAGGCGGCGACCACGACCAGCAGGATCGCCGCGGCGACGCCGACCACCGAGGCCTCGGTGAGCGCCAGCACGGCGCCGGCCGCCAGGATCAGGATCAAAGCTAGGAAACTGGCGAGGCGGTTGCCGGCGCCGGACCTGTAGCTGTTCATGAGATTTTGTCCTTGGGTTCGGCCAGCGCGAGGATGCGCTCGGCCAGGTCCGCGGGATCGACGCCCGCGGCGGCGGCCAGCGCGAGCGTGCGCCTGGCCAGGTCCTCCGAGGCGGCGGCGGGCGCCGCGTCCTTCGGAGGCGGGGAGGAAACGAAACTGCCGCGCCCGCGCTCCAGCCGGATCGCGCCTGCCCGTTCGAGCTCGTCGTACGCGTGGCGGACGGTGTTGAGGTCGACCTTCAGGGTCACCGACACTTGGCGCATGGTCGGCATCTGGTCGCCGGGCTGAAGCACGCCTTCGCCGATCGCGCGCAGGAGCTGCTCGCGCAGCTGAACGTAAATCGGCACGCCAGTCCCGCCGAGCGTCAGACCGTCGAGCACCCTCTGCTGGCATGTATGCATACAATCATACAATATGGCCACGCTGGCGCGCGGTCAAGCATCCGCGCCGGGCGCGAGGACGCGGACCATTCGGGCGCCAGGGGCGCGGCCCGACATGATCCGGATCAAGGGCGCGGCGTTCGCGGCTCCCGCGGCGTCACGACCATCATGTAATTGACGCTCGTGTCGGCGGAGCGCCGCCACCTGCCGCCGAGCGGATCGAAGGAGACACCGAACGGACCGGCGAGGTCGTACGGTTCGCCGGCGAGGAAGCCGCGAATCTCGTCGGGTCGCAGGAACCGGCGCCAGTCGTGCGTGCCCGGCGGCGCCCAGCGCAGCACGTACTCGGCCGCGACCTTGCCGAGCGCAAGACTTGCAGCCGTCCGGTTGAGCGTGGCGACGATCATCACCCCGCCCGGCGCGATCAGGCGGGCGGTGTCGCGCAGATAACCGGCCGGATCGGCGACATGTTCGATTACCTCGAGGTTCAGCACCACGTCGAAGGCCGCCGCGCGCTCCGCTAGCAGCGACTCGACCGATGCGCAGCGATAGTCGATGGCGAGCCCCGCCGCCTGGGCATGCGCCCTCGCCGCCGCCACGTTGTCCTGGCCGGGATCGACCCCCGTGACGGCGAAGCCGAGCCGCGCCATCGGCTCGCTGACGAGGCCGCCGCCGCACCCTATGTCGAGCAGCGTCAGCCCCTCGAACGGACGCCGCGCCTTCCCGTCGCGCCGGAAGCGCGCCAGCGCCTGATCGCGGATGAAGCCCAGGCGGACCGGGTTCAGCTGGTGCAGCGGCGCAAGCTTGCCTTTCGGATCCCACCACTCCGCCGCCCATGCGGCGAAGCGCGCGACCTCGTCCGGATCGATGCTGGCGGCCGGCGTGTCCATGCCGCCGTTGCTGGACCCGCCCTCGCCGGCCGTCAACGGCGGCGTCCCGAGCAGCGCTGCGTCAACCTTGTCCGCCGCGGAGCGCGTCGCTAGAAGGGCGCCTTCCTTCCAGGCAGCCTTGGCGCGCACCTCGCTTGTCCCGCATCGTGATGAAATTCGGCGGCACGTCCGTCGCCGACCTGGAGCGCATTCGGCGCGTCGCGCGGCTCGTGGCGGCGGAGAAAGCCGCAGGCCATGACGTGGCGGTGGTGGTCTCGGCGATGGCCGGGCGCACCAACGAGCTGGTCGCCTGGACCGACGGCGCCGGCGCAGCCGCGCCCGGTCTCCCAGCGTCCGACGACGAGTACGACGTGGTCGTCGCGTCCGGCGAACAGGTTTCGGCGGGCCTTCTTGCAATGACGCTCCGGAACATAGGCGTCGCGTCGCGATCTTGGCTCGCCTGGCAGATCCCGGTCATCACCGACGAGGCCCACGGCAAGGCGCGCATCGAGGAGGTCAAGCCCGAGAAGCTGGAGATCTGCCTCGCCGACGGCGTCATCCCGGTGGTGGCAGGTTTCCAGGGCGTCGACCGGCACGGGCGCCTCGCCACGCTGGGCCGCGGCGCCGGCGACCTGTCCGCCGTCGCGGTGTCGGCGGCGCTGCGCGCCGACCGCTGCGACATCTACACCGACGTGGACGGCGTCTACACGACCGACCCGCGCATCGAGGAGCGCGCGCGCCGCATCCCAAAGATCTCCTACGAGGAGATGCTGGAGATGGCCTCGCTCGGCGCCCGGGTGCTGCAGAGCCGCTCGGTGGAGCTGGCCATGGCCCAGCGCGTGCCCCTGCGCGTGCTGTCGAGTTTCGTCGAGCCCGGGGCCACCGTGGGCGCCGGCACCATCGTCTGCGACGAGGAGGAGATCGTGGAGAAGCGGATCGTGAGCGGCGTGGCCTACAGCCGCGACGAGGCCAAGATCAGCCTTTTCGGCCTGCCGGACCACCCGGGCGTGGCCTCGGAGATCTTCGGCTCGCTGGCCAGCGCCAACGTCAACGTGGACATGATCGTGCAGAGCCACTCCCTGCAGGCCGGCGCCGCGAACATGGAGTTCACGGTCGGCAAGCGCGATGCGGGCCGCTCGGTCGAGATCGTCGAGAGCCTGAAGGACAAGCTCGGTTTTGACGGCGTCGCCCTCGACGACAACGTCGCCAAGGTGTCGGTGATCGGCGTGGGCATGCGCTCGAACACCGGAGTTGCGCAGACCATGTTCAGGGCGCTGGCCGACAAGGGCGTCAACATCCAGGTGATCTCGACCTCGGAGATCAAGATCAGCGTCCTGATCGACGCGGCCTACACCGAGCTCGCCGTGCGCGCCCTGCACGCCGCCTACGGGCTCGACAAGGCCTAGCGGCGCGGATGGCCGAGACCTGAGGGCCAACCGCGCCCACAGGACCTACCGCCGGTCGAGCACCAGAATCTGGAAGGTGCCCGGCTTGGTGGTCGGGCGCTTGCCCGGGACAAGCGGGTAGTACTGAGCGGTCGGCAGGTAGACGCGACCGGTCGACGGATCAACGGCGCCGGTGCGCGCCCCGGGCTGCGTCGGAACGCTGGCCACCACGGTGTCGTTGGTGGCGCCGGCGAGCGAGATCACCGTCAGCCGCCCGTCGAGCGCGGTCGGAATCATCGCGATATGCCGCCGCGGGTCGTAGATCACCGCGTCGGGGAACCCGCCGATCTTGAAGCTGGCGATCTCGTGTCCGGAGCCCGCGTCCAGGACCTTGGCGAGACCTTGGCAGGACGAGACGACGCGGTTCCCTTCGACGTAGGCGAGGCCCGTCGGTCGCTGACAGTCCGCCATCTGGTAGCGGGCGAGCACCTTGCGAGCCCTCAGGTCGACGACGGCCACCTGACCTGCGCTCGCCACGTTGACGTAGAACCGGCCGCGGCCGTCCGGCTGGCCGAACTCAAGCTTGCCGCCCACGTTGATCTGGCCGACCACCTGCCGCGCCCGGGGGTCGATCAGCGTGAGAACGCCGGCGTCGCCGTTTATCACCACCACGAAGCCGGTGGCGGGGTCGTAGGCCGCGCCGTCTGCGTCCGCGGGCACGACCAGTGACTTGATCAGCGAACCGTCCGAGGCCCTCAGGATGCGCGCGGTGTTGTCGGCGCTGTTAGTGGTGACGAGCAGGTTGGCGTGCGGCACGACCACGATCTCGTGCAGCCCCGCGCCGGCGGCGAAGCGGGTGTTGAGCTTGTTGTCGGCCACGTCGAGCGAAAGCACGGTGCTCGCGTGAGCGATGTAGACGCGGTGACGGGCCGCGTCGAAGCTCGCGTAATCCCAGCCGCCGTCGGGACCCGGAACGCGCGCGACCACTTGCAACCGGCCGCCGCCGGCCGCGAGGGCGGGCGCGGCCGCGAGAAGGGCCGAAGCGGTCGCGAGAAGGGTGAGAAGTCTGCGCATCATGGTCGTCTCCCTGAAACAACGGCGTCGATAAGAATGAGCCCCCGTCACGCGGCCCGGAGCTGGTCGGCGCGCATTCCGCCGACCAGGCGGTAGAGCGCGGGCATGGCCAGGAGCACCAGCGGCCCCTGGGCCACGAGACCCGCGATGATGGCGATCGCCAGCGGCCGCTCCATTGAAGCGCCGCCGCCGAGCGCCAGGGCCAGCGGCGCCAGCGCCAGGATGGCCGCCAGGGTGGTCATGGCGATCGGCCGTATTCGGTTCAGCCCCGCCTGCACCAGCGCCGCCTCGGGCGACGCCCCCTCGCCGATCAGGACCTCGTATTCGGTGAAGTAGAAGATCGCGACCTCGGTGGTGATGCCGATGATCATCGTCATGCCCATCAAGGCCATGATGTTCAGCTCAATCCCGGTGATGAAGAGCCCGATCGCCACCGCCGACGCGGCGGCCAGCGGCATGACGACGATCGCCACCGCGACGTGGAAGCGCTCGTAGATCACCAGGAGCAGGACGAACACGGCTGCGACGGCCGCGGCGAACACCAGGGCGAGGTCGCGGAAGGCGGTGAGTTGCTCCGCGTAGAGTCCGCCCATCTCGAAGGTGACGCCCGCCGGGAGGAATCCGGGCCGCCCGACCAGCCGCTGCACCTCGGCCGCGGTCGAGCCGACGTCCCGTCCGACCACGCGCGCTGTGACGGCGTCCATCAGGCGCATGTTCTCGCGGGTGATCTCCGCCTGCCCGTTCACGACCCTGACCGTCGCGATGCGCGACACCGGGAACAGGTGTCCGTCGGCGGGGGACTTGAGCATCAGCGAGCCGATCTGGTCGACTCGGAGGTGCGACGCCGCCGACGTCCAGACACGCACGTTCACCAGCCTGACGCCCGATTGCACCTGGGTCGCGACGTTGCCTGAGATGAGGTCGCCGATCTGCCTGGCCGCCTCGCCCGCGTCGACGCCCTCCAGCTCGGCGCGGATGGGGTCGACCTCGATGTTGAGGCCGTCGCCGGCGATCACGACGCCGCTTCTGGCCTCGGCGACGCCCGGCACGTTCTCGATAGCCGCCCTCACCTGCGGGCCGACCTTGCGCAGCAACGCCGCGTCGTCGCTGTAGAGCTTGACCTCGATCGGCTGCGGAACCGCCGTGAGGTCGCCGATCAGGTCTTCCATCAGCTGGGCCGTCTCGATGTCGAGCCCCGGAACGGTGGCCTGCACCTTGCCGGCGATGTCGCTCATCACCTCGTCGATGGGCCGGCGCTCGCCAGCGGGCTTCAGGTGGATGAAGATGTCGCCGGTGTTCGGCTCGGTCAGACCTCCGCCGATCTGGGCGCCGGTGCGGCGCGAATAGGTGTCGACGTCGGGGGTCGAGCGGATGATGGCGCCGACCTCTCGCATCAGCCGGTCGGTCTCAGTCAGCGACATGCCCGGCGGCGCCACGTAGTCGAGCACGAAGCCGCCCTCGTCGATCTTCGGGATGAAGCCCGAACCGATGTTCAGCAGGCAGAAGATTCCGACGGCGAAGACCGCCGCCAGCCCGCCGAGCGCCGGGATCGGCCGCTCGACGAAGCCGCGCAGCGTCCGTCCGTATCGCGACATGATCGGCCCGTCGTCGCGCAGCGCGGCCACGCCGGAATGGCTGCGGACCAGGTATTCCACCAGGATCGGCACCAGCCACCAGGCCACGAGAAACGACAGGGCCAGCGACACCGCCATCGTGATCGAGAGGGCCTTGAAGAAGGCGCCGGTGACGCCGCTCAGAAACGCCAGCGGCAGGAAGATCACCGTGGTGGCGGCCGACGAGCCGGCGAGCGGACGCATGAACTCCGAGACCGCGCGCTCCACCGCCTGACGGTCGCGGGACGCCGTCCCCGCCATCCTGCGCTCGATGTGCTCGATCATCACGATGGCGTCGTCGATGATCAGCCCGATGGCCGCGGCCATTCCGCCGAGCGTCATGATGTTGAAGCTCTGCCCGAGGAGCTCGAGCACGAGGGTCGTCGCCGCGAGCACCGTCGGGACGGCGACCACCGCCGCGAGCGTGATCCGCCAATTGCGCAGGAACACCAGCAGCACGAGAGCCGCCAGGCCGATGCCGATCACGATGGCGTTGCGGAGCGCCGAGGCGGACTCGAGGATGAGGTCGCTCTGGTCGTACCAGGCCTTGACCCGCATGTCGGCCGGCCCGAGCGCCCGCGCCTGCCGCATCGCCACGCGCACCTGGCGGGTGATCTGAACGGTGTTGCCGCCGGGCTGCTGGAACACGTTGACGAGCACCGCATCCTTGCCGTCGGCGGTGACGCGCACCCACTGCGGCTCCGGCGCGGCGGTCACCCTCGCCACGTCGCCCACCCGCACCACCGCGCCGTTGGCCGTCTTGAGGACCACATCCGCGATCTTCGCGGGGTCGGTCAGCTGCGAGCGCGTCAGGACCAGAAGCAGCTTGCCCTCGTCCTCGATGTGTCCGGCGCCGCTCAGCGTGTTGGCGCCGGACACCGCCGCAGCGACGTCGGCGAGAGAGAGGCCATTGGCCCAGAGCTTCGCTGGGTCGGCTTCGATACGGTACTCGCCCGGCGCGCCGCCCTGGTTCTGCACCCGCGCGACCCCGTCGATCGTCGAGAGCATGGGGGACAACGTCAGGTCGGCGAACCGCCTCAGCTCCACCGGCGTCGCGCGGTCCGACGTCAGGCTGTAGGCGGCGACGGGCTCGACGTTCGGGTCCATGCGGCGCACGTCGAACGTGACGCCAGCGGGCAGACTGGCCTGGACCGACGTCAGCGCCGCCTGGACGCGCTGCAGGGCCACGTCCATGTCGGCGCCCCAGCCGAAGTCCAACGACACCTCGACCTCGCCGCGGCTGGTGGTCGAGCGGATGCCGCGCACGCCCTGGATCGCGCGCAGCGCCTGCTCGACCGGGCGGGTGATCACCGCCTCCGTTTGATCGGGGGGGCGGTCGCCGGCGTCGACGGTGACGGCGATGCGCGGGAAGTGAACATAAGGAAACAGGCTCACCGGCATGACGAAGGCGCTCGCGACCCCGCCGACGACGAGCAGGCCGAGCAGGGCCAGCAGCGAGCGCCGACGCCGGGAGGCGAACGCCGCGAGGTTCATCGCCCCGCGTCCTTGACCGTCATTCCGTCCTGCAGCTCGTAGGCGCCCTCCACGGCGACTTGCTGGCCGGCCGCGACCGGTCCGGTCACTTCGACACGGTCGCCGTAGCTCCGGCCGACGCCGACGAAGACACGCAACGCCTTGCCGCCGCGAACGACGAAAACGTGGTCGCCAGTCTCGTCGAACACCACCGCCGCGCGCGGAACCGTGAGACCGGTGTGAGAGCCCAGCACGATATCGGCCTCGACGCCGGCGCCGATCGGCAGCGGCGCGCCCGCGAGCGGCGCCACCGCGTCGATCGTATGCGTGACCGGGTCGGTCGTCCGGCCGACCATCGCGAGACGGGACTGCGTCGACGGCCCACCCGCAGTCGGCGTCAGCGTCACAGGGTCGCCGGCCGCGAACGCCCCGGCTCCCGGCTCCAGGCCGAGCTTCACGCTGATCGCTCCGACCCGGGCGAGGGTGATCAGCGCCGCATCCTGGGCGACGCGGTCGCCCGGCGCGACGGCGATGCCGACGACCACGCCGGCGCTGCCGGCGCGCAGCGTCTGACGCGCCTCGCCGCCGCCCTGCGCCCGCTGCGCCGACAGCGCTGCGTCCGCATCGGCGAGCGCCTTCACGGCGGCCGTCAGCTGGTCGTTGGCCGCGAGGTGGGCGTCGACCAGACGCTGGATGCGCGCGAGGTCGCTCCTCGCCGAGACCTCCGCCTGAAGCGCCTCCTGATAGGCCATCTGGGACGCCGGGGCCGCGTCCACCTCCATTAGAGGCTGGCCAGGGGCCACGGTCTGGCCCACCCGCGCGATCAGCCGCGATACGATCAAGGCTCGCGGCGCCGCCAGGATCGTCGTCGCCGACGGGTCGGCCTGCACGACACCGAAAGCGGTGACCACATCCTGCAGCAGCTCGCGCCGGATCGGCGCGGTGGTGACGGTCGCCGTGACGGCTGGCGCAGCGTCCGGTCCGCCGCCGCGGGCCGCCAGGCGCAGAGCGAACGCGACAACGAGGGTGACGACGACGGCCGCGCCCGCGCCGACCCAGGCCAGCCGCGCGCGGGTCACGACGATCTCCCTAGCTGCATCGGCGGCGCGAAGAGGTCGGTTTCGAGCGCGATCTCGGCCATGCGCGCGGCAAGTTCGCGATCCTGCAGGTCCGCCTCCTTGGAGACGACGGTCTGAACCAGGCCGAGGTAGGTCTGGCTGTCGATGTCGCCTCGGGCCCGCGCCGCCGGCGCCGGGCGCAGCATCGCCTCGAGCTGCGGCGTCTCTGCGCGAAGCCTCGCGGCCTCGGCCTCGGCGCGCACCAGATTGGCCTCGGCGTCGCGCACGTCGGCCGCCGCCTGATCGAGTCTCGCCTGGTACTCGGCCCGCAGCTGGGCGCGCGTCGCCTCGGCGACGCGGACGGCGCCGCGGGCCTGGTTGAAGATCGGCACGGCCATCACGGCGGAGAGGCCGAGCGAGGCGGTGGGCGTCGTGTCTCGGGCGATGTTGAAGGCGATCTGAGCCAGCGGGAACTCGGCGAGGATCGCCTTGCGCAGCGTGGCGTCCTGGGCAGCGTAACCGGCCTGCAAAGCCAGGAGGTCGGGGCGCCGAGACGGCAAGCTCGCCAGGTCGCGCGCGATCGCGCGGCGATTATAGCCGCGCGGCGCGACGTCCTCCACGAGTGGCAACCGCACGTCGGGCGTCAGGCCGACGAGCGCGTTGAGGTCACGCCTGGCCTTCGCGGCGGCGTCCTCGGCGGCCGCGACCTGGGCTTCGAGGTCGAGGTCGGCCGCGAGGTCGGCCGCGGCGGCGGCGGCGGTCGAATCCCCGCGCGCCGCCGCCTGCTGGGATCTCGCGGACCGGTCGGCCGCTACGACCAGTATGCGGCGCAGCAAGGCGGCGCGCGTCTCGTTCGCCAGCGCGGTCTCCGCCAGCTGCCGGGCCTGCTGGGCGGTGGTCCACTCCGCCCAGAGTTCGTCGAGATTGCCCTGCCGGGCGGTGAAGCGCGCTGCAGCCTCGGCGTCGGCCAGCTGGATCAGCGACGCGAGGTCGTAACTCGGCTGGAAGCCGAAGGCAGTGTACCTGTCCGGGCCTGCATAGGGCTGGTCGAAGCTCGGCGTCAGCTGCGGATCGGGCAGAATGCCGGCCGCGAAGACCTGCGCCGCGGCCACGCCGAGCGCGACGCGCCTGGCTCTCAGGTCGGGGTTGTTCAGCACCGCCAGGTCGGCCACAGCCAGGGGCGTGAGACCGGCGGCCGGGTCGATCCTCAGCGGCGGCAGAGGCGCGAGCTTGAGCCGCGCGACGTCTGTGGTCAGGCCAGCGATCGCGGGCTTCACGTCTGGCCGGGCCGCCAGGGGCGCGGAACGGTAGTGGGCGCAGGCGGACAGGGCGAGCGCCGCAGCGATACCGCACGTGACCGCGCCTCGGATGATCGGCTTCCTCCGGTTCTCGCGGTCCGCGTCTGCGGCGCAGCCGTGCGCAGCTGTTAGGCGAGCTCAGTTGACGGGAAGGTGTCCGACAGATTGGGAAACGCCAATGTTGCGCGGGCCCCGCACGTCGAAGGCGACCCGCACGTCGAGGCCAGGCGCCGCGTCGGCCAGACTGACCACCGCGCCGTGAAGCCGCGCCACGGCCGCGACCAGCGCGAGCCCGAGCCCGCTGCCAGGCGTCGAACGGCTGCGCTCGAGGCGGTAGAAGCGGTCGAAGACGCGCTCGCGCTCGGCGGGCGGCACGCCGGGGCCGTCGTCGCGCACCGAGACCACCGCTCCGCGCGCCAGCCGCTCGACTCCGACTTCCACCTGCGCCTGGGAGCCGGCGTGGCGCAGCGCGTTCTCCACCAGATTGACGAGCATCTGGGTCAGGAGCTCCCGATCCCCCTCGACAGTGACCGGGTCGTCGGCGCGCAGGCGCAGCCGCTGGCCGGCGTCCTCCGCGGAGGGAGCGAAGTCCTGGACGACGGTCTCCGCGAGCCGCGCCAGGTCGACGGTGCGGAACGCCGCGCGCCGTGCGCCGCCCTCGATCTGCGCGATGCGCAACAGCGCCGCGAAGGTGTCGAGGATGGCGTCGAGGTCGTCCAGCGCGCTCGCCGTCACCGCGTCCTGCTCCGCGCCCGAGCGGATCCCGCGGCTGGCTTCCAGGCGCTGCCTGAGGCGCGTGAGCGGCGTCCTCAGATCGTGGGCGATATCGGTCGAGACCTGCCGCAGGCTCTCCATCAGCGTGGCGATCCGGTCGAGCATGCGATTGAAGGTGAGCGCGAGACGATCGAGGTCGTCGTGCGAGCCGCGCACCGGGATGCGGCGGGCGAAGTCTCCATCGATGATGGCCTCGGCCGCGCCCGTCATCGCCGCGAGCCGCCTGTGCACCCCGTAGCCGAGGCCGTAGCCGCCGAGCATGCCCAGGACGACCACGCCTGCAAAGGCCCAGCCGAAGCCGACAATGACGGTCCGCTCCACCGCGTCGTTGCGCGAATCGACGTCGCCGACCTCGAGCCGGTAGCCTTCGGGCAGCTGGATGGTGAACAGGTGGACGGCCTCTCCGCCGCCGTGCGGCGGCGGCAGGTTCGACCACCCGAGCGGCGCGTGCGCGCCGGCCAGGCGCCCGGCCACCGCCTCGCCGCGAGGCCCCTCGAGGCCGTAGTCCAACGCGCCGGGCGTGCGGTCGCGCTCGCCGACCGCCTGCACGACGCCCGAGAGTCCCTCGGTGCGAAATTCCTGCGCCAGCGCCAGCGCCTCGGCGTAGATGCGGTCGTCGAACTGGCGCTCGAGCGCGGCCCTGATGGTGAAGAGCGTCGCCGCGCCCAGCGCCACCACGGAGAGCGCGAAGGCGGCCGTGTAGAGCGCCGCAAGCCGGACGCTGGCCGAACGGAACACGTCAGGGGCCCTCGCGCAGGCTGTAGCCGGCGCCGCGCACCGTGTGGATCAGCTCCGGCTTGCGGCCGCGGTCGATCTTCGCCCGGAGCCGGCTCATGTGCGTCTCGACAATGTTGGTCTTGGGGTCGAAGTGGAACTCCCACACGCCTTCCAGCAGCATCGTCCGCGTGACCACCCGCCCCGCATGGCGCATCAGGTATTCGAGCAGCTGGAATTCGCGCGGCTGCAGGTCGATGCGCGCGCCGCCGCGGGTCACCTGGCGAGTCAGCCGGTCCAGCCGCAGGTCGGCCACCTGCAGCGTGGTCGGCGCCTCCTGCGGCGGCGGGCGACGCGCCAGCGCGTTGAGCCGCGCCATCAGTTCGGCGATGGCGAACGGCTTGACTAGGTAGTCGTCGCCGCCGGCCTCGAGTCCTTCGACCCGGTCGTCGATGCCGCCGAGCGCGGTCAGCAGCAGCACGGGCGTCTTCACGCCGGAGGCGCGGATGGTGCGCAGGATCGCCAGACCGTCCATCTCGGGCAGCATGCGGTCGAGCACGATCACGTCGTAGGGCTCGCCCGCGGCGAGCATCAGCCCCTCGCGCCCCCCGGCGGCGTGGTCGACGGTGTGGCCGGCCTCCGCGAGCGCCCGCTTGACGTAGGCGCCCGCCTCCCTGTCGTCTTCGACAACCAGCAGCTTCATGGCGCCGCCAGTGTGCCTCAGGCCGGCCGTTCGGGCGAGCCGGCTAGACGGGCGCGGCCTCTGCGACGCGTACGGCCGTCCGCGACAGGCTGACGGCCGCGGCGGCGGCCGCGAAGACCGCGGCGATCCAGAGGCCCACTTCTTCGCCGGCGTCGCCGAAGAAGTGGAGAAGGATGGCGATCAGCACCGCGCCGCAGGTCTGGCCGGTCAGCCTGGCCGTCCCCAGCATGCCGCCGGCGGCGCCCGCCCGCTCCCGCGGCGCGGACGTCAGCATCATGCGGTTGTTAGGCGACTGGAAGAGGCCGAAGCCGGTTCCGCACATCGCCATGCGCCAGCCGATGTCGAACGCCGAAGGCGCGGCCGGCGTCAGCGCCAGGGCGGCCAGCCCGCCGCAGAAAACGGCCAGCCCGAGCGCGCAGAGGATCGGCGTCGACATTCGGTCGGCGAGCCAGCCCGCGACAGGGGCCATCAGCCCCACCGCCGCGGGCCACGGCGTGAGCAGCAGGCCGGTCTCGACCTGGCTGAAGTGCAGCACGTTCTCGAAGCGGAACGGAAGCGCAACGAAGGCCAGCATCTGTGCGGAGAACGAGGCGGTCGAGGTCGCGACCGAGAGCGCGAACATCGGATTGCGCAGCAGGTCCAGCGGCACCAGCGGGCGCGGGCGGCCAAGCTCGCGCAGCACCAGAAGCGCGCCGACGACGATCCCGCCCAGCGTCTCCAGGGCGCCGGCCAGCCTCGCCTGCGTGCGGCTCAGCACGTCGACGCCGTTGATGACGAGGCCGAACATGAGGGCGTTGAGGGCCGCCGACAGCCAGTCGAAGCGGCGCGGCGACAGCTCGTTCTCCGGCAGGCTCAGCCAGCCGACGGCCACCGAGGCGAGCCCGATCGGGATGTTGATGCCGAACAGCCACTGCCATGGCCCGATCGCCAGGATGCCGGCGGCTATGGTGGGCCCGATCGCAGAGGCGGCCGACACGACCATCGCGTTGAGCCCGATGCCCTGGCCGAGCTGACGGTGCGGGTAGATGTGCCGCACGAGCGCGCCGTTGACGCTCATCACGCCGCCGGCGCCCAGCCCTTGCACCGTGCGGGCGAGAGTCAGCATGCCCATCGAGTGCGAGAAGGCGCAGACGAGCGACGCGCAGGTGAAGAGCACGATGCCGGCGCGGTAGACGAGCCGGTAGCCGACGATCTCGCCGAGCGAGGCCAGCGGCAGCAGGGTGGTCACGATCGCCAGCTGGTAGGCGTTCACGATCCAGATCGACTCCGACGGCGCAGCGCCGAACTGACGGGCGATCGTGGGCAGGGCGACGTTGGCGATCGACGAGTCGAGCACCGTCATCGATATGCTCAGCCAGACCGCCAGCGCCGCCCACCAGCGGCGGGGCGAAGGCAAGCCATCCGGATGCAGCTCCGCCCGCGCCGTCGTCATCGCGGTGAAAGCGGAGCGGACGCAGGAGCGCGGCCGTCCAGCGCGTCCAGGACGCCGATGAATGCGTTCGCGTCCCTGGCCACGACCGGCAGGCGCAGACCGCCGAGATGGTCGAAGGCCACGAAAACGCCGGTGTGGTTCGCCGGGTCGATCACGATGTAGCTCAGGAAGCCATCGCCGCCCCCGGTCTTCTCGAGGACGCGTGGGTGGTCGGCCGTCGGGAGCAACTCGACCCAGGCGAGACCGAGCGCATTGGCGTGACCGGCGTGGTCGAAGCCGTAGGCCTCCTTCAGCGACGCGCGCTGGACATAGACCGCCTGGCTGATCCGGCGGCGATCGTCGGCGGCGCCCGGCGCCACCTGCGCCCTGATCCATCGCGTCATGTCGCTCGCCGTCGAATAGAGTCCGCCGCTCGCCTCCTCCCAGGACTGGTCCTTGCAGGGAAACGGCGCGCGGTCAGGGTCGGGCGAAAGCATCCTCGCGCATTGCTCGGTGGTCGGCGTTGACGTCGTATCGGACATGCCGAGCGGCCCGGTCACCGTCGCCCGCAGCGCGACGGCGTATGGCATCCTGGCCGCAGACGACAGCGCATCGCCCAAGAGGTCGAACCCGATGTTGGAGTACACCGCGTCCTGGCCGGCCGGCGGAAGGTTCTTCTGGCTGGCGAGCCATATCCAGCGCAGCGTCTGCGCCTGCGCCGCCGAATTCACCGGACGGATGCCCTCGCGCGGCAGACCGCTGGTGTGGGTGGCTAGATTGAGCAGCGTGATCTCCGGCCCCCCGTTGGCGGGCGGCGGCACGGTGCGTCCGGGCGGAGCGTAAAGCCGGAGCGGATCGGTGAGCCGGACGCGGCCGGCGGCGACCAGCGCCGAGAACAGGTCGCAGTCGAAGAGCTTGGAGATCGACTGCAGCCGCACCAAGGTCCTGGCGTCGGGCGGCGGACCGACGCCCCGGCCCGCGTGACCGAAGCCGCCGATGAAGCCGTGGCCATCGGAGGTGACCACGCTGACCACCATGCCGTTGGCCTCGCTGTCGAGGTAGATGCGATGCGCTTCGGCCTGTATCCGCCGCGCCCGGACCGCCGCATCGATGGGGGGCGCGGTCACGCTCTGAGCGCCGCGATCGGGATGACGCGCGTGTTCCGGCCTCGATCGCTGGCACCCCGCGAGGGCGACCCCAAGGGCGAGGCCGCCAATGATCCAACGCCCGACACGGCTCATGTTCGCCATGGACGGCGTACCTCGGGCGCCCGCCGCGCCCTGTAAAGCGCGGAAACTCAGCCGCTCCCGAGAAATGGCGCGAAACGCGCCTCCCGCATGCGGATGATTCATCCGCCGGGGGGGCTGCCGGCGCGGGCGCGTCCGGCGACGGCGGTTCTTGAACTTGATCTCGGGCGCCCCAGATGAGGCGGGACGGGTCGCTGAAGGTCGGGCGTTCCGCTCGCTGCGGGCGAAGAGCCGACGCCGTCACGTCGCCTTGCCGAAAACCTGCTATAGGCCGACCCAACGTTCGGGAGAAAGCGCCCAGGTCATGTCCCCCGCGCCCGGCATCGCCATCCGCGGACCCCGCAGTCTGCTGCGGCAGATACGCGAGGCCATGGCCGGCGCCGGTCCGGCTCAAGCCAAGCTCGACATGGTGGTGCGGATCATCGCCGTCTCGATGGTCGCCGAGGTCTGCTCGCTCTACCTGGCTCGCAAGTCCGGCGAGATGGAGCTGTTCGCCACCGAGGGCCTCGACCCCGGCGCCGTGCACGTCACGCGCATGAAGCCGGGCGAGGGCCTGGTGGGCGAGATCATGCGTCAGGGCCGCCCGCTGAACCTCTCGGACGCGCCGTCCCATCCGGCCTTCTCCTACCGGCCCGAAACCGGCGAGGACCCGTTCCATTCCTTCCTCGGCGTGCCGCTTCTGCGCGGCGGTCGGGCGATCGGCGTGATCGTGGTGCAGAACCGGACGAGCCGCGTCTATGGCGAGGACGAGGTCGAGGACCTGCAGATCATCGCCATGGTGCTGGCCGAGATGGTCTCGGCCGGCGACGTGCTCGATCCGACCCAGCTGAAGGATGTCGAGCTGGCCCCGCAGCGCCCGGAGCGGATGCGCGGGCAGAGGCTGGCGGACGGCCTCGCACTGGGCGTCGCCGTGCTGCACGAGGCGCCGGTGGCGATCGGGCAGCTGCTCAGCGACGACCCGGCCGCCGAGGAGGCGCGGCTGAAGACCGCGATCGCCGAGCTCCAGGCCCAGATCGACGAGATGCTCGAGGGGCACCAGGCGGTCCTGGGCCCGTCGTACGACCTGCTCGAAACGTACAAGATGCTGGCCCACAGCCGCAGCTGGAACCACTCGCTGGTCGAGGCCGTGCGGTCGGGCGTCACGGCGGAAGCGGCGGTCGAGCGGGTGCGCAACGAGCATCGCGCCGGCCTCGGCCAGGCGCGCGACCCCTACCTGCGCGAACGGGTGCACGACCTCGAGGACCTCAACGACCGTCTGCTGCGTCACCTCGCCGGCAACGGCGGCAAGGCTCGCGCCCTGCCCGACAACGCCATCCTCATCGCGCGCAGCCTGGGGCCGGCCGATCTGCTGGAATACGACCGCGCCAAGCTGAAGGGTCTGCTTCTGGAGGAGGGCTCGCCCGCCAGCCACGCGGCGATCGTCGCGCGGGCGCTCGACATTCCCTGCGTCGGTCGGCTGCCGGGCCTGCGCGACCGGGTGAGCGAGGGCGACCCTGTGATCGTGGACGGCGAGACCGGGGAAGCCTACCTGCGCCCGCGCGTTGATGTCGTGACCGCTCTGCAGGCGCGGATGACGGTCCGCAACCAGCGCCGCGCCGAGTTCGCCAAGCTTCGCGACACGCCGGCCTACACTCGCGACGGGGCCAAGATCGGCCTCTACATGAACGCCGGGCTGGCGGTCGACCTCGCGGCCCTGACGGAGACCGGAGCGGAGGGCATCGGCCTCTTCCGCACCGAGTTCCAGTTCATGGTGTCGGAAGACCTGCCGCGCTTCAACGCCCAGGCCGCGCTCTACGCCCGCGTGCTGGAGGCGGCCGGCGACCTTCCGGTGACGTTCAGGACTCTCGACCTGGGGGGCGACAAGGTGCTGCCCTACCTGGAGGCGGAGCGCGAGGACAATCCGGCCCTCGGCTGGCGCGCCATCCGCATGGGCCTCGACCGCCCGGCGCTGCTGCGCCTGCAACTGCGCGCCCTGATCGCCGCGGCGCGCGGCAGGCCGCTGAAAATCATGTTCCCCCTGGTGGCGAGCGTCGACGAGTTCCGCGCCGCCCGCGCCCTCGTGGACCATGAGCTAGCCTGGGCCGAGCGCCGCGGCCGCGCGCCGCCCTCGCGGCTCGACGTCGGGGCCATGATCGAGGCGCCGTCGATGGTGTGGCACCTCGACGCGCTCCTGCCGATGACCGATTTCGTCTCGGTCGGCACCAATGACCTGATCCAGTACCTCTTCGCCGCCGACCGCGGGAACCCGCGCGTCGCCGACCGCTATGACCCGCTGTCGCCCCCGGCGCTGAGGGCCCTCAAGCGCATCCAGGAAGCCTGCGCCGAGACCGGGACTCCGGTCTCGGTGTGCGGAGAGATGGCCGGGCGGCCGCTGGAGGCGTTCGCGCTCGTGGCCCTCGGCTTCGAAGCCCTCTCCATGCCCCCGGCGGGCGTCGGGCCTGTCAAGCAGATGGTGCTGTCATGCGACCGCGAAGCCGCTCGCCGAGGAGTCGAGACGCTCCTGAAGGCAACCCAGGGGTCCGTTCGTGGCGAGATGGAGACCCTCGCGAGGAAGCTTTATGTCGCGGCGTGAATTTACCGCTACGTGATTGGATTCACGCGGGTTAATTGCTATCCACAACGAAGCGTTAACCTGCGTCGCCCTAGTGTGCCGGACTTCGGCGCCATGCGTCGGCGAAACGGGGCTTGAGGTCGGGGCTTTAGGCGAGATGCCTCTCGATACGGGCGTTTACTCGGAACGGACGCGCGGCGCGGAGCCGCAGACGCGTCGTCCACGCGTCGTGCTCGACACGCAGAGCGAGATTGGCGCTGCGCTGAAAGCGGCGCGCCAGGGCCTCGGCCTGTCGCTGGAACACATCTCAGAAGAGACCCGCGTGCGGGCCCGGCATCTCGGCGCGATCGAGGACGCGCGGCTCGACCTGCTGCCCTCGCGGCCGTTCACCATCGGTTACGTGCGCGCCTACGCCAAGGCGTTGGGACTCGACGCCGACGCCACCGCCGCGCGCTACCGCGCCGAGTACCCGAGCCCCGACGACGAGTTGCACACCCCCGTCGGCGTGCGTCACGAGAGACGTCCGTTTCGCGGCGGACCGCTGATGGCCCTGGCCGGCGCCCTGGTGCTGGCCGCGGTCGGCTGGAATGTCGCGCTGCATGCGACGGCGCTCGCCCCCAAGAAGGCGCCGGCGGTGACGCCGCGCCAGGCCGCCGTCATCGCGCGCTCGCACGCCGCCACCGACGCCGCCTTCGACGTCGGCGCGCCGCTGCCGCCGCCTGCCGAGGCGAGCGCGCCCACGCCGTACATAACGCCCATCGCCGGCCCTGACGGCACGGCGACCAACACGGCCGTCCCGCCGCAGCCGGCGAACACGCCGCCGCAGCCGTTCGTCGCGCAGGGCGCGATCTACGGGCCCGCCACCGGCGCGTCGGACCTGATCATCCAGGCGAGGAAATCGATCTCGCTCGAGATTCGGGGCGCCGACGGCGCGGTCTACTTCGCCCGACAGCTCGCACCGGGCGAGGCCTACCGCGTGCCGAACGTGCCGGGCCTGACAGCCGAGGTGTCCAATCCCGACAGCGCCGAGCTCTACGAGGGCGGCCTTTCAAAGGGCGTGTTCGCGGCGCCGCAAATCCCGCTGAAGACCGCGGGCTAGGCTGGCGGCGCCGGGCGCTTGCGCCTATCCTAGAGCGTCATGACAGCTGAAGATCACACCCACGTGCGCCCGTGGCGCATGATCGAGCGGCGCAAGAGCCGCCAGATCCACGTCGGCAAGGTCGCCGTAGGCGGCGGGGCGCCCATCTCTGTGCAGTCGATGACCAACACGGTCACGGCCGACGCTGAGGCGACCATCCGCCAGGTGCGCGAGCTGGAGGACGCCGGCGCGGACATCGTGCGGGTGTCCTGCCCGGACGAGGCGTCCACCGCAGCAATGCCAGCGATCGTGAAGGCCGCGAAGGCGCCGATCGTGGCCGACATCCACTTCCACTACAAACGCGGCATCGAGGCGGCCAAGGCCGGCGCCGCGTGCCTGCGCATCAACCCGGGCAACATAGGCTCGGCGGCGCGGGTCAAGGAGGTCGTGGACGCCGCCCGCGACCACGGCTGCTCGATGCGCATCGGCGTCAACGCCGGGTCACTCGAACCGCACCTCCTGGAGCGGTACGGCGAACCGTGCCCCGAGGCGATGGTGCAGAGCGCCCTCGACCACGCCAAGATCCTGCAGGACCTCGACTTTCACGAATTCAAGATCAGCGTGAAGGCGTCCGACCTGTTCCTGGCCGTCGCCGCCTACCAACAGCTCGCCGAGGCCATCGACTGCCCGCTGCACGTCGGCATCACCGAAGCCGGTCCGACCCGCTCCGGAACCATCAAGTCGGCGATCGGCATGGGCGCGCTGCTCTGGGCCGGCATCGGCGACACCATCCGCGTTTCGCTGGCCGCCGATCCGGTCGAGGAGGTGAAGGCCGGCTTCGACATCCTGAAGTCGCTCGGCCTGCGCCACCGCGGCGTCAACATCATCGCTTGTCCGTCGTGCGCCCGACAGGGCTTCAACGTGATCGAGACGGTCGGCAAGCTCGAGGAGCGGCTGGCCCACATCTCGACGCCGATGAGCCTCTCGATCATCGGATGCGTGGTGAACGGGCCGGGCGAGGCGTTGCTGACGGACGTCGGCTTCACCGGCGGCGGCAAGGGCTCGGGAATGGTCTACCTGGCCGGCAAGCCCGACCACAAGATGGACAACGAGCGCATGGTCGACCACATCGTCGAACTGGTCGAAGCAAGGGCCGCCGAGCTGGAAGCGGCGCGGGCGGGAACGTTGCAGGCGGCGGAATAGCGCCGCCCTACGAAAACTTCACAAAACCTGACGCCCGCGTCACTCTTGCGTCGCGCGACGTTGCCTGATTAGGTCCGCGCCGCCGCCAATGGGAGCGAAACGCATGTCTGCCGACGGAACCTGGAAGACCACGATCAACTCGCCGATGGGCGTGCAGCAGGGCACGCTGACCATCAAGACGAACGGAGCGAGCTTCACCGGCACGATGGCGGGTCCCCAAGGCTCGCAGGACATCTCGGGCAAGGTCGACGGCAATGCGCTGACCTGGGGTTCGAAGCTGACGCAGCCTTTCCCGATCGATCTCGAATTCACCGTGACGGTCGACGGCGACGCGATGACCGGCTCGGTCAAGGCTGGGGCCTTCGGCTCCTCGCCGCTGAAGGGCGAGCGGGCCTAAGTCCACGTCCGAGACACTTCTCACCGCCTGGAAAGCCGCGTCCGCGCGGCTTTCCCAGGCGGGCGTGGAAAGTCCGACGATTGACGCGCGGCTGCTGCTCGAATCGGCTGCGCCCGTCACCCGGGCGGATATCCTCGCCGATCCGCACCGCGCGCTCGCGGACGACGCCGCCGAACGGCTCGAGGCGCTTGTCGCCCGCCGCGAGCGACGTGAGCCGATCAGTCACATCCTGGGTCGGAAGGCCTTCTGGACGCTGATGCTCGACGTCGGCCCGTCGGTGCTGACGCCACGGCCCGACACCGAGACGATCCTCGACGTGGTCCTGGCGCGCTTCGCGCCGGAGCGGGCGTTCAGCGCCCTGGACCTGGGCGTCGGCTCAGGGGCGCTCATCCTCGCCATCCTCGCCGAGCGGCCGCGCGCCCAGGGACTCGGCGTCGACGCATCCGAGGACGCGCTGGCCGTGGCGCGGGACAACGCCGCACGGCTCGGCCTCGAGAGCCGGGTCACGCTGCTGCGCGCTGATTGGACGAAGGGCCTGGGCGACAACTCGTTCGACCTCGTCGTCGCCAACCCACCCTATATCCCGAGCGCCGACATCGAAACGCTCGAGCCGGAGGTGCGGGACTTCGAACCGCGCCTCGCACTGGACGGCGGGCCGGACGGTCTCGCCGCCTATCGCGTCCTGGCCCCGGAAATCCTGCGCGTGCTCAAGCCAGGGGGGTTCTTCGCGGTCGAAATCGGCGTCGGCCAGTGCGCGGACGTCATGGCGCTGTTCGCCGCCGCGGGGGCCGACCAGCTCGGCGCCCATCGCGACCTCGCGGATCGCGAGCGCGTGGTCGCAGGTCTCAAGAAACCCCTTGGAAATTAACGGTCGAATCGCTACATCGCTTAGGTCTCCTCCTAGAACCGTCGGGGTTGAGGTCGAGGCGCCGGCGACAAACGCAGGCGCGCGAGGCGCTCCGGCAGGCGCTGAAAAGCGCGCGAAGGCCTCGCTGGGGACTAAGGAACCTTAAGCGTTTTCGGACACTAAACCGGGCAGGATCGCCCGCAGCTCTGAGGGAAACCGTAGGTCCGTCGCGGACGCGCGCCGGGCGGCCGCGCGATCCGCAACAGGTCAGCCAACCATGAGAGATTTCAAGGGGATGAAGCGTCAGCGCAACCGCGGTCGCGGGGGCGGGGGCGGCAAGCCTCAGCACAACGCGAACCGGGCGTTCGATTCGAACGGCCCGGAGGGCGTGAAGGTGCGCGGCGCCGCGCAGCACATCTATGAGAAATACCAGCAGCTGGCGCGCGACGCCGGCTCATCGGGCGACCGCGTGCTCGCCGAGAACTACCAGCAGCACGCCGAGCACTACTTCCGCGTACTGCGCGCGATGCAGCCACAGCGCCCGATCTCTGAGATAATCGGCCGCGACCAATTCGCATCGGGCTACGACATCGACTTCGAGGACGAGGGCCAGGGCGCGGACGAAGCAGAGGCCGAGCCCGACGGCGCGTTGGAGGGTCGGCGCGAGGAACGGCAATGGCAGCCGCGCGACGAGCGACAGCAGGGTGACTACCGGCCGCGCGAGGAACGCGACTTCCGCTCCCGCGAGGATCGACAACAGGGCGGCGAGTTCAGGCCGCGCGACGAGCGCCATTCCGGCGACCGTCAGGGGCGGTTTCAGCGTGACGAACGGCCCCGTGACGAACGGCCTCGTGACGAACGGCCTCGTGACGAGCGTCAGGGGCGCTTCCAGGGCGACCGCAGGCCGGAACGAGACTACCGGCAGGACCGCGGCGACCGCGATCAAGGCCAGCCGCGCGACCCGCTGGGGGTGATCGAACCACAGGCGACGCCGCTCACCGCCACGGAGCCGCCCGCCTACGATCCCGGTGAGAGCGGCGGCATGCTGCGAGGCGAGGACGGCGCGGTGAGCCACGCACCGGCGTTTCTCCAGACACGCAGCCCGGAGCCGCGTCCGGGGGCGGAGGAAGGTGGCGGCGAGGTTCGCCGTCCGCGCCGTCGCCGTCCGCCCCGTAACTTCGACGCCGGCGAGGCGGCGCCCGTGGAAGTCGACGAGGGCTGATCAGGCGCCGGCCGGCTGTTGCTCCGACGACGGCTTCGGTCGCAGCCAGTCGAGCCGCGGAAGCGGCGGAAGCTTGAAGCTCTGCGCCGGCGCTGGCGGAACGCACCGCTCGAGCACGCCGAGCATCAGCTCGACAGGGCCGTCGTTCAAGAAGTGGTTGGCGCCCGGCACGCGGATGAAGCGCATCGGCTTCCTCGAGCGCGTTTCCGCCACCAGCCGCTCGGCCAGTTCGATCGGAGCGAAGTCGTCGGCGTCGCCGTGGATCACGGTGACCGGCGCGTTGAGCCGACGCAGCGCCTGGCGCATGTGGACCAGTTGGGTTTGCTGCCCGCTGACCTCGACGATTGCGTTGCGCAGATCGCGGGGGATGAGGGCCAACACGCGCATGCCGAGGTTGACCAGGAATCGCGCGGTGGGGCCTGGCTCGCCGAGAAAGCTGGACAGCAGCACGACCCCGGTCAGCGACCCGGCGTGCCTGGCGGCCATCACGGTCGCGATCGCCGCGCCATAGGACTGCCCGACCAACAGCACACGCTGACCAGGCGCCGCCTTCAGCACTGGCGAGAGCGCAAGCGCCTGCAGGCGGATGTCAGGAACGCACATGGCCGGCTCGCTGGCCGCGAAGCCGGGGCGGTCGACCACCACCATTTCGCGATCCTGCGGCAGGGCGGCGAGCACTGGCGCCCAGTATTCGGCCCATGACGGCGCGCCGGGGATGACCACGATCTTGAGCGGCGCCGGCTTGTCGCGCGGCGTGACGAGCGCGGAGATTCGCCAGCCAAGGCCGCCGCCCGCGCTGAAGCTGATGCGTCGGACCACCGTCTCGGGATAGTCCTTGGCGGTCGGCACGTGTTCGGTCCGCCCGACGGCCGCGCATTCGAGGCAGGCGAGGCCCAGCCCCAGAACGCCTCTCGGTCTCCTCCTCGCCATGGCCGGCTCCTTTCCACATGGCGTTTCGTTCAATCGCCGCCGCGCCGCGCGGGTTCATTCCATTCGTTCGGCGGACCGGACTCCCCGGTTCGCTCTCCCCTGCAAGCGAGCGGATCGATGCTGCGCCCCGGCCGCTGAAGGCGTGGTGAACCAGTCTGTTGTCCGGCGTTCACCCGACGGCGACGCGTCGTCGCAGCCTCTCGCCGTGAGCGAGTGAGTGACGGATTGTCGCGCGTAAGTGATACTACGTGTACGGTTAAGATTACCGAAGGCGATTCCGCAGGGGGAAGCGGGTTGGCGGACCGGGAAGAGGCGCTCAGCAGCGCGCGGGCGGGCGAAGCGGGACCATTCGCTGGCGCCGAGGCGCGCTATCGCGCCATCGTCGATACGGCCGTCGACGCGATCCTGGTGATCGACGAGCAAGGCCGCGTGATCTCGTTCAACCCGGCCGCGGAACGGCTGTTCGGCTACACGGCCGCCGAGGCGATCGGGCGGAACGTGAACCTGCTGATGCCGGAGCCGCACCATGGCGCGCACGGCAGCTATCTCAGGCGCTACCTCGAGACCGGCGAGCGGCGCATCATCGGCATCGGCCGCCAGGTCTCCGGCCTCCGCAAGGACGGCTCGACTTTCCCGCTCGAGTTGTCGGTGGCGGAATGGTGGGCGGACGACCGGCGCTTCTTCACCGGCGTCATGCGCGACATCTCCGAACGCGTCCGCGCCGAGGAACTGCAGCGGCTGTTGCTGGGCGAGCTGAACCATCGGGTCAAGAACAGCCTGGCCGCCGTCCAGGCCGTGGCCGGGCAGACGCTGCGCAACGCTCCGGACCTCGAGAGCGCGCGCAAGGCCCTGGACGGGCGCCTCGTGGCGCTTGCCCGCGCGCACGACATTCTGACCCGCCAGAACTGGGAAGGCGCCGACCTCTCGGACCTGCTCCTTGAGGCGATCGAGAACAGCGGCCTGTCCGAACGGTTCAGCGTGACGCGCCCCGACGAGCGACTGCCCCCCAAAGCGGCGCTCGCCCTGTCGATGGCCCTTCACGAACTCTGCGTGAACGCGGCCAAGTACGGCGCCCTGTCGACGGCGGAGGGGCGCGTCTCCATCGAGGCGGCCAGGCGCGGCGAGCACCTGCGCATCGTCTGGCGCGAGCATGGCGGACCGCAGGTGAAACCGCCGACCCGGCGCGGCTTCGGCTCGCGCATGATCGAGGGCCTCGCCCGCGATCTGGAAGGCGGGGCGCAACTCGAGTTCGCGCCCGAAGGTCTGGTCTGCACGATCACAGCGCCCTTGGCAGGCGCCGGCGGCGCCTCGACATGACGCGTGGCGTGCTCATCGTCGAGGACGAGTCGATGGTGGCGATGCTGCTGGAGGATCTGCTCGCGGACCTGGGCTGCCAGGTGGTCGGCGCGGCCGCGACGGTCGCCGAAGCGATGCGGCTCGCCAACGCCGACGGCGTCGATTTCGCGCTGCTCGACGTCAACCTCGGCGGCGACGCCCGCTCGTTCGCCGTGGCCGACCGCCTCGCCGCGCGCGGCGTGCCGTTCGCCTTCGTGACCGGCTATGGCGTAGAAGGCGTGCGTCCCGACCTGCGCAGCGCCCCGGTCATCTCCAAGCCGGTCAACATCGCCGCCCTCGCGCGGGCCCTGGGTCTCTAGCCCGCACGGTCTTGTGTGGCTGGGGCGCCACACTACATCGGGCAGGCGGGGTTGCGCTTGATCAAGGCGATCCCGTCCAATCCGCCTGACGAGGGGATCCATGAACATCGACGCCTATTCCGACCGCGCCAAACAGGCAATCCAGTCGGCGCAATCCCTGGCGCTTGCGCGCCGCCACCAGCAGCTCGGTCCAGAGCACCTTCTGAAGGTGCTGCTCGAGGAGAAGGACGGCCTCGCGCCGGCCCTGATCCAGAGCGCGGGCGGACGGCCAGACGCCGTCGACGCCGCCGTCGAGCAGCTGCTTTCCAAGACGCCCAAGGTGGAGGGCGGCTCGGGCCAGCTCTACATGAAGCCGGCGACGGCAAGCGTGTTCGCAAAGGCCGAGGCCGACGCCAAGGCCGCGGGCGACGCGTTCGTGACGACCGAGCGCCTCCTGATCGCGATCGCCAAGGAGGGCGGAGACGCCGCCGCCGCGCTGAAGAGCGCCGGCGCCGCCGCGGCCGGTCTCGAGGAGGCTGCGGCCGCCCTGCGCAAAGGCCGCACGGCCGATACGGCCTCGGCCGAGGAAGGCTATGACGCGCTGAAGCGCTATGCGCGCGACCTGACGCAGGCCGCCAAGGACCAGAAGCTCGATCCGGTCATCGGCCGCGACGAAGAGATCCGGCGCACGATCCAGGTGCTGGCCCGGCGCACCAAGAACAACCCCGTGCTGATCGGCGAGCCCGGCGTCGGGAAGACCGCCATCGTCGAGGGCCTCGCGCTGCGCATCGTCAACGGGGACGTGCCGGAGTCGCTCAAAGACAAGAAGCTGATGGCGCTCGACATGGGCGCCCTGATCGCCGGCGCGAAGTATCGCGGCGAATTCGAGGAGCGGCTGAAGAGCGTGCTCGGCGAAGTCACCGCGGCCGAGGGTTCCATCATCCTGTTCATCGACGAGATGCACACCCTCGTCGGGGCCGGGAAGACCGACGGCGCGATGGACGCCTCGAACCTGCTGAAGCCGGCGCTGGCCCGGGGAGAACTTCACTGCGTCGGCGCGACCACGCTCGACGAGTATCGCAAGCACGTCGAAAAGGATGCGGCGCTTGCGCGGCGGTTCCAGCCGGTCTTCGTCGGCGAGCCGACGGTCGAGGACACGGTCTCGATTCTGCGGGGCCTGAAGGAGAAGTACGAGGTGCACCACGGGGTGCGCATCTCCGACAGCGCGATCGTCGCGGCCGCCACGCTCTCGAACCGCTACATCACCGACCGCTTCCTGCCGGACAAGGCGATCGACCTCGTCGACGAGGCGGCCAGCCGCGTGCGCATGGCGGTCGACTCCAAGCCGGAGGAGCTGGACGAGATCGACCGGCGGATCGTGCAGCTGAAGATCGAGCGCGAGGCCCTGACCAAGGAGCACGACGCGGCGTCGAAGACGCGGCTCGAAAAGCTGGAGGACGAGCTCGACGAGCTGGAGGGTCAGTCCGCCGCGATGACCGCGCGCTGGCGCGCCGAGAAGGACAAGGTCGGCCAGGCCGCCCAGGCCCGCGAGGCGCTCGACCGGCTGCGCGCCGAACTCGCCGCCGCCCAGCGCCGCGGAGACCTGCAGCGCGCCTCAGAGATCGCGTACGCCGAGATTCCGAAGCTGGAGAAGCTGCTGGCGGAGGACGAATCCGGCGACACCGCGACGCTGACGCCCGAGGTCGTCGACGCCGAGCAGATCGCCGCCGTAGTCAGCCGCTGGACCGGCGTGCCGGTCGAGAAGATGCTCGAAGGCGAGCGCGAGAAGCTGCTCCGCATGGAGGACGACCTCAGACGACGGGTCGTCGGCCAGGAGGAGGCGCTCGTCGCCGTCTCCGACGCGGTTCGCCGCGCTCGTGCGGGACTCAAGGACCCGAACCGGCCGATCGGCTCGTTCCTCTTCCTGGGCCCCACCGGCGTCGGCAAGACCGAGCTCACCAAGGCGCTCGCCGAGTTCCTGTTCGACAACGAAGCAGCGATCACCCGCATCGACATGAGCGAATACATGGAGAAGCATTCGGTGGCCCGAATGATCGGCGCCCCGCCCGGCTACGTCGGCTACGAGGAGGGCGGCTCGCTCACCGAGGCGGTTCGTCGTCGACCCTATCAGGTCGTGCTGTTCGACGAGGTCGAGAAGGCCCATGCTGATGTGTTCAACGTGTTGCTGCAGGTGCTGGACGACGGGCGACTGACCGACGGCCAGGGCCGCACGGTCGATTTCCGCAACGCGCTGCTGGTGATGACCTCGAACCTCGGCTCCGAATACCTGGCGAGCATGCCGGTCAGCGAGGGTGTGGAAAGTGTCGAGGCCGTCCGCCCGCTCGTCATGGACGCGGTGCGCAAGCACTTCCGGCCCGAGTTCCTGAACCGGATCGACGAGATCGTGCTCTTCCATCGGCTTGGACGCGAGCAGATGGACTCGATCGTGAAGATCCAGCTGGAGCGCGTGGAAAAGCTGCTGGCCGACCGGCGCATGGCGATCCACCTCGACCCCGGCGCGCTGCACTGGCTCGCCGAGCGCGGCTACGACCCCGTCTACGGCGCCCGGCCGCTGAAGCGCGTGATCCAGAAGGAACTCGTCGATCCGATCGCGCGCCGGCTGCTCGCCGGCGACATCGAGGACGGCGCCGTGATCAGCGTGACCAACGGCGGCGAGAAGCTGGAGATCGGCCGCGCGACCGCGCACTGAACCGTCCGCCCCGCCATCCCCGGATCAGCGTCCGGGGGTGGCGGCCCTCGCCGCGCCGCAGCGGCGCTCAGCCGAACGTCCCACCTGGATCCTCGAGCGCCTCGCCGTCCGCCGTCGCGAGCAGCCGGCGGGGGACGAGCAGCAACGCCGGCAGGATGGCGGCGTAGACGATGGTGATGGCCGCGACACAGACCGCAAAGCCGCCGAACTTCTCGTAGAGCGCGGTGCCGAGCAGGTCGCCTAGCCGCGTCACGAGATAGTAGAAGGCGGTGGTCATCATAAGGATCGTGCCCTCCAGGCCTTTCGGACACGAGCGGATGATCAGGTCGACGAACGCGGCGGTGCAAAGGCCCCCCATCAGGCCACTGGGGGCCGCGGCGATCAGCGCGCCTTGCGGCGTGTGGATGAACAGCAGCGGCGTCATCTGGGGCACGCCGACCACCGTGCCCCAGAAGATCAGCCGGCCCAGCTTCACGCGTCGGCAGAGGAAGCCGTAGAGCAGGTACGTCGGGATGAAGCAGGCCGCGAACACCGCGTTCCACAAGGAGAACGTGGCGTCGTCGGCGTGCAGCTTGTCCTGCAGATAGAACTGCAGCGGCGTGTTGGATCCGGGCGCGAAGTTCCAGAGGAACCAGATCAGGAGCGCCGGATAGATCGGCCAGTGGCGCGCGAGACGTTTGGCGTCGGCCCACGGCGTGCTCTTCTCGACCCGCTCGTCGCGGAGGTTGTCGTAGACCGCGCGCGGCCGCCAGAGCGCGAAGGCGCCGATCACCAGCATCGTCGCCGCGCCCACCATGAACAGCGTGCGCGCCGCCGCGTCGGCGTGCTTGCCCTCCATCTGATCGGAGAGAAAGCCGCCGATGGCGAAGGCGAGCAGGGTCGGCAGGCTGTTGACCGCGTTCCAGAGCGCGCTGACCTGGCCCGACATCACGTGCTGACGCCCGATTGCGGAGGTGAGGCCAAGCTGTCCGCTCTGCACAAAGAGGAAAGCCGAGGTCAGCGCGCTCATGGCCCCTGCCAGCCCAACCGGCGAGGCGGGCGCGAAGGCGAACGCCAGGTAGAGGACCGCGCACGCGAACCCGAACACGATCAGATAGCCCCGGTCGCGGATGCCGAACGGGCTCCAGTTGTCGCGCACGAAGCCCCACAGCGCCGAGGCGTAGAGCGGGATCGCGGCGACCAGCTGGAATTCGGAGACCCGGATCGCGCTGAAGTGCAGCTTGTTCTTCAGGAAATAGGTCACCGGCACGGCGATGAGCCCGCCGAACGGCGCGCCGAAGCCGACCATGAACGTCAGGACGCCGAGGTAGATGAGAATCCGCGCTCGCGTCTCGCTCGGCAGGTCCGCCTGGGCGTGGACCGCCTGGTCGGTCGCAGTCTCGGTGGTCATTGGGCGACGCGAACTCGAAGGACCTTGGCGGAAGCGGTGAAGCTTTCGCACGACCTCGAGTCGCGCGCCAAGCGCTCGTGGCTACCGGTGGAGCGCCAGCCAGACGAGCGAACCGGCGCCGGCCAGGGCGCAATAGAGAGCGAACGGATCGAAACCCTTCACCTCAGTCTGGCGAAACCAGCGCATCAGCAGGAATACGCTGACGAATGCGGCGAGACCGGCCACGGCGCCGGCGACCAGCGACGCGCCACCGAACGCATCGTGCATGTGCAGCAGCTTCGGCGTCTCCTTCACCGCCGCGGCGAGGATGATCGGCGTCGCGGTCAGGAACGAGAAGCGCGCGGCGTCCTCGTGGTCGAGCCCGGCGCGGTAGCCTCCCGCCATCGTCGCGCCCGACCGCGAGAAGCCGGGGATGAGCGCCAGGCACTGCCAGAGCCCGATGACCACCGCATCGAGCCACCGCAGCCGCGACAGAGCGCGCTCCTGACGCCCGCGGAGCCTTTCGGCCGCGAACAGCATCACGCCGTTGGCGATCAGGACGCCCGCGACGAGCCGCGGATCGCCGAAGTTGTGCGCCAGCCACTTCTCGAACGCCGCGCCCACGATCACCGCCGGAATCGTCGCCACGACGACCCGCCAGAAGATGCGCCGCTCGGCCTCGGCCTTTGGTCCGCGCCGGATCAGGACCGCGGTGGCGAAGTTCAGCCAGTCGCGCCAGAAGTAGATCAGGAGCGCCAGCGCGGTGCCGACGTGCATCACGACCAGGAAGGGCAGGAAGCCCTCGGCGCTCTCGTTGACTTTCCAGCCCAGGAGCGGCGGCAGCAGCACGGCGTGCGCGAGGCTGGAGATCGGGAACAGCTCGGTGATCCCCTGCACCAGGGCCAGGATGATCGCCTGCAGATCGGTCATGGTCTGGCTCGCTTTGCCGCGCGGAGGGGCCACGCCTCTCTTAACGGATTCGACGTGGCTGTCAGCTTGGCGGCGTCGGAGGTTCGGCGGGTTGACGACGTCGGCGAGCCCGGCCAATGCCGCAGGAGGCTTTGCTGGAAACGCGCATGAGCGAAATCCCATCCGACATCTTCTCCGAGCCGGAGGACATCGACCCCGACACGCTCGCCAACCTCGGTCCGCTGAGCCGCCTGGCCGGCGTCTGGGAAGGCGCCAAGGGCCTCGACGTGAATCCGAAAGCCGACGGGCCGGACCGCGCCCAGTTCCTCGAGCGCATCGAACTGCAGCCCATCGATCCACAGGCCAACGGCCCGCAGCTGTTCTACGGCCTGCGCTACCATACCCACATCCTGAAGCCCGGCGAGGCGGCCACCTACCACGACCAGATCGGATACTGGCTCTGGGAGCCGGCGACCGGCCTTGTCCTACAGACGCTCGCCATTCCGCGCGGCCAGGTGGCGCTGGCGAGCGGGCAGGCGGCGGCGGACGCCTCGTCGATCACCGTCTCGGCTCGGCGGGGCGAGACGGAATACGGCATCTGCTCGACGGCGTTCCTCGAGGCCGCGTTCCGCACCGTGTCCTACGATATGACGGTCACCTTCCACGCCGACGGAACCTGGTCGTACTTCGAGGACACCGTGCTGATGGTGAAGGGAGAGGCTTTCCACCACGAGGACAGCAACACGCTGGTCCGCGTGGCCGGGCCGACGCCCAATCCGCTGGTGCGGACCGTCCGGACGGCGGCAGCGTCCTAGCGTGAGCGACACGCCTTCGGATTCGGAGCGCCGGGCTGGGTTCCTGGCCCGCGCCTGGGACCGCCTGAAGGAGCACCCTCTGGCGCGCGTCGGCCCCGGCTTGATCACCGGCGTCGCCGACGACGATCCAAGCGGCATCGCCACCTATTCCCAGGCCGGCGCCCAGTACGGGCTCCACATGCTCTGGACGATGCCGCTCGCCTTCCCTCTGATGGCGGCGATCCAGTCGATCTGCGCGCGCATCGGCCGGGTCACCGGCAAGGGGCTGGCGGCGAACATAAAGGCGGCCTTCCCGCCGATCGTGCTGAAGATCGTGGTGGTGCTGCTGCTCGTCGCCAACACGCTCAACATCGCTGCGGACGTCGCCGCGATGGGCGAGGCGAGCCAGCTGGTCACAGGCGTAGACCGCCACATCGGGACGGTGGTGTTCGTACTTCTCACCCTCTGCCTGCAGATCTTCGTGCCGTATCACCGCTACGTCGCCTACCTGAAATGGCTGACGCTCTCGCTGCTCGCCTACTTCCTGGTGCTGTTCACTGTGCGCGTGCCATGGGGCGAGGTGGCGCTGAGCACGATCTGGCCGAGGTTCAGGCTCGACCGCGACGCGGCGGCGGTGATCACGGGCGTCTTCGGCACCACCATCAGCCCCTACCTCTTCTTCTGGCAGGCTTCGGAAGAGGTCGAGGACATGCGCGCCCGCCACAGCCGCCCGCTGACCGCCGACCGGTCCGCCGCCGGCAAGGAGCTGCGCCGCATCAAGTGGGACACCTGGAGCGGCATGCTCTACTCCGACGCCAGCGCCTATTTCATCATTCTGGCGACGGCGGTGACGCTCCACGCCTCGGGCGTGACCGACATCGAGTCCGCGGCGCAGGCGGCCAAGGCGCTGAAGCCGCTCGCTGGCGACTTCGCCTACCTGCTCTTCGCCGCCGGCATCCTCGGCGTCGGCCTGATCGGCGTGCCGGTGCTGGCGGGCTCTGCCGCCTACGGCCTCTCGGAGGCGCTGGGCTGGAAGGAGGGCCTCGAGCTGAAGGCCACCGACGCCCGCGGCTTCTATGGCGTGATCGCCTTCAGCGTGCTGATCGCGCTTGTCATCCAGTACTCACCGATCGACCCGATGAAGGCGCTGTTCTGGTCAGCCGTCATCAACGGCGTCGTCGCCGTGCCGCTGATGACGGTCATCGTCCTGCTCGCCTCCAAGAGGTCGGTGATGGGCGAGTACGCCGCCAGCCGGACGCTCATCGTCCTGGGCTGGATCGCCACGGGCGTGATGGGCCTGGCGGCCCTCGCGATGCTGCTGCCGGGCGGCTAGCAGCGGGTCGCGGTGCGCGCGAGGGCGTGACCGGTGAAGGCGCCGAGTCCGGCGCCGAGCAAGGCGCCGCCGACGCCGCCATGGGTCAGCGCGCCGCCGATGATGCCACCCCCGACCGCACCCGAGACGGCGCCGATGCGACCGTTGCGCAGACGTTGGTAATGGCACCCGCGATAGTAGTGGCGGTAGCGATGGTGATAATGGTGGTAGTAGTGATGATAAGGATAGGCGCCGGCGAGGTCAGGCGTTCCGGCGACCGCGAGGCTCGCCACTAGGCTGGCGCTGAGCAGCAACTTTCGCATCTGATCCCCTTTCGACGCGACCTCAAATGCAGGCCGCCTGGTAGAACCAGATAGCGTGGCCGATGGTTCCTGCCAATTCGGGTTCAATGCGACAACAGCGTGGGCGTTCGCGTCTCGGCAAGGATGGCGCGCGTCACGCCGCCCAGGACGAGTTCCTCGGCGCGGGAATGGCCGTACGCGCGCCCATCACCAGCAGGTCGGCGCGCACCGCATCGCACCGGTCCAGCAGCACTTCGCCGACACACTCCATCGCGGCCCCCTCGACCGCCTCCGGTCAGTGGCTGAACAGCAGGTAGGCCTCGTCCTGGCCCAGGAGGTCGGCGGTGACGCCGCCGAACACCCATTCTCCGAGCCGGCTGTGGCCGTACGCGCCGCAGACGATGAGATCGGCCTCGACCTGACCGGCCTGGCGCAGGATCTGGAAGCCGTCCGGATGGCCGTGCACGACCACCTTGGGCGCCGAGCGGATCCCGCGCCGCGCCAGCGCGCCGGCCACGTCCTCG
>JAKAZA010000068.1 GCA_021816155.1 Pseudomonadota bacterium | reverse complement strand
GCCCCATACTCCGGGGCCGCCGTAGAACGACCAGGCCGGCGCCCAGTACCCGCCCCAGCCGCCGCCCCAGCCCCAACCCACGTCGGGGCCCCAGCCCTCGATATAGGTGCTGCCGTTGTTATGGGTGTGCTTGTCGACCATCTCGAACCAGTCGTAGCCATGCGCGATGGTGAGTTCGGCCGCGCGGTAAAGGAGGTACGTTTCCACCCGCGCCCGCGAGGTGGCGTCATTCCCCCTGAAGCTGACCTGGAAGTGGACGTCGTCGAGTTTCTGCTCGCTGTAGCCGCCCGATACGGCGTTCCCTGAGGCGAGCGGCTGGTAGGGCGTGGCGGTGGCGCAGGCGGAAAGGCCGAGGGCGACCGCGAACATGGCGACAAGCGCGAAACGAGGCATGACGCGCCGCAAGCTACGCCTTGGCGCCGCCGCAGGGAAGCCTCAGTGCAGGACGCCGATCTCGCGGCCGACGCTCAGCCGCGCCGGCGCGATGAGGCCGACGGCCGAGCAGGTCACCGAGTGGATGACCGCGTCGATCTCGCGGCGCCAGAAGTCGAGGAATTTGCAGACGCGCGGGAACTCCGGCGGAAAGTCCAGCGTCTGCCAAAGGAACCGCTGCAGCAGCGCCGGATGGTCGGGCAGGTAGTAGATCACCTCGGTGGTCGTCAGCCGCTGGCCGCGCAGTTGCCGGGAAAGGTCGGTTTCGGACATGTCGCGCTCCGAATCGAAACCCCATCAGTTGGGGGACGAATCAGACGCCCCGCAACATGAATAGTTCCTTTAATTCAAAGCATTAGCAGCCGATCTCGCCGGCTGCTGACAGTTCGTGCGCGGATCAGGCCCCGCGCTGGACGATCTGCCAGACAATGCGGCCCAGCGCGCCGAACAGCAGCGCGGCGGTCGCCAGCGCCTGGATGCCGAAGCCGGGCCCGCGCGCCTCCGCCGCTCGGGCGTAGCCCGTCAGGTAGAGGACGCGCCCGGCGAACCAGACCACGCCGATCACAGCCGCGACGAGGTCGGAGTTCCACGCCCAGGCGAAGAGCCACAGCGAGACGAGGAAGATAGGCAGCCACTCCAGCGTGTTCATCTGGATGCGGTAGTCGCGCTCGAAGTCCGGATGGCCGGTCACGGCCGGCGCAGCGACGCCATACTTGGTGCGGCCGCGGCCGACCCTCAGTCCCATGTAGAAGTAGAGCAGCAGGCACAGCAGGCTGACGATCGCCGTCAGCGGAAAAAGCGTCATCGTCGTTCCTCCCCCGGACGCCCTTGACCGAGCGTTCCCCTCGTTGTCCGATCCCGGTCGGCGAGCCTGCCACGCGAAAGTGACGCTGGCCACATTTCCTTTGTCGTCGGTCCCCACGGATTTTGGGGCTGCGCCCGGTTTCGTCTAAAGGCTTCGCCATGAAGTTCCTTGACCAGTGCAAGGTCTATGTCCGCTCGGGCGACGGCGGCGCGGGCGCGGTCTCGTTCCGGCGCGAGAAGTTCATCCCGCGCGGCGGGCCGGACGGCGGCGACGGCGGCCGCGGCGGCGACGTCTGGGTCGAGGCGGTCGAGGGGCTCAACACGCTGATCGACTACCGCTACCAGCAGCATTTCCGCGCCGGGACCGGGGGCCACGGCATGGGCCGCGACCGGCATGGCGCCAACGGCGCGGACGTGGTGCTGCGCGTGCCGGTGGGCACGGAGGTGCTGGATGGGGATGGCGAGACCCTGATTACCGACCTCGACGCGCTCGGCGCTCGCGTGCGCCTGGCCGCCGGCGGCAACGGCGGCTTCGGCAACGCGCACTTCAAGGGGCCGGTCAATCGCGCGCCCCGCCACGCCAATCCCGGCCTGCCGGGCGAGGAGAAGGCGGTGTGGCTGCGCCTGAAGCTGATCGCGGACGTCGGCCTCGTGGGCCTGCCCAACGCCGGCAAGTCCACGTTCCTCGCCGCGGTGAGCGCCGCCACCCCGAAGATCGCCGACTATCCGTTCACGACCCTGACTCCGAACCTCGGCGTCGTGGATCTCTCGGCCGCCGAGCGCTTCGTGCTCGCCGACATCCCGGGCCTGATCGAGGGCGCGGCGGAAGGCGCGGGACTGGGCGTGCGCTTCCTCGGCCATCTCGAGCGGTGCTCGGCGCTCATCCACCTCGTCGACGCGACCGGCGACGACGTGGCCGGCGCCTGGCGCACCGTGCGGGCCGAGCTCGCGGCCTACGGCGCCGGGCTCGAGAATAAGCCCGAACTCGTCGCGCTCTCCAAGATCGACGCGCTGACCCCCGAGGCGCGCGCCGCCAGGGCGGCCGAACTGGAAGCGGCCGCCGGCGCGCCGCCGGCGCTGGTCTCGGCGGCGTCGGGCGAGGGCGTCACCGCCCTGCTGCGCGCCGCCTACGCCAGGGTGCGCCGGCCCGCGACGGCGCCCGCCGCGCCGGCGAAGGACTGGCGGCCGTGAGCGCGCTGGAGTCCGCGAAGCTCGTCGTCGTGAAGGTGGGGTCGGCTCTCGTCGTCGATCCCGGCGGGGGCGCCGCGCACACCGCCTGGCTCGCCGGCCTGGCCGCCGATCTCGGCCGGATGCGGGCGCGCGGCCAGAGGGTGCTGATCGTCTCGTCGGGCGCGATCGCGCTCGGCCGACGACGCCTGGGGCTCAAGCGCCGCGCGCTCACCCTGCCCGAGAAGCAGGCGGCCGCCGCCGCCGGGCAGTCGCTGCTGATGCGAGCCTGGGAGGAAGCGCTCGCGCCCGCAGGCCTTACCGCCGCGCAGGTGCTGATGACGCCGGACGACACCGAGGTGCGCCGCCGCTATCTGAACGCCCGCGCCACCTTGGAGACACTGCTCCAGCTAGGCGCGACGCCGGTGGTCAACGAGAACGACACCATCGCGACCGAGGAGATACGCTACGGAGACAACGACCGCCTCGCTGCGCGCGTCGCGCAGATGGTCGGCGCCGACCTCCTGGTGCTGCTTTCCGACGTCGATGGGCTGTACACCGCCGATCCGCGGCGCGATCCGGCGGCGGTCCACATTCCCCGCGTCGCGCAGCTCACGCCCGAGATCGAGGCGATGGGCGGGGGCGCCAATGTCGGCTCCGGCGGCATGGCGACCAAGCTGGCGGCGGTGCGGATCGCAGCGGCCGCCGGTTGCTCGACGCTCATCGCCCGCGGCGACGTCGCCTCGCCGCTCGCCGTGGTGGAGGCGGGCGGCAAGTCCACCGTCTTCGTCGCGCCCGCCACGCCCGGCGCCGCCTACAAAGCCTGGATCGCCGGCTCGCTCGCGCCGCAAGGCGCGCTGGTGGTGGACGAAGGGGCCGCGCGCGCGCTGCGCGCCGGCAAGAGCCTGCTCGCCGCCGGCGTCTTCGCGGTCGAAGGCCGCTTCGGCAAGGGCGACGCTGTGGTGGTGCGCGACCGCTCAGGCCGCGAGATAGCCCGCGGACTCGCGCGCTACGACGCCGCCGACGCCACGCGGATCGTCGGCTTAAAGTCCGATGCGATCGAACCGACCCTCGGCTACTCGGCCGGGCCTCTGATCCACGCCGACGATCTTGCGCTGGCGTGAGCCCACGCAGGGCTGACGCGCGCCGCCCTCCGCCCGTCAGTCGACCATCACCACCACCTTGCCGAGGGCCTTGCGGCTCGCGAGGTGGGATATGGCTTCGGCGGCGCGCGAGAGCGGGTAATGCTCGGAGACGTGCGGCTTGATCCTGCCGGCCACGTACATGTCCAGCAGCTCCTTGACGTTCTGCTGGTGGGCCGCCGGGTCGCGGGCCACCGCCGCGCCCCAGAACACGCCGACAATGTCGCAGCTCTTGAGCAGCGCGAGGTTGAAAGGCACGCGCGGGATGCCGGCTGGGAAGCCTATCACCAGGAAGCGGCCTTCCCAGGCCATCGAGCGCACGGCGGCCTCGGCGTAGTCGCCGCCGACCCCGTCGTAGACCATGTCGACGCCGTTCGGGCCTACCGCCTGCTTGAAGATGTCGGCCAGCGCCTTCTGCCCCTCGCGGTCGAACGGTCCGAGCGGATAGACCACGCCGGAGTCGGCGCCGTGCGCCTTGGCCAGCGCGACCTTCTCTTCCGACGACGCCGCTGCGATCACCCGCGCACCCATCGCTCGGCCGAGCTCGACGGCCGCCAGCCCCACGCCGCCGGCCGCGCCCAGCACCAGCAGGCTTTCGCCCGGCTTCAGGTGGCCGCGATCCTTCAGCGCGTAGTACGAGGTGCCGTAGGTCATGATGAACGCCGCCGCCTCGTCGAACGGCATCGAATCCGGAATCTTGATCAGCCGTCCGGCTTCCAGCGCCAGCTCCTCGGCCATGCCGCCCCAACCGGTGTTGCCGAGCACGCGGTCGCCGACCTTCACGTGGGTCACGCCCTCGCCGATCTCTTTGACGACGCCGCTGATCTCGCTTCCCGGCGCGAAGGGACGCTGCGGCTTGAACTGGTACTTGTCCTCGATGATCAGCACGTCAGGGTAGTTGACGCCCACCGCCTTGACGCTGACCACCGCGAAGCCTGGCTTCGGCTTGGGGCTGGGCATGTCCTCCAGCACCAGCGTCTCGGGTCCGCCGACCTCCTTGCTGAGCAGCGCTTTCATCGGTTTCGTCTCCCCGTCTCTCGGCCTTCCCTTTCGGCGGCGCGACGCTATCGGAAGGCCGTCGTGCAAGGAAGGGTGAGGGACGGACGTTGGCGAACAAATGTTTGAGTCTCGTGCTGCACGGCGGCGCGGGCGGCCTCGCAAGGGACCGCGACTACGCGGCCGAGATCGCCCATATGCGGGGCCTCGTCGAGGCCGGCCGCGACCGGCTCGCGGCGGGCGCCAGCGCGCTCGACGTGGCGATGGAGACCGTGGCGGCGCTGGAGGCGTCGGGGCTCTACGTCGCCGGCCGCGGCGCCTCGCCGAACACGGCCGGGCGCTTCGAGCTCGATGCGAGCCTGATGGATGGGCGGACGCGGCGCGCCGGCGCCGTCGCCGCGCTCGAGGGATTCGCCTCGCCGATCCGCGCCGCCCGCGCTGTGATGGAGAGGACGCCGCACGTGCTGCTGGCCGGGTCCGGCGCCGCGGCGTTCGCCGACGCCGAGGGGCTGGAGCGCGTGGAGGCCTCGTGGTTCACGCCGGTCCGCCCCAGCACGGCGACGGCGCATTCCACAGGCACGGTCGGCTGCGTGGCGCTCGACGAGACCGGCGCGCTCGCGGCCGCCACGTCCACCGGCGGCACGCACGGAAAGCTGTTCGGCCGGGTGGGCGACTCGCCCATCGTCGGCGCGGGCTGTTGGGCGGACGGCCGGGTCGCCGTCTCCTGCACCGGCCTCGGCGAGGCGTTCATCCGCGCCGCGGCGGCGGCGCAGGTGAGCTTCCGCCTCGGGCTCGCCGGCCAGAGCCTGGATGTCGCCGCCGACGCGGTCCTCGCCGACGTCGGATCGCTGGGCGGCTCGGGCGGACTGATCGCCGTCTCGGCGACCGGCGAGATCGCGGCGCCGTTCACGACGGGCGGCATGAAGCGCGCCGTCCTCCATCGCGACGGACGCATCACGTCCGAGATCTTCTAGTCGTCGAGCAGCCCCTTCCCCACGAGGATACGCGGGGCGTTCCTGTCGATCCGCGCCTCGCGGGTCTTGGCCTGCTTGGCCGCCGCGAAGTGGAGCAGGTAGCCGCGCTGCCGGCCCGGCGTCAGCGCCTGGAAAGCCGATCTCAGCGCCGGATCGCCGTCCAGCCTCGCCTGGAACTCGGCCGGAATCGCGAACGCCCCGGTCTCCTTCATCGGGACCTTTAGGCCGGCCCGCTCCACGGCGATCGCCCGATCGACGTAGTCCTTCAGCAGGCTTTCCGCCTTTGCGATCTCGGCGAGGCCGGCGAACCTTATCTGCCGCGCCGCCTGCACGTCCTTCGTCTGCCGGATGAGAACGCCGGCCGGGTCGTCCACCAAAGCACCCTTCACGAACAGGATCGCGCAGTAGTCCCTGAACCCATGGATCAGCAGCACGTTGCGGTTCTCGAACGTGTAGCAGGGCTGTCCCCACTTCAGCTCTTCCTGCAGGTCGCGGCTGAGGACGATGGCCCGCAGGCGCTCGAATTCCGCCCGCCACCTGTCGGCTCGGGCCAGGAACGCATCGACTTTGGGGTTCTTCCCGCTCAGAGGGCTCGTCCCGCCGGGTAGCGTGTCGCAAGCTTGCGCATGCCCCCGAGCCAGCGGTCGTAGTCTGCGGTCTTGCGGCGCATGTAGTCGAGCACCTGCGGATGAGGCAGCACCAGGAACGTCTCGGCGCGGATCGTCTCCAGGCAGGCCTGCGCAGCCGCTTCCGGCTCGATCATGCCGTCGACGGAGGCGACGCCGTCCGGGTTCCCGGCCGTCATCGCGGTGCGCACCGCCTGCGGACAAAGCACCGAGACCTTGATGCCCTGAGCGCCGTGGGTGATCGACAGCCACTCGGCGAGGGCCACGGCCGCATGCTTGGTCACCGCGTAGGGCGCCGAGCCGATCTGCGAGAGCAGACCCGCCGCCGAGGCGGTGTTGAGGAGGTAGCCGCCGCCGCGGGCGACCATCCGCGGGATCATGTGCCGGGCGGCCCAGATGTGGGCCATCACGTTGATGTCCCAGATTCGCTGCCACCCCTCGTCAGGCACTTCCGCCCCGCCGCCAATGCCGATGCCGGCGTTGGAGCAGAACAGGTCGATCGGCCCGTGATCCTTTTCGACCGCCTCGATCATCGCGACGATGTCGGCCTCCCGCGCGACGTTGGTCGTGAAGGCGATGCCGCCCACCTCCTCCGCGACCGCCTTCGCGCCGTCGCCGTTGACGTCGGAGCAGACGACAAGCTTCGCGCCTTCCCGGGCGAACAGGCGGGCCAGCGCCCGTCCGATCCCGCTCGCTGCGCCGGTCACCACGACGATCCGGTCTTTGACTTCCATGGATGGTCCTTCCTCGATCTGTCGCGCGCGACCATAGCGGTTCCCGCGAGGCGGGGAAGGTTTGGCGCATCGCCGCGCGGCTTCCCATCTGGTAGGACCGCTATCGCGACGATGACCCAGGCCGCCACCCCCTCCCCTCCGAACCTCGCCGGCCTCACCCGCGCCGAACTGCAGCGCGCGCTCGTCGAGGCGGGCGTCGCCTCGACCGAAAGGGCCCGGATGCGCGCCGGCCAGGTCTGGCGCTGGATCCACCACTACGGGGTCACCGACTTCGCGCGGATGAGCGACGTCGCGAAGGAGACGCGGGCGGCGATGGCTGAGCGCTTCGTCCTGGTGCGGCCGCAGATCGCCGAGCGTCAGGAGAGCCGCGACGGCGTGATCAAGTGGCTTATCCGCTTCGCGCCTGGGGTTGAGGCCGAGACAGTGTTCATCCCCGACGTGGCGCGTTCCGGCGCGCTCTGCGTCTCGAGCCAGGTAGGCTGCACCCTGAACTGCGCATTCTGCCATACCGGCACCCAGGGTCTGGTGCGCAACCTGACGGCCGCGGAGATCGTGGCCCAGGTGCAGGTCGCGCGCGACGACCTCGGCGAATGGCCCACCTCGAACGAGAACCGCCGGCTCTCGAACGTCGTCTTCATGGGCATGGGCGAGCCGCTCTACAACCTGGACAACGTGGCGCAGGCGCTGGACGTCATCTCCGACAATGAGGGCATCGCCATCTCGCGACGGAAGATCACGGTGTCGACCTCGGGCGTCGTCCCGCAGATGCGGGCGCTGGGCGAGCGCACGGGCGCGATGCTCGCGGTCTCGCTCCATGCGACACGAGACGAACTGCGCGACGCGCTCGTGCCGATCAACCGACGCTACCCGCTCGCCGAACTGATGGCCGCCGTCCGCGCCTATCCGGGGCTGTCCAACGCGCGGCGCGTCACCTTCGAGTACGTGATGCTGAAGGGCGTCAACGACAGCCCTGCAGACGCGCGCGCCCTCCTGAAGCTGATCGCGGGCATCCCGGCCAAGATCAACCTGATCCCCTTCAATCCCTGGCCGGCCGCGCCCTACGAATGCTCGGCGCCCGAGGCGATCGAGGCGTTCGCCGCCATTCTCAAGCGCGCGGGTTACGCCTCGCCGATCCGCCGGCCCCGCGGCCGCGACATCCTCGCCGCCTGCGGACAGCTCAAGTCCGAATCCGAGAAGCTGCGGGCCAGCGCAAGACGGCGCCTGACCTCGCCGGCGGCGTGAAGCGGCGCCGCGTCGTCCGCAGAGCGTGATAAGGACGTAGCCAGGCGGACCTCACTGAACGTCTGGAGCGGCGATGCCCCTTTCGGCGCAGACTCCCGAGCTGGAAGCCTGGGCGGTCGGCTTTCCGGCCATGCTGCTGCACGCCGGCGTCGCGATCGTCCTGCTGATTGGAGCTGCGGCGCTTCATGCGCTGCTCACGCCGAACCGCGAGATCCAGCTCATCCGGCAGGGCAACGCGGCCGCGGCGCTCTCGCTCGCCGGGGTGCTGGTCGGGCTGGCGATCCCGCTGGCCTTCGCGCTCGCCGGCTCGGCTTCCCTGCTTGCGATCGCGCTCTGGGGCGGGGCGGCGCTGATCCTGCAGCTGGCGCTCTTCTGGGGCATCGACCTCGTGCTCGTCGGCCTTCCGCTGCGGGTCAGGGAGGGCGACATCGCCGCGGCCGTGCTGCTGGTCGGCGTCAAGCTCGCGACGGCGATCGTGCTGGCGGCGGCGCTCGCGCCTTGAGCGGTGCGTTCAAGGCTCGGTCCCGCCCGCCCCCCTGGCTGATCTATCCGGGCGCCGCGGGCGCCCTGCTGCTCGCCGCTCTCGCGTTCCGGCCGCACGCCGACGCGCCCGCGCCGCCGCCGCTGCTTTCGCGCCAGGCGCGCACGGCCCTCGCCCAGGCGACGCCTTTCGACACGCTTGCGGTGCGGCCGGTGCGCCGCGCCTTCGGCGGCCCTGAAGACACCGCCTTCGCCATCGGCGACGGTGGCCTCTGGCTCGCGCCCGCCCAGCTTGTCCGCGGCTGCAAGCATCCGGCTATCCTCGTCGGCGGCGGCCGCGGCGTGACGGCGACGGCGCGGTCGCCGCGATCCGGCGGCGGCCTGGCCGTGCTGACCACGCCTGGCGGCGCCCCCGCGCTGCCGCTCGCTGCGAAGCCCCCCGCTATGGGGTCGCTCGCCTATGTCGCCGGCTACGTGCGTGGCCGGCCGGGGGAGGTGGCGATGCGCCTGATCGGGCCGGCGGCGGCGCCTGCGGGCGGCCGCCGTCGGCCCGGAACGTCGGTGCTCGCCTGGGCGGCGATCGGACGCACCGAAGGCCTGGGCAGCGACCTCACGGGACTGGTCGGGGCGCCGGCGCTCGACGAAGGCGGCCGCGTCGTCGGCGTCGTGCTCGGCTGGCGGCCCCGGCGCGGCCGCATCTACGCCGCCGCGCCGGACGCGATCCTGGAGGCTCTGCGAGGCTCCGGAGCGCGGCCCCCGGCCGGCGCGGTCGGCCAGCCGATCACGCGCGCCAATTACGACCTCGCCGCTGATGATCTCCGCCGCAGTCACCGCGTGGTCGGCGCCATCTGCGCTAACGGTTGATGGCCTTCGCGACCGGCGGCGCGGGTTCCGCGCGCTGCGCTCGCGCCAGAGCAAGGCACAGGACGATGGCCGGCAGGCCGAGCGCGGCGGCGACGAGGTAGAACAGCGCGTAGGCCTCGTTCGCGCTGCGCCCCTGCTGCAGCATGTCGACGACGGCGCCTGAGAAGCCCTTCAGGAACTTGCCGGTGAAGGCGAGCGCCGAGGTCAGCAGCGCGTACTGCGTCGCCGTGTAACCGAGGCTGGTCAGCGTCGACATGTAGGCGATGAGCGCCACGCCCGAGTAGCCGATGGCGAGCGCGTCTGCGCCCATGATCGCCTGGAAGGCGGTCAGCCGGACGCCACCCAGCGCCAGCAGCGTATAGTCGCCGCCGTGAAAGCCGAGCAGGGCGAACGCGCCAATGGCCAGCGGCTGGACGATGGCGCCCACGATCAGCGTCGGCCGGTTCCCGATTCTCAGCGACGACACGCCGCCGAGCGCGACGCCGAGGAATGTGAAGGGCGTGCCGATCGCCAGCCTGACGAGGGCGATGGTGTCGCCGCCGATCCTGAGCGTCTCGTAGTAAGGCAGGCTCATCGGGCCGCGCATGTAGTCGCACAGGTGGTAGAATGTGATGGTGATCAGCATCAGCGCCGCCATCGCCACGCCGTGGGCGCGGAAGAAGGCGATGAGCGGACCCAGCACCGCGTCGTAGATCGCGCGGAGCGGGGCGCGGCCGGTGGCCTCGCTCTTGGCGAGCATGACCGCGTCAGCCGCGGCCGGCTCCGGCGCCAGCAGCACCGCGACAACCCCGATCGCCATCGCCGACCCATAGATCACGTAGCTGAGGGCCCAGCCGATGCGCGTCTCCACCATCAGGATGACCGCCTCGGTGAAGATCAGCGCGATCCGGTAGCCGATGCTGTAGGCGGCGGTCAGCAGGCCGAGCTCGTCGGCGTCGGCCGCGATCTCGATGCGCCAGGCGTCCATGGCGGTGTCCTGGGTCGCCGCGCCCACGGCGGCGACGCCGCCGAGCATCACCAGCCAGCTCAGATGCGATCTCGGATCGATCAGGCCCATACCGACCAGGGCGGCGCCGATCACGACCTGACTCAGCAGCATCCAGGCCCGCCGCCGCCCGAGGCGGCCGAGCGCGGGCAGCGGCACGCGATCCACCATCGCGCCCCAGACGAACTTGATCGTGTAGGCCATCCCGACCCACGAGGCGAAGCCGATCGCCGCATTGCCGACGCCGGCCGTCTTGAGCCAACCGGCAAGGGTGTTCCCGATCAGCATAAACGGCAGGCCGGAGGCTACGCCGAGCGCGAGCATCAGGGTCACACGGGGCCGTCCGAGCGCGGCCAGCACGTCCCAGACGCGCCGGCGGCGCGGGCGGCTGTCAGCGGTCGTGGCGACCAAAGGCGAGGCTCCTCGACGGCGAGGCGTGCCGACCGCCGTCGGCCGAATCCTCGCTCAGGACGCGACCTTGGCGCGTGGCCGTCCGCCCGTCCAGCCGGGGCCGGTCCAGCGACCGAGCGCGCCGCGCAGCGCCTCGAGGCTCAGCGGCTTGACCAGGAAGTCGTCCATGCCGGCTTCGAGGCAGGCCTTGCGATCGTCCTCGAAAGCATTCGCCGTGAGCGCCACCACGGGCGTGGTCACGCCGCGCGCCCTGAGCGTGCGGGTGGCCTCCAGCCCGCCCAGGCCCGGCATGCGAACGTCCATCAGCACGAGGTCGTACGCATCGGCCAGCAGGGCTTGCAGGGCCGCCTCGCCGGTCTCGACGTGCACAACCTCGGCGCCCTCGCGGCGCAGCAGCGTGCGCGCCAGCATGGCGTTGATCGGATTGTCTTCGGCCAGCAGCAGGCGCACGCCGCCCGCGGTGGCCGCGCCGGCCGGCCGGCGCGGCGCGACGCGGTCGTCGTCGGCCGGATGCGGGGCGCCCGCCGCCAGCACACGCTCGACCAGCGAAGCGCGGCGCAGCGGCTTGATCAGATATCCGTCGAACCCGGCCGCGCGGGACGGCGCGATGCGGCCGCGCTCTTCGGGCCTCAGCAGGATCACGCAGGCTTTGCCTTCAGGAGGCGTCAGCGGCGCGTCCTCGGTGGCGAGCAGCTGGTCAACCAGGATCACCATGTCCTCGTCGGCGAGCGCCAGCACCTCGTCGAGACTGGCGGCGCGGACCGCCCGCCCGCCGCTCGCCTCGACCTGCCGCACCGCCGCCTCCCGCACGATGGCGCTCGGCGAGGCGATGGCCACGGCGCGCCCCGCGAGCGTCGGCCGCGGCGCGGCGGCCGGCGCGGGCGCCGGTTCGAACGCCGCCTCGAACCAGAAGTCGGCGCCGCGTCCCGGCTGGCCGCCGACGCCCAGCTCGCCGCCCATCGCGTCGGCCAGCCGCGCCGCGATGGCCAGGCCCAGCCCCGCGCCGGCCTGGCGGGCGCCGAGCCCCGAGTCGCCTTGCGCGAACGCCTCGAAGATCCGGGCGCGCTCGGCTTCGGGCACGCCCGGGCCTGTGTCGGACACCGTGAAGCGCAGGCGGTTCTCGCCCGCGCGTTCGGCCAGCAACAGCACCCCGCCGGTCTCCACGAACTTCACGGCGTTGCCGGCGAGGTTGAGCAGTATCTGCCGAAGCCGACCTTCGTCGGCGACGATCGCCGGCAGCGCCGCGTCAGCCGCCCAGCCGATCTCGACGCCCTTCTCGTGGGCCTTCGGGCTCAGAAGCTCGCAGACCGAGCGGAGCAGCTCCTCCGGCGCGACAGCGCCGAGGACGAGCTCGGTCTTGCCGGCGCCGAGGCGGGCGTAGTCCAGGATGTCGTTGACCAGGCCGAGGAGATGCTCGCCGCTCTCCGTCAACGCGGCGACGTAGGCCCGTTGTTCGGCCGTCAGGCGCGTCGAGTCCAGCAGGCGCGCCATGCCGATGACGCCGTTCAGCGGCGTGCGGAACTCGTGGCTCAGCGCCGCGAGATGCTCGTGCGGAATACCGGGACGGGGGTCGCGCATGGCCGCGGGACATAAACCCTCGCCGCTTAACGTCTCCCTTCAGCCCCGGGGTCAGGTAGCCCAAGGCTCGAGCGCGCCCCAGAGGGCCAGCTGCAGGCCGAGCAGGGCCAGCAGGATCGAGGTCGCGCTGAAGCGAAGCTTGCGCCACGCGCCCCAGCCTTCGTCGCCCCACCATGCGAAGGCGGTCAGCCCGAGGGCCACCCAGCTCGCCAGCGCCGCCAGAAGCGCGGCGCTGGCGCCGATCACGATCGCCGGCTCCGGCCAGTTGGCGAGCAGCCGCGCCTGGTCGCGCGCGCCGCTCGTGAAGAGAGCCAGGGCGACGAGCGCCGCGAGCCACAGAAGGGCCGCGCCGACCTGGATGCGGCTCGCGGCGCGCTGCACGCCCGTCTCCGGCAGTCCGCGGCCACGCCGGATCAGCGGTCCGGCCAGCGTGGCGGCGATCGCGACCAGCGACGCCGCGAGCACGAGCAGCAGGTTGTTCAGAGCGTAGACGGGGCCGGCTCGGTCGAACGATGATACGCCGCTGGCGGAGTACCAGCGCCGGGCCCGTCCGCCGACAAGCTGGAAGGACGTCACCTGCGGTCCGTCGACCCGGCGGAATCGTCCAGCCGCGCCGGCCGGCGTCCACGCTCGCCAGCCGTCGAGGCCGGGCGTCAGCAGCCGGCCGTCGGGCGTGACGGTCAGCCTGGCCTGTCCGAGAGCCAGGAACACGAATTTCTCAAGACCGCTGAACGGGCGCCGGTTGGTTATGTAGGTCCCGGCGTAGACCGCCGCCTGTTTCGCCAGCGCGGGCGCGCCGGGCAGGGGAGCGGCCGGCGGCGGCGCGTAGAAGCGCCCGACGATCAGGGGCGGCAGCTCGCTTGCCAGGCGCTCGCCGGTATCGGTGTTTGTTGTGACGAAGACGCCAAGCTTCAGGTCAGGGACCATCACCATGCCGGAATGGAACCAGATCGTGTCGCCGTCGTGCCCGTGGCCGACGAAGCCGCCGGGGAGGGCGAAGCGCATGAAGCCGTGGTCCATCGGGATGTCGCCCGGCGCATCGGTGCGCGGCAGCGGTGTGAAGAGTGCGACGGCGGTGGCGGGGCCGTAGATCGTCTGGCCGTCGAGGCGTCCGCCCGCCAGCATCGCGAGCATGTATCTCGCCATGTCGCCAGCGGTCGACGAGCCGGCGCCCGCCGGCGCGCCCTGGGTGACGTACTCGTAAGGCTCGGCCACGAACCCGCCGCTCACCCAGCGGTAGCCGGTGGCGGCGTCGGCCGCGAGGCCGGCCGGCATCGGCGCAGGCAGGTCGGCGCGAGGCGCATAGGGCTCGCGGAACGTCGTGTGCGCCATGCCCAACGGTCCGATGATTTCGCGCTCGACCACGGTCTGGAAGGAAGCGTGCTCGAGATTGGCGACGGCGGCGCCGGCCAGCTCGGCGCCGTAGTTCGAGTAGGCGGGCGTCGTTCCGGGCGGGAAAACCCGCGCCGGCCGCGCCAGCACGAGCTGGCTCGCAAGCGGTCGGATCCTGGCCGGATCGAGCTCGAACAGGCGATCGAGCGGCCGATCCTCGAAACCGGGCGAATGGGTCATCAGGTCGCGCAGCTCGATCTGCCGCCAGCCGGGGACGTCGGGCGCTGCGAGCCGGGGCGGCAGGTAGCGGTTGATCGGCGCGTCGAGCGCCATCCGCCCCGCTTCGACCTCCCTGAGCGCCGCGATCCAGGTGAAGGTCTTGGAGACGGAGCCGATGCGGAAGAGCGTGCGGTCGGGGTCGACCGGGCGACCGCCAGGGCCGGCGAAGCCGTACCCCTTCGCCAGGACGATCCGGCCGTCCTGGACGACCGACACCTCGACTCCGGCGATGTGGTCGCGCGCCATCGCGGTGCGCACCACGCCGTCCACGAACGCCTCCAGCTGGTCTGCAGGGAGAGGCGCGCCAGGGGCGAGCGGCGCACCCGACGGCGTGGGGGCGGCGGGCGTCGTCGGCGCGGATGGCGCGCCCGCCGGCGGCTGGACGGCGATGGCCGTCATCGGCGCCAGCCCGATCAGCGCGGCCATCGCCGCGGCCACGCTGTTGCGCATCCATCCCCTCCCTCGCCCCTGCTCGGATGCTATGTCGGCCGGCCGGGCGCGGGTAGTTAACGATCGGCCATCGTCCCAGGCGCGGATGCGCGGCGGGCGGCTACCCGATCTAGGCAAGCGGCGCGAGGGTCCCCACGGCCGGCGTTCGCTAGGATAATAGGCGCGACCGCGCTGAAACCCGGAGTTCCGATGGCGTCCTCGTCCACCACCCCCCGCAACGTCGTCGTCGTCCTGCTGGACAGCCTCAACCGGCACATGCTGGGGGCGTATGGAGGGCGCGAGTTCGAGACGCCGAACATCGACCGGTTCGCCGCCTCCGGCGTTCGCTTCACGCGCCACTACACCGGCTCGCTGCCCTGCATGCCGGCGCGCCACGACATCCTCTGCGGCGCGCTCGACTTCCTGTGGAAAGCGTGGGGTTCGGTCGAGATCTGGGAGGACGCGATCACCTACGGCCTGCGCGAGGCGGGCGTCACGACCCAGTTGATCAGCGACCACCCGCACCTGTTCGAGACCGGCGGCGAGAACTACCACTGCGACTTCACGGCGTGGGACTACGTGCGCGGCCACGAGGGCGACGCCTGGAAGACCCGTGCGGATCCGAGCTGGGCGGGCGCGCCGTCGTTCGGCCGCGGCCACATGCCCTACGACGACAGCCGTGGACATTTCCGCTCGGAGGCCGACTTTCCCGGCCCGAAGACCATGGCCGCCGCAGCGCGCTGGATCGAGGACAACGCCGGCGCCCACGATCGGTTCATGCTGTTCATCGACGAGTTCGACCCGCACGAGCCGTTCGACACGCCGCAGCCCTGGGCCTCAAAATACGATCCCGACTGGGATGGGCCGCACCTGATCTGGCCGCCGTACGTGGTGGGCGGACTCGCCAAGGGCGTGCTCACCAAGCGCCAGGCGCAGCAGGTGCGGGCCCAATACGGCGCCAAGCTCTCGATGATCGACGCCTGGTTCGGGCGCCTGCTGGACGCGATCGAGGCCAAGGGGCTCGCGGACGACACCATGGTCGTCTTGTGCACCGACCACGGCCATTACCTCGGCGAGAAGGACATCTGGGGCAAGCCCGGCGCGCCGATCTACAACACGCTGGGCCACATCCCACTCGTCATCCGGGCGCCGGGCGTGACGCCCGGGACCTGCGAGGCCCTCACCACTGCGGTCGACATCTTCGCGACGCTGGCTGACGTGTTCGGCGTCACCCTGCGCCAGCGCACCCACGGACGCTCGCTCATGCCGCTGCTCGACGGCAAGGCCGGCAGGGTCCGCGATTGGCTCCTGACCGGGGTCTGGGGCCGCGAAGTGGTGCTCGTCACCCAGACCCACAAGTACGTCCGGGGCCCGGCCGGCGGTGTCAACGCGCCGCTTTCGATGCTCTCCAACCGCTGGTCGACGATGCCGACCCACGGCCGGCTCGCACGCTACGACGCGCTGCCGCTGCCCGACCACCGCGCCTTCCTCGACCGGATGCCCGGCTCCGACACGCCGGTGATCCACCAGCCCTGGTCCGCCGGGGACCGCATCCCCTACTGGGCGCTCTACCGCCCCACCGGTGACTATGTCTTCGATTTGCAAGCGGATCCCGGCGAGGACGAGAACCTGGCCGGCGGCGAGCTGGAGGGCGAACTCGCGGCGCGGCTGCGCGCGGCGCTCGTCGAATTGGGGGCGCCGCGCAGCCAGTTCGAACGGCTGGGCCTGCGCGAGACCGCGCCGGCGTAGGGGGCGACCCGACGCCGCGCCCAGCGTTCGGCGCCGCCGCGCCGCCGGGATATAAGGGGGACATGACCGCCGACATCGCCATCCGCAACGCCCGCATCCTCGATGGCTCGGGCGGACCGGGGTTCGCCGGCGACGTGGCCGTTGAGCGCGGACGGATCGTCGCCGTGGGGGCGGGCGTGGGCGCGGCGCGCGAGGAGATCGACGCCGGCGGGCTGTGTCTCGCGCCGGGCTTCGTCGACGTGCACGCGCATGACGACGGCGCCTTCATCCGCCACCCCGACATGCGCTTCAAGCTGGCGCAGGGCGTGACCACGTGCGTCTGCGGCAACTGCGGCTTCTCGGCCGTCCCCGCTCTGCCGGGCGCGGACCGGGCGGCGGCCAGCGGCGGCATCCTCGCCGGGCTCGAGGGCGATTTCACCGACCTCGAAGGCTACTTCGACGCCGTGCTGGCGCGCGGGCCGGCGATCAACAACATGATGCTGGTCGGCCACAACACGGTGCGCGCGCAGGTGATGGGGTTCGATCAGCGCGCGCCGACGGCCGGCGAGCTCGACCGGATGAAGGGGCTCGTCCGTCGGGCGCTGGAGCAGGGCGCCTGCGGATTCTCCACGGGCCTCATCTACCGGCCGGGCCGCTGGAGCGAGACCGAGGAGGTGATCGAGCTGGCGCGCGAGGCGAGGGCGTTCGGCGCGCTTTACGCCACCCACATGCGCGACGAACGCGACAATTTGCTGGGCGCGGTCGACGAGACGCTGCGCATCGGGCGCGAGGCGGGCGTCCACGCCCACATCTCGCACCACAAGTCGGCCGGCCGACGCAACTGGGGCAAGGTCGGCGCCTCGCTCGCCAAGGTGGACGCCGCGATCGCCGCTGGACAGCGGGTGACGCTGGACGTCTATCCGTATACGGCTGGTTCCGGGCGGATGATCGAGTACTTCGACCTCGATCGCGTCGATGAGGATCTGGCCGATGTTATGCGCATCGCCACGTGCCCGCCGTTCCGCGAGCTCGAAGGGCGGATGGTGAGGGACATCGCGGCCGAGCGCGGGATGGGCGTGGCCGAGGTGGTGCGTGCGATCCTCACCGCGCCCAAAGGCGAGCGCACGCTCTGCATCCAGTTCATCATCGACGAGGCCGACGTCGAGACTAATCTCAGGCACGCCGACATGATGATCGGCTCCGACGGCATCCCCGAGCTCGACGGCAAGCCGCACCCCAGGCTCTTCGGCACGTTCCCGCGCGTGCTCGGCGAATACGTGCGCCGCCGCAGCGTCCTGCGGCTGGAAGAGGCCGTGCGGCGGATGACGTCGATCCCGGCCGATACGTTCGGGCTTGCGGACCGCGGGCGCATCCGCGAGGGCGCCCATGCCGACCTGGTCCTGTTCGACCCGGCCGCCATCGCCGATCTCGCGACCTACGACGATCCCAAGCGCACGCCGGCCGGCGTGGCGATGGTGCTGGTCAACGGCCAGACGGCGCTGCGCGATGGCGAGCAGACCGCCGCCCGCGCCGGCCGGATGCTGCGCTACCGGCGCGGCGCCTACCGCGCGGACTGAGGCTTCAGCGAAGCCAGGCCGCCAGTTGGGCGGAATCGAAGTACTCGTCGAGGCGCGTAATGCGCCCGCCTTTCACCTCGCAGACGATCGCGGCCGCCAGCTCCACCTCGCCGCCGTCTGCGCGTCGCGCCTTGAGGACGTGCTGGTGCGCGAAGCCCCCGGGGAAGGCGACGAGGCGCCGGTTGTCGTAGCGGATGGACGAGAACGCGCCGGTGAAACGCTTCAACGTCTCGAGGTTGGCGGCCTTGCCCTGCGCCACGCCGTCGGTGTTGTGCCAGATCACGGCATCGTCGGCGTAGCAGTTCCCCGCGCCGGCGAGGTCCCCGGCCTCGATCAGGTCGAAGAAGCGCTTGCCGAGCGCCTCGTTAGCCGCGGACTCGTCGCTCATCTCAGTCACTCCGTTTCGGCGTCGCAAGCGATCGACATCGGCCGACGCTATCGCGCCGCGCAGACGGAGTCTGCCGGGTCGTTGGGTGAAGCTGCGCAAAGACACGCCGCTTTGTGAAGCCAGCCTCGGAGCGCAGGATGCCAGCGTGAAGAACTCCGTCCTCCGCCTCGCGTCGGCAGCCGCCCTTTTCGCGGGAGGGGTGGCACAGGCCGGGACCCCGGCGACGGTTCATGACCGCGCGACCGGCTCAGTCGTTCACCGCCAGACCGCCGCTCCGCCCCCGGCCCGGCTGATCGTGGCGCTGCGAACGCAATCGCCTTCGCCGGCAGCCCGCTGTCCGGCCAGCGTCACCCTGATCGCAAGCATCGAGCTCGCGCTGCCGCAGAACTGGACAGGGCCGATCCCGAAGATCGCCTATCAGTTCGCCAGCAGCGACGGGCGGATGGGCCGGACCCAGTTCAAGCAGCCCTACGCCAGCACGAGCTATTTCGTGGTCGCGCGGGTCTGGCCGATCGGAGGACGGGATGCGGGCCGGCCCAGGGTGGACTGGGCGCAGCTCCGGGTCTGGTGGGGAGGCGCGTCCGCCGTGAGCAATAAGGCGCGGTACCGGGCAGGCGCCTGCAGGTAGAAAGCGCGCCGCCGCCCAACCGGTGAACGGACGTCAGACGATAAGCTCGATCAGGAACGGCCCCGGCCGGCGGAACGAGCTCGCCAGCAGGTCGGCGAAGCCGTCGGCGGTGTCGGTGCGGGCCGCTTCGACGCCCATGGCCTCCGCCATCTTTTGCCAGTTCAGGTCCGGGTTGCCGAGATCCATCATCTCCAACGCCGTGCGGCCCGGGTTGGCGCCCACGTTGGCGAGCTCGCCCAGCAATATCTGATACTTGCGGTTGGAGAGGATCACCGTGGTCACGTCCAGCCGCTCGCGGGCCTGCGTCCACAGCGATTGCACCGTGTACATCGCAGATCCGTCCGCCTGCAGATTGATTACCCGGCGGCCGGGAGCGCCCACCGCCGCGCCCACGGCCATCGGCATGCCGCCGCCGATCGCGCCGCCCGAGGGGTTCATCCAGTCGTGCGGCGGCGCGGCCTTGGTGGCGTCGCCGAGGCCGCGGCCGTAGGTGATCGCCTCGTCCACCACGATGGCGCCCTCTGGCATCAGCGCGCCCACGGTGGCGGCGAAGTTCTCGGGCGTCAGCGGCCCGGCGCCGACCTGCGGGCGCTCGCCGTTGTCGGGCGCCGGGACGGGCGGCGCGCGCAGCGCCTCGGCCAGACGGCGCAGGGCGTCTATCGGGTCCTGCTCCTTGCGCGCCAGCACGTGGACCTGGGCCGTGGGCGGCAGCCCGCTCTGCGGCTTGCCCGGGTAGGCGAAGAAGGTCACCGGCTTCTTCGCGGAGCAGAGGATCAGGTGCTCGATCCCGGCCAGGGCCGCGACCGCGGCGTCGACGACGTAGGGCGTGCGCTCGAGCATCGGGCGGCCCCGCCCGCGCGGC